>MUNG01000158.1 GCA_002154585.1 Streptomyces pseudogriseolus
CGGATCGGCTCGGTGGCGGGCGGCGTGCTGCACCACGCGGACTGCCCGGTGGCGGTGGTCCCGCCCGCCTGACCCGGGGCGGGGTGCGGCTACTCCTCCTCCGCGGGCCGCAGCGGCTCCCGCCGCTTCGGCAGGACCTTGCGGATGTAGTCCTCGACGGCCGTCTCCAGGCCGATGTCGTGCTGGGCCCGCTCGGACAGGTACCAGCGGTGCTCCAGCAGCTCGTGGTAGATCTGCGCGGGGTCCATCTGCCCGCGCAGCTCGGGCGGCACGGAGCGGACGGTGGGCCGGAACACCTCGCGCACCCAGCGGTGGGCGAGGACCTCCGGGCGGGCGCCGAGGGGATCGCCGGGCGCGTAGTCGTCCTGGGTGGCCATCCAGCTCTCCAGGTCGTTGAGCAGCCGCCTGGCCTGGTTCTCCTCGGTGTCCAGGCCGGTCAGCCGCAGCAGCTGGCGCTGGTGGTGCCCGGCGTCCACGACCTTCGGCACGAAGGTCACCGTGTCGCCGTGGGAGGCGTGCTCGATCTGCATCTCGGCCACGTCGAAGCCGAGTTCGTTCAGGCGGCGGATGCGGCGCTCGATGTAGTGGTGCTTGCCGGCCGGGTAGACCGAGGTGCGGGTCAGCTCCTGCCACAGGCCCTGGTAGCGGGCGCAGATCTCGGTGCCGAAGTCGATCGGGTCGACGGAGGGGTGCAGGGCGCCGGACGCCTCCAGGTCCAGCAGCTCGCCGCTGATGTTGACCCGCGCCAGGTCCAGGTCGTACTCCCGCTGGCCGCGCGTCAGTTCGGGGTGCAGGTCGCCGGTCTCGGCGTCCACCAGATAGGCGGCGAAGGCGCCCGCGTCGCGCCGGAACAGCGTGTTGGACAGCGAGCAGTCGCCCCAGGCGAAGCCGGCCAGGTGCAGCCGCACCAGCAGCACGGCGAGCGCGTCCATCAGCCGGTGCATGGTGGCCGGGCGCATCGTCGTCTCGAACATGGACCGGTACGGCATCGAGCCGCCGAGGTGCCGGGTGATCAGGACGCTCTCCAGCGGCTCCCCGCCCGGGTCGGTGCGGCCGGTCACCACGGCGAGCGGGTCGACCGCGGGGATGCCGATCCGGTCCAGGTCACGCAGCAGCTCGTACTCGCGCAGCGCCGGGCGCTGGGCCAGCTCCTTCACCGCGATCACCTCGTCGCCGGCCCGGGCGTAGCGCACCACGTGCCGGGAGATGCCGCGCGGCAGCGGCACCAGGTACTTCTCGGGCCACTCCTCCAGCGGCAGGTGCCACGGCAGTTCCAACAGGAGCGCGGGGTGCTCCGGGTTGGTGGCGTTGATCTGCAGTGCCATGGCGGCGGCGTCCTCGTCTCGAAGGTGATCGTCACCTCAGCCTATTGCGCGCGCTCCCGGGCGAGCAGGGCGGCGTCCCGTACCGGACCCTCGTGCACCGGGCCGTGCCCGGGCAGCAGCAGGTCGCCGTCCAGCCCGGCCAGCACGTCCAGCGACCGCACCGCGGTGGCGCGTTCGCGGTGGAACATGTCGGTCAGCATCTGCGGGCCCCGCACACGGGAGACCGGATGCCCGCTGACCAGGGCGTCGCCGGACACCACCGCCCCGACGTGCGGGAGGTGGTAGGCGCAGTGCCCGGCGGTGTGGCCGGGGGTGTGCACGGGCACGGGCCGGCCCGGCAGGTCGAGCTGCCGGCCGTCGCCGGACGTGGGGAACGGCTCGGGCGAGGTGACCGCCACGTCCGCCGTGCCGCCGGCGCGCAGGGCGTGCGCGGCCCACGGCAGCACGCCGGGACGCCAGCCGTTGCGCAGCACCCGCCCCACGGTCACCTGGTGCAGGAAGTCCCGCCGGGCGTGCGGCACTTCCTCCTTGTGCGTGTACACGGGGGTGCCGTACCTCGCGCTGAGGAACTCGGCGGAACCGAGGTGGTCGTTGTGCGCGTGGGTGACCAGCACGGCCGCCACCGCCTCCGGCGCGGCGCCCACCTCCGCCAGCGAGCCGAGCAGCCCCTCACGGTCGCCGGGGTAGCCGGTGTCGATCAGTGTGACGGCGTCCCCCTCGGTGAGGATCACCCAGTTCACGCTTGTGCCGTGCACCAGATAGGTGCCGTCCGCCACCTGCCGCACCGTTGCCTTCATGACCGCCTCGTGTGTCGTGCTTCGTACCGGATGGACGAGCACAGCAAAGCAGACCGGAGGGCGGGCGCGGGCGGGGTCCGGCCCCGCCGCCCTCAGTTCACCCCGCGCGGGCGGAACTGGACGGAGACGCGCGGCCCGGCGGCCCGGGTGCTCTTGGGCACGCAGTGCTCCCAGGTGCGCTGGCAGGAGCCGCCCATCACGATCAGGTCGCCGTGGCCCAGCGGCCGGCGCACGGTCCCGCCGCCGCCCATGGGCCGCAGCAGCAGGTCGCGGGGCGTGCCCACGGAGAGGATGGCGACCATGGTGTCCTCGCGGGCGCCCCGGCCGATCCGGTCGCCGTGCCAGGCGACGCTGTCCCGGCCGTCGCGGTAGTAGCAGAGCCCGGCCGTGGCGAACGGCTCGCCCAGCTCCTTCGCGTAGTGGGCGCTCAGCGCGTCGCGGGCCTCGGCGAGGACCGGGTGGGGGAGCGGGGCGCCGGCGCCGTAGTACGCCAGCAGCCGGGGCACGGAGACGACCTGGTCGTACATCTGGCGCCGCTCGGCCCGCCAGGGGACCTCGGCGGCCAGGTGGTCGAAGAGCGCGTCGGAGCCGTGCAGCCAGCCGGGCAGCAGGTCGATCCAGGCGCCCCGGCCCAGTTCGGTGCGGCGGACGCCGTCGAGCGGGCCGAGCCGCAGCTCGTCGTCCTGGTCGAAGAGCGAGCTCTGGAGCGCCGGGAGGTGGTGCGTGCTCATGGGACCAGCGTACCCCTAATCGAAAATGCGTTCTAGAGCGAGCGGCGCTCTGCGATTGCCCTGCTCCGGGGGCTGTTCGATACACCGGTGTATCGGATACGTTCCCGTATCGGCCGACGGCGGAAGGGGCGGGCATGGCGGACACCGGCACCGGGCGCGTCACCGCGCGCCGGCTGCGCACCCGCGCCCACCTGCTGGACGCCGCCTTCACCGTGTTCGCGGCCAAGGGCTTCGGGCACGTCTCCATCGAGGAGATCTGCGACGCCGCCGGCTACACCCGCGGCGCCTTCTACTCCAACTTCGCCGGCCTGGACGAGATGTTCTTCGCGCTCTACGCCCAGCGCGCCGGCCTGATCGCGGAGCAGGTCTCCGGCGCCCTCGCCACCGGCGGCCCCGCCCTCGACGTGGCCGCCGCCGTGGACCGGGTCGCCGAGGTGCTGTTGCTCGACCGCGACTGGCTGCTGGTGAAGACCGACTTCCTGGTGCACGCCGCCCGCGACCCCCGCGTGGCGCACACGCTCCTGGACCACCGGGCCCGGCTGCGGCGGGCGATCGCCGACCGGCTGGAGCGGGCCCGCGGCCACACCCCGCTGCCCGCCGTGCTGGGCGACGCCGAGGGCGCCGCGCACGCCGTGGTCGCCGCCTACGACGGCGTCACCACCCAACTGCTGCTGGACCGGGACGTCGAGCGCGCCCGGGCCTGGCTGAAACAACTGCTCACCGCGCTGCTCACCGGCGGAAGCCCCGGATGACAGCCTCCGCACGCAGAAGGAAGGGACGGTCGCCATGGATGCCGACGTCATCGTCGTCGGAGCGGGCCTCGCGGGCCTCGTCGCGGCCCATGAACTGACCGCCAAGGGCCGCAGGGTCGCCCTGGTCGACCAGGAGAACGCCGCCAACCTCGGCGGCCAGGCCTACTGGTCGTTCGGCGGGCTGTTCCTGGTGGGCTCGCCCGAGCAGCGCCGCCTCGGCGTCAAGGATTCCTTCGAGCTGGCCTGGAACGACTGGCAGGGTAGCGCCGCCTTCGACCGGCTCGACGACGAGGACAGCTGGGCGAAGCGCTGGGCGCGCGCCTACGTCGAGTGGGCGGCCGGGGAGAAGCGGCCCTGGCTGGACGGCCACGGCATCACCTTCCTGCCCACCGTCGGCTGGGCCGAGCGCGGCGACCTGCGCGCCGGCGGCCACGGCAACTCCGTGCCCCGCTTCCACATCGCCTGGGGCACCGGCACCGGCGTCGTCGCCCCGTTCGCCCGGTACGCCCGCGAGGCCTCGCGTGACGGACTGCTCACCTTCCACCACCGCCACCGCGTCGACGAGCTGGTCGTGGAGAACGGCGCCGTGCGCGGGGTGCGCGGCACCGTGCTGGCCGAGGACCACGCGCCCCGCGGCGTCGCCTCCAGCCGCGAGGTCGTCGGCGAGTTCGAGCTGACCGCCCAGGCCGTGATCGTCACCAGCGGCGGCATCGGCGCCGACCACGACATCGTCCGCCGGTACTGGCCGGAGCGGCTGGGCACCCCGCCGCGCGAGATGGTCACCGGGGTCCCCGCCTACGTCGACGGGCGGATGCTCGACATCAGCGCCCGCGCCGGGGCGCGGCTGGTCAACCGCGACCGCATGTGGCACTACACCGAGGGCATCCGGAACTGGGACCCGGTCTGGCCCGGCCACGGCATCCGCATCCTGCCCGGCCCGTCCTCCCTGTGGTTCGACGCGCTGGGCCGCCGGCTGCCCGAGCCCTGCCTGCCCGGCTACGACACCCTCGGCACGCTGAAGCACCTGCGCACCACCGAGGACATCGCCCCCTACGACCACTCCTGGTTCATCCTCACCCAGAAGATCGTCGAGAAGGAGTTCGCGCTCTCCGGCTCCGAGCAGAACCCGGACATCACCGCCAAGGACCGCGCCGGCTTCCTGCGCGAACGCATCCTCGGCAAGGGCGCCCCCGGCCCGGTCGACGCCTTCCTGCGCAACGGAGCCGACTTCGTCACCGCCGCCACCCTCGAGGAACTCGTCGACAAGATGAACGCCCTCACCGACGAGCCGCTGCTCGACGCGGCCCTCGTCCGCCGCCAGATCGAGGCGCGCGACCTCCAGCTCGCCAACCCCTACAGCAAGGACGCCCAGGTGCAGGGCATCCGCAACGCCCGCCGCTACATCGGCGACCGCCTCGGCCGGGTCGCCACCCCGCACCGTCTCCTCGACCCGGCGGCGGGCCCGCTGATCGGCGTGAAGCTGCACATCCTCACCCGCAAGACGCTCGGCGGCATCCAGACCGACCTGGACTCCCGGGCACTGGGCGCCGACGGCAGCCCGGTCGAGGGTCTGTACGCGGCCGGGGAGGTCGCGGGCTTCGGCGGCGGAGGCGTCCACGGCTACAACGCGCTGGAGGGCACCTTCCTCGGCGGCTGCCTCTTCTCGGGGCGCGCGGCGGGCCGGGCGGCGGCCGCGCAGACGGCCTGAGGCGTCAACGGTCCGAGCGGGCCGATCGGTCGTCGAGCAGCCGGGCCAGCACCTCCGCGTGACTGGTTCCCGGCTGCTTGGAGGCGGTCAGCAGGGTCACGGTGCCCTTCCCGGCCAGCTGCCGCACCCGCTCCAGCAGGTCCGCCGCCTCCGGGGCGGCCAGCTCCGCCTCGTAGCGCTCACGGAACTCCTCGAAGGAGGCGAGGGTCTCCTCGCAGCCGTGGTACCAGCGGCGCAGCTCGGTGGAGGGGGTGAGTCCCTTCGGCCACTCGTCGACCCGGGCCGCGTCCTTGGCGAGACCGCGCGGCCACAGCCGGTCGACGAGGACCCGCACCCCGTCGTCGGGCTCGGGCGGCTCGTACACGCGACGCACCCGCACGCTCATGCCGGCTCCCTTCCACCTCGACCGCTGCGAGCCTACTGCGGCGCACGGGACCGGGCACGATGAGCGGGACGGCCGCATTCCCCCGGCCGGAGCCGGGTACTGGGTCCGCCGGAGACCGCGACGGGGAGGTGACGGATGGAGGCCACGGACGACCTGCCGGTCGTCGGCACGCTCGCCGAGCTCACCGCACTGGTGGAGCGCGACCGGGGACTGTACGTCCGCTGGTCCAGAGGACCGGCGATCGACCTGCACGCGGTGTCCAGCATCGACGACCTCACCGGCGTGGCCATGCCTGGCCTGTCCGCGAACCCGCTCGACGTGGAGGAGTGGTGGCAGGACCGGTCACCGGCCCTGTGGGTGGCGCGTCGGCT
Source organism: Streptomyces pseudogriseolus (assembly GCA_002154585.1). Lineage (GTDB taxonomy): Bacteria > Actinomycetota > Actinomycetes > Streptomycetales > Streptomycetaceae > Streptomyces > Streptomyces pseudogriseolus. The sequence continues at coordinate 6,070 of MUNG01000158.1, forward strand.
CTACGACTACGAGCACCTGCCGCACGAGAAGGGCGCCGGCATCCGGCCCTGGGTGCTGAGGGGACGTGAGGCGGGCCGGGGCCCGGACAACGAGCCGCTGGTCACCGATGTGCGCCCGCTCTGCTGGATCGCCGACGCGGTGATCGAGGAGGCGCACACGGAAGTGGCCCGCCAGGAGCATCCCTGGGGGCCACTGCGCCGTGCCGCCCGCTGGCCGCCGGGCCGTCCGCCCGGGGCCCGCGCGCGGTTCACGCGCTCGCCGTCACTCCCGCACCGCCCGCCGCGTCCGTCAGGCCCTGCCCGACGAACGGCGGGCCGCGATGCGCCGCTTGAGCGCGCGGCGTTCCGTCTCGCTCGTGCCGCCCCACACGCCGATGGACTGCCCGGTCTCCAGGGCCCACTCCAGGCACTGCTCCCGCACGGGGCAGCGCCGGCAGACCGCCTTGGCCTGCTCGGTCTGCAAGAGGGACGGCCCGGAGGTGCCGATCGGGAAGAACAGCTCGGGGTCCTCGGTCCGGCAGGCCGCGCCGTGCCGCCAGTTGTCCATCGAAAGTCACCTGCGTCCGAAGTCGGTGCGCACCCGTCCGGGTGCCTTGCTCTCTTTCGGGTGACCTGTCAAGTGGCGGTGAAACTGGGCGATCCGCGCGGAAACGGTCACTGCTCGCGCAGCCCCCACGGCGAACCGTAGGCAGTGAGCAGGTCGAGGAACGGCCGGGCCGGGAACGCCTCCGGGCCGAGCACACCCGTCCCGGACCAGGCGCCCGTCGCCAGCAGTTCGAGCGCGACGACCGGGTTGACGGCCGTCTGCCACACCACCGCCTGGCAGCCGTACTCGCTCATCGACCACTGGTTGTCGACCACGTGGTACAGGTACACCTCGCGCGGCGCACCGTCCTTGGTGCCCCGCACCCAGGTGCCCGCGCAGGTCTTGCCGTGCATCCGGTCGCCGAGGGTCGCCGGGTCGGGCAGGCAGGCCGCGACGACGTCCCGCGGGGAGACCTTCACGGGGCCGTCGGGGCCGGGCACGGTCACCGGCTCGGTGCGGTCCAGGCCCAGCAGGTGCAGCGTGCGGAGGGTGTCGGTGAACGCGCGGCCCAGGCCGTACTTGAAGGTGACCCGGCGGGCGTCCACCCAGCGGGGCACCAGCAGCACCTCCTCGTGCTCCACGTTCACGCACTCCACCGGGCCGATGCCCTCGGGGAAGTCGAACACCTCGGGCTCGCTGAAGGGTTCGGTGGTGAACCAGCCGCGGTCCCGCTCGTAGACCACGGGCGGGTTGAGGCACTCCTCGATGGTGGTCCAGATGCTGAACGACGGCGCGAAGTCGTAGCCGTCCACCGTCAGGTTCGCGCCGTCGCGGACGCCGATCTCCTCGATCTCGTCGAAGAGCTCGTCCGCCGCGTACCGGGCGAACACGTCCGACAGGCCCGGCTCCACGCCCATGCCCACCAGCGCCAGCAGCCCGGCCCTCTCCCACTCGGCGGCCTGCGCGAACTGCTCGTCGCCCAGCTTCACCCCGCACTCCTGGTACGGCCGCTCGCCGTGCGGACGGGACAGCGACATCGCCATGTCGGCATACGTGGCGCCGCCCGTCCGCGCCGCGCGGAACAGCGGCATCACGAACCGGGGGTCGGTGGCGTTCAGCAGCACGTCACAGCCGTGCCGCTCCAGCAGCGCCGTCACCTGCGCCTCGTCACCGGCGTCGACCCGCTCGGCGCGGAACCGGTCGCCGTCCGGGCCGCGCGCCGTGACCGCCGCCTCCGCCCGGGCGAGGTCGTGGTCGGCCACCACCATCAGCTCGAAGAACGGCCGCCGGGCCGCGATCCGGGTGACCGCGGTCCCCACACCGCCCGCTCCTACCAGCAGTACGCGCATGACGGAGCACTCCCTTTCCTCGTCATGGATCCGCGACGGATCCGGGATGTCCTGCGGGGCCCCTGCCGTGATGGAACGCCGTGCCGGGACGTAAGGTCAATGGCGTTGGCATAAGACCGGAGGAGCGGGGACATGGCCAAGCGGGTGGTGCCCGAGGAGCGGCGGCGGCGCCGCAGGCCGACCAGGAGCGGAGTCGTGCTGTCGGAGCGGCTGATCGTCGACGCCGCGCTGCGGCTGCTCCGGGAGCACGGCAGCGCGGGCCTCACCGCCCGCCGCCTCGGCCTCGCCCTCGACTGCGACCCGAGCACGCTCTACCGCTACTTCCGCGGCATGGACGACCTGACCCTCGCCATCGGCGACGCGCTGATCGGCCAGGCCCTGGACGGCTGGCGCAGGAGCGGACGCTGGCGCCACGACCTGCGCGCCCTCGGCCTGCGCATCCACGCCGCCTACGTCTCCCACCCGCAGGCGGCTGTCCTCACCGCGAGCCGCGTCTCCGGCCGGGCGAACGAACTGGCCGCCGACGAGGCGGTGCTGGACGTGCTGCGCACCGCGGGCTTCCCGCCCGCCGGCACCGTCCGCGTCTACCAGGCCTTCATCGACACCACCCTGGCGTTCGCCGCCCTCGACGCCGCCTCCCTGGCGCTGCCGGACGCGGCACGGCGCGCCGACGAGGACATGTGGCGCTCGACCTACGCCCGGCTGCCCGCCGCCACCCATCCGCGCATCGCCGAGACCGCCCCCCTGCTCGCCGCCCGCATGGTCGAGAGCGCCTACCCCACGGCGCTGGACATGCTGCTCGCCAGCGCGGAGCGGGACCTGGCCGGCCTCCGGGTCAGCGGTGCAGAGCCCCGGCCGCCGCGGCCATGACCGCGTCGGCGACCGCCGCGAGGGCGGGGGAGTCCAGCTTCCACTGCTGCCAGTACAGCGGCGCGTCGACCGCGCGGTCCGGGGCGAACACCGTGACCCGTCCCGCCCGCAGCAACGGCACCGCCTGCGCCTCCGGCACCATGCCCCAGCCGAGGCCCGCCGCCACCGCCTCGGCGAACCCCTCCGACGTCGGCACATGGTGGCGCCGGCTGCCCGCCCCTCTGCGGCCCCCGGTGAGCCGGCGCACGAACCGGTCCTGGAAGTCGTCCCGCCGGTCGAAGACCACCACCGGCGCCGCCGCCACCGACTCCTCCAGCGGCTCCGTCAGCAGCTCCGCGGCGAACTCCGGGTGCGCCACCGGCAGGTAGCGCATCGCCCCCAGGCGCCGCACCGAGCAGCCCGGCACCGGTTCGGGGGAGGAGGTCACCGCGGCCATCACCGTGCCCTCGCGCAGCAGCGCCGCCGTGTGCGACTCGTCCTCCCGGCGCAGTTCGAAGCAGAGCCGGGACCGGGCCGGCAGTCGGACCAGGGCGTCCAGGAACCAGGTGGCGAGCGAGTCCGCGTTGACCGCGACCGACACCCGCGTCGGCTCCCCGGCATCGCTCAGCCCCAGTTCCGCGTACGCGTCCCGCTCCAGCCGGGCCACCTGCCGGGCCAGCCGTACGAGAACCTCGCCGGACTCGGTGGGCCGCACCGGGCGGGTGCGCAGCAGCAGCACCCTCCCGGTGCGCTGCTCCAGCGCCTTGACCCGCTGGCTGACCGCCGAGGGCGTCACGTGCAACGCGGCCGCCGCCGCGTCGAACGTCCCCTCGTCCACCACCGCGAGCAGCGTCCGCACCTGGTCCAGCGGAAGGTCTTCCATCACACCGGCTAAGGGTACGTAAGATCCTTTAGCTGGCCTGAATTCGCCGCGCCGCCTAGCGTCACCGACATGACCAGCGCATTCGCCCCGGCCCTCGCCGGTTTCGGCACCGGACTGTCCCTGATCGTCGCCATCGGCGCGCAGAACGCCTTCGTGCTGCGCCAAGGGGTCCGCAGGGACGCCGTGCTCGCCGTGGTCGGCATCTGCGCCCTGTCCGACGCACTCCTCATCGCCCTCGGCGTGGGCGGCGTCGGCGCGGTCGTGGTGGCGTGGCCCGCCGCGCTGACGGTGGTGGGCTGGATCGGCGGCGCCTTCCTCCTCGGCTACGGCGCCCTGGCCGCCCGCCGGGTGGTGCGCCCGGCCGGCACGGGACTGGAGACGGCGGGCGGCGCGACCGGCTCGCGCCGCCGGGCCGTCCTCACCTGCCTGGCCCTGACCTGGCTCAACCCGCACGTCTACCTCGACACGGTGTTCCTGGTCGGCTCGGTCGCCGCCGACCACGGCCCGGCGCGCTGGACCTTCGGCGTCGGGGCCGCGCTGGCCAGCGTGTGCTGGTTCGCCGCGCTCGGCTTCGGCGCGCGGCTGCTCGGCCGCTTCCTCGCCCGCCCCGCCGCCTGGCGGGTGCTGGACGCCCTGGTGGCCGTCACCATGATCGTGCTCGGTGTGACGCTCGTCGCGGGAGCCTGAGGACGCGCCGGACCGGGCGCCTGCCACACTGAGTCCCGGCCAAGTAGATGTACGCAGCAACCAGGACGGTCGTGGACACCAGCGAGAGCAGCACCGAACCCCGCATCCCCGACGCGGAACAGGAGGCGGACGGACCGCGCGGCTGGCGCCGCTGGGCCATGGACACCCGCCCGCTGCGCCGCCCCGCCTACCGCAGGCTATGGGCCTCCACCGTCGTCACCGCGGTCGGCAGCCAGCTCACCGCCGTCGCGGTGCCCAAGCAGATCTACGACATCACCGGCTCCTCCGCCTGGGTCGGCGCCGCGAGCCTCGCCGGACTGCTGCCGCTGATCGTGTTCGCGCTGTGGGGCGGGGCGATCGCCGACAGCATGGACCGCCGCAAGCTGCTGCTGCTCACCAACACCGGCATCGCGGTCACCTCGCTGCTGTTCTGGATCCAGGCCTTCGCCGGATTGGAGTCCGTCTGGACCTTGATGCTGCTGCTCGCCCTGCAGCAGGCCTTCTGGGGGCTGAACGCGCCCGCCCGCAGCGCCTCCATCGCCCGCCTGGTCCCCGCGGACGAACTGCCCGCCGCCAACGCCCTCGGCTCCACTGTGATGCAGACCGGCCAGATCGCCGGACCGCTGCTCGCCGGCGCCCTCATCCCCGTCATCGGGCTGGCCGAGCTGTACCTGATCGACGCCCTCGCGCTGTGCGTCACCGTCTGGGCGGTGTACCGGCTGCCCGCCCTGCCGCCGCTCACCGCCGCCAAGGCCGGCAGCGCCGGGCTGCGCGGCGTCCTGGAGGGCTTCCGCTACATCTCCGGGCACGCGGTGCTGCTGCTGTCGTTCCTCGCCGACATCGTCGCCATGGTCCTCGGCATGCCCCGCGCCCTGTTCCCGCAGCTCGCCGCGGAGACCTACGCCCCCTACGGGGAGGGCTTCGCGCTGGGCCTGCTGTTCGCCGCGATCCCGCTCGGCGCGGTGCTGGGCGGCCTGTTCTCCGGCACGTTCTCCCGGGCGCGCCGGCACGGCTGGATGGTGATCGGCTCGGTGGTGGTGTGGGGGCTGGCCGTCGCCGGGTTCGGGCTCAGCGGCAGCCTGTGGCTCGCGGTCGCCTTCCTCGCCCTCGCCGGGGTCGCCGACATGGTGTCCATGGTGTTCCGCGGGGCGATCCTGCTGTCCGCCGCGACCGACGAGATGCGCGGCCGCATGCAGGGCGTCTTCACCGTCGTCGTGGCCGGCGGACCCCGCCTCGCGGACGTCCTGCACGGCACCGCCGGGTCCGCCTTCGGTCCCCGCGCGGCCGTCGCGGGCGGCGGGATCCTGGTCGTCGTGGTGATGCTGGCGCTGGCCGCCGCCATGCCGGCCCTGCGCCGCTACCGCGTCTGAGCGCCGGCCAGGGCCTCTCGTTCTGTCCTGAACGGGCGTGGGGCCCCAACGGCGTTGTCGTCTCGCCGACTCCTCCACGCTCGGCTGCGCTCGCGCGGGCGGGGCCCCATCACGTCGACCCCCTCCTCCGCCTCGCAGCTGCCCGCACCGGACCCCGCTCGGGCCGGCCGAGGACGCAGCGCGCTCACGGCCGGCCTGATCCGACGAAGGCTCTACAGCACCCCGCCGCGCCGCATCGCGTACTGCTCCATCAGCTGGCCGCGGGTCATCTCCAGCCGGTGCGCGAGCACCTCGGCGACGCAGCGGACCAGCGACAGCCCGAGGGCGGTGTCCGCCTCGCACAGCCGCAGCACGGCCGCCGCGTCGAACTCGTAGGCACGGACCGGGCTGAACGCCTCCGCGCCGAAGTCCCACTCGTACGGCGGGAACAGCCACGACCAGCCCAGCAGGTCGCCCGCGCCGAGCCCCGCGACGGTGGTCCGCTGCACCTCGTTCAGCCGCTGGTCCAGCGAGACGGCGCCGGAGCGGATGACCCAGAAGCGGTCGGCGTGGCCTCCGGCCTCGAAGATGCGGGTGTCCTCCGGGAAGTGCACCTCGCGGGCCAGCGTCATCAGGCTCTCGCGCTGCTGGTGGGGGAGGGCGGTCAGGAGTTTGATCGCTTTGGTCATGGGACGGGGCCTCTCGCCGGGGTGCGGTCCGGGTGCTTTCCCTCCCTACTCATTTCAGCCGCTGCCGCCGTCCGGGGCACCTCGGCGGACGCGGCGGCTGCGTGAGGGGGGTGTGCGCCTCGTGGGCGGCCCGCGTCCGGGCATGAAAAAGCCCTGGCTGGACGGGGGAAACCAGCCAGGGCCGTAAGCGGTGGTGACGGAGGAGTCACGTCGACTCCGGCACCACGTATGAGTGAACGATAAACCATTCACCTGAGGTTCGCGTAATCGGGTCCTACGTGTCCTGCGCCACGACCCGCACGGTCTTCAGGGACGGCTCCGCGGGGTCCGGCAGATACATCCCCGCCTCGAGACCGGACCGCAGATAGCGCAGCACCGGCTCGGTCAGCCGCTCGCCCGGCAGCACCGCCGGAATGCCCGGCGGGTACGGCGTGATCATCTCCGCCGCGACCCGCCCGGCGGCCTTCTCCGCCGGCACGTCCTCGGCCGGACCGAAGAACGCGTCCCGCGGCAGCACCGCCTGCTCCATCCGCAGCTCACCCGGCTCCGGCACCGCCACCTCCGGGCCCCCGCGCAGCCCGGGCGCCGCCCGCCGCAGCTCACGCAGCGCCGACAGCAGCTCGCCCGCGGTCTCCCGGTCGTCGCCGTGGGTGATCTGCGCGCCGATGCGGCGATGGTCGACCAGGTGGGCGTCGATCGCCCGGTGCTCACGCAGCCAGTCCGCCGCCCGGTAGCCCGTGATGCCCAGGTCACGCAGGTCGATCACGCACGGCAGCGGGTCGAAGTCGTCCCCGAGACCCGGCCCGCAGTAGTCGTCCCGGCCGTCCACGTGCATCCCGTCGATCTCCTCGACGGCCGCTCGCACCTCGCCCGCCAGCTCCAGCGCCGACCCCATCAGCTCCGCGCCGCGCAGCGCCATCTGCCGCCGCCAGCCGTCCAGACCCGCGAAGATCAGCACCGAGGGGCTGGTCGTGCCCAGCAGATCGGCGCGCTGGCCCAGCACCGCCGGCGGCACCAGATCCCCCTGCAGATGGAATACGGAGCCCTGCTCCAGACCGCTGCCCATCTTGTGGATGCTGGTCACGCAGATGTCCGCGCCCGCGTCCATCGCCCACGACGGCAGCTCAGGGTGGAAGGGCAGATGCGCGCCCCACGCCTCGTCCACGATCAGCGGGCGCCCGCGCCGGTGGCACACCTCGGCGATGTCCCGGAGCGCCGCCGCCGCGCCGTACGGCGTCGGACTGGTCACCAGGGCGCCCCGCGCGTCGGGATGGGCCTCGAACGCCGCCTCGAAGCCCGCGGCCGACGGCGGATGCGCCACATGCCGCTCGGCGTCCCACCGCGGCTCCACCCACACCGGCCGCACACCGGACAGGATCAGCCCCGACACCACCGACTTGTGGGCGTCCCGCCCGATCAGCAGCTTCTCGTGCGGCCCCGCGACCGACAGCATCGCCGCCTTCACCGACAGGGAGCTGCCGCATGTGCTGAAGAACGTGTGATCGGCGTGCACCGCGTCGGCCATCAGCTCCTGCGCCGACTGGAGCACCCGGCCCCGGGTGAGGCGGTCGTCCAGACCGCCCGTCGCCAGCACGTCGCCCAGGAAGACGGCGTCCCCGAGCAGCTCGCGCACCGCCGGGTCGGCTCCCCGCGCCTGCTTGTGGCCCGGCGGCGTGAACCCCATCCGTCCCCTGCGGTGGTACTCCTCCAGTGCTTCCAGAACCGGTGCCCGGTGATGGTCGACAGTCATGCGCCGGCGGGTTCCCGGGGCCTTCGGCGTCAATCCGCCGCGGTCCACCGGCCCTCTGTCCGCCGCGTCCGCGCCCCGCGCCCAGGACGTCCGCGTCAGCCGGGCGTGGCGTGCCTGCCCGGCGTCAGGATCTCGTCCAGCACCCGCAGCACCACTCCGTAGGCCACCGCACGGATCCCGGCGTCCCGTGCCTCGCCGGGATCCCCCGGATCCTCCCGGCCCAGCCGCTCGCCCCGGGCCCGCCAGGACCGCTCCTCCTGTGCCGCCCAGGCCCGTGCCCGCTGGATGCGCCGCAGCAGTTCGTCCGAGTCCACCACATCGGTCATGCGCCCCGGGTACCCGCGGTGGGCCGGGCGACCACGGGCAGCCGGGAAACGTCCGGGAGGTTTGCCTGAACCGTGACAGGTGAGCCGAAAAGGGAGGTCCGAGGCATTTCCCCTCCCCTCCGTCATCGATCCCATCCGTCACTGTTCCTGTCACCGAACCAGGGAGCCGTCCTATGAGCGAGGATCACCTCACCGAACCCCTTGTCCCGCTGCGGGGCGACCGGCCGGCCGGTCGCCCGTGCCCGTCCCGGCCCGCCGAGGTGCGCGAGGCCGTGCTGCGGGCGGTGGCCGAACGCTGCCTGGCGACCCGCACCCCGTGCGACACCGAGGCGCTCGCCGACGCCCTGCTCGTCGCCTCGGAGCTCACCACCAACGCGATCCTGCACGGCGGAGGAGTCACCGGCTTCGAGGTCGACGTCGACGGCCCCGGCGTCCTGCTGTCCGTCAGCGACCGCAGCGACGCCCTGCCCGTCGCCGTACCGGCCGTCGACGGGGAGGGGCGCCGCCGCCCGGGCGGCCACGGCTGGCCCATCGTGTGCCGGCTCGCCCGCGATGTCCGGGTGTCCGATCTGCCCACCGGCGGCAAGCGGATCACCGCCCTGGTCTCCCTGGTCTGAGACCTGCCCCGGGCGCCCGCACGCATCCCCGGCAATTTCCGCGAAGAAGTGGAGTTTGTTCTACCGGGTCGGGGGCAATCGGAGGTTCGTGCTTCGGACCGGAGGCGCGCCGGCGGGAGTGGTACGACCACGCCGGGACCCTCCGTGCGGTCCCGCGACGACCACCCCGCGGTAGATCCCTGAAACCACCGTTCGGGAGCTGAATCCGCATGCTCATTGACTCGTCCGCCCCCCGTCCCGGTACCTCCGGAACGACCGCCGCCGCGACCCGTCGGCGGCACGACGACGCCCCCGACACCACGACGCTCTTCTCGCGCCTCGCGAGCCTCGAGGACGGCCCCGAGCGGGACGCCGTCCGGGACGAGCTCGTCACCGCCTGGCTGCCCATGGCCCACCGGATCGCCGGCCGCTTCCGCGACCGCGGCGAGTCCATCGAGGACCTGCGCCAGGTCGCGGCCCTCGGCCTGGTCAAGGCCATCGACCGGTTCGACCCGAGCCGCGGGGCCTTCGAGAGCTACGCCGTCCCCACCATCACCGGCGAGGTCAAGCGCCACTTCCGGGACCGCATGTGGGCGCTGCGCGTGCCCCGCCGGATCCAGGAGCTGCGCAACAAGGTGCGCGTGGCCCGCCGCGAGCTCACCCAGAACCCCGGCAGCCCCGAGCCGTCCGTGGCGGACATCGCCACCCACACCGGGCTGACCGAGGAGGAGGTGTCCGCCGGCATGGAGGCGCTGGAGAGCTTCAGCACCCTGTCCCTGGACGCCGAGCTCTCCACCGACGACGACGGCTACAGCCTCGCCGACACCCTCGGCGCGTCCGACTCCTCCTACGACGTGGTGGTCGACCGCGAGTCCGCCAAGGAGGGGCTGCGGCGGCTGCCGGAGCGCGAGCGCGCCATCCTCTACATGCGTTTCTTCGAGGACATGACCCAGAGCCGGATCGCCGACCGGCTGGGCATCTCCCAGATGCACGTCTCCCGCCTGATCAGCCGCAGCTGCGCGCGCGTGCGCGCCGACGTGCTGGGCCAGCGCCCCAGCCGCGGCGGCGCCCGCCCCACCGCCTGACGCTTTTTGCTCCGTACCGTCCGTCCAGGAAAGCGAGTCCCATGCTGAAGCCCCATCCCACCGAGCTGCGCCGCCTCGTCGAGGAGTACGAGACCCTCACGGCGGCCCCGGCGACCGCCGCCGAGTCGCGGATCGCCGATCTGGCCTACACCCTGTGCGTGTCGACCGGTACCCGGGACGTGGGCACGGCGCTCGCCACGGCACGCGCCTGGCTGGCGCCGGACGGACGTGACACCGACGGACGCGACACCGCCGCCGCGGCCGCACCGGCCGCCGTGTGACCCGACGCAGGAAGGGAACCCGAGGCTCATGAGCGAATCCGAGTTCGGCCCGGAGGACCGCCCCGTGGACGTCTATCTCGACCTGCTGCGGGTGCGGATGGACACCGAGGACTACCGGCTTCTGCTCCGTCTGGTGGAGCCGGTCCTCGAGGCCATCGACGAGCACCGCCTGTCGGGCCTCGACCTGGCACTGGACGGCGGGGACGAGGAACTGCCCCAGGAGGTCCGCGACGAGGCCGCCCTGGTCATCGCCACGGCGGTCACCGGCCGCCTGGACAACGAGGTGGTCGAGCTCGACGTCGACGACACCGGCCCGGTGCGGGTGGTCACCGACGCGGAGACCGCCGCGGATCCCTCCCGGCTGGGAGAGATCGCCGGCATCATCCGCGACCGCCAGCGCCAGAACGAGGAGCTGCGGGGAATCGCGGAGGCCAGCGGCCTCCCCACCGACTTCTGAGCCACGCCCCTCCCCCTCACCGCCGGGGCCCCGGATCCACGGACCGGGGCCTCGGCGCGCGTACGCCGGCCGCCGAGGGGCGCGGGGAACTGCGCGAACAACCCCCACGCGGCCGCACCCGCCCCGCTACGGCAGGTCCTGAGCTCATAGGCGCGATCCTCAGGGCTCGGGTGCCTTCACCGGGACGTCCAGCGGCCGCGCCAACCCCACCACCGCCTCGTCCAGGCGCTCCAGATGGCGCAGGACGCGGCCGGTGATGCGGCCGTAGCGTGACGCGTCGTCGTCGGCCAGGAGGGACGCGATGCTCGGGCCCGTGTCCACGGGGTCCGTGACCTCGTCGTCGGCGACGCGGGCGGCGATCGTGCGGATGTTGCGTACCGTGCGGCCCGCCGCGCCCCGCAGCCGGGGGTCCGCCGCGATCGACGGGTGGGTCGGCAGCAGCTCCGCCGTCGCCGCCAGCGAGCGCGCGTGGTACGCGCAGGTCTCCAGGAGGGCCACCACGTACCGCGCGGTGGTGCGCCGCGCGCGCAACGGGGTGACCGGGTGCGTCAGCGGCTTCGTGGCCGAGCGCAGGTCACCCAGCGCCTGGTCCAGCTCCCGCGCCTTGTCCAACAGCTCGTCCGCGGGTCCTCCGCTGAGCTGCGCCACGGCCGCGTCCGTGACGTCCGACAGCCGCTCCAGGACGGTCACCAGCAGGTCGTTGGTGCGCCGGTCCGTCCGCACCGGCAGCACCAGCGCCGCCGCGGCCACCCCGCACACCGCGCCCAGCGCCGTCTCCTCCACCCGCAGCACCAGCACCTCCCAGCTGTAGGTGTGCAGCAGGGTGTACAGCAGCCCCAGCATCGCCGTGACGAAGAACGACATCAGCGTGTACGACAGCGGCGCCGTGTAGAACATGGCGAAGATGAGCACCAGAACCAGCGCGAACGCCAGCAGCGTGTGCCCGCCGACCAGCCCGGCCAGCAGGATCCCGGCGACCACGCCGAACACCGTGCCCAGCAGCCGCCGGTAGCCCTTGACCAGGATCTCCCCGGTGGACGCGGTGTTGATGAAGACGATCCAGCAGGTCAGCACCGCCCAGTACCAGCGGTCCGTGGACAGCAGCTCACCGCCGACGATGGCCAGCGTCGAGCCGACCGACACCTGCACGGCGGCTCGCGTGGTGGGCCGCTGCAAGCCCTTGGTCTCCTCGGCGTCCTCCGTCTCCTCGGCGTCGATCGCGGCGTCCTCGGCGTCCAGCTCCTCCCGGGACCTGGCCGTCGCGGGACTGTCGTCCGACTCGTCCTGCGGGCCGTCCAGGGCGATCCGCAGCCCCATGACCGCGCGGGCCGCCTCGCCGATGCCCCGGAACACGTCCCGTACCGGCGCGGAGGCGGCCGGCAGGTTCTCCTCGTCGCGGTAGCCGAGCAGCCGGTTGCGCATCTGGGCCACGCCCGCACCCGCCGTCCCGGTCCGCAGCACCAGCGCGCGCAGCGCCCGCAGATCGCGGCGGAGCAGCACGGCCGCCTCCTCGGGACCGGGCAGCCGCCCCACCTCCGGGGCGGGCGCGCCCGGCAGATGCAGGGTCAGGGTGTCCGCCCGCTGCGCGCTGCGCGCGGACAGCAGCAGCAGTCCGAGCCGCTCGGCGGCGATCTCCGCGTCGGCGACCCGCCGCTGCACCAGCCGCGCGGCCGACTCGTCCGGGGTCCCCTCCTCCAGCCGGCTCTGGATCATCAGCGCCGTCTCGTGCAGCCGGGCCGTGCGCTCGCGTACGTCCTCCAGCGCCTTGTCGGCCTCGTCGGGCCCCGCGTCCAGCAGCGCGATGTGCGCGGACACCAGCCGCGCCAGCCGCACCCGGAATGCCTGCCGCAGCCGCGCCATCAGCCCGGCCGGCGTCACCGGCACGACGGCGAACCGCACCAGCGCGCTGCACGCGAACCCGACCGACAGGACCACCCACAGCGCCGGCAGCTGCCCGGGCGTCGCGCCCACGAACAGGGACACGAAGTACAGCTGGAAGCCGATCAGGCCCAGCGTCGTCCCGCGGTCGCCGAACCGGCGGCCGTACACCGCGGAGAAGATCAGCGCGATCGAGAAGACGTCGCCCAGCACCACCCGTTCGCTCAGCAGCGCGCCCAGCGACACCGACGCCAGCGCCACCGGCAGCCCCAGCGCCAGCGTGACCGCCTGCGCCCCGCGCCGCCGCTCCCGGATGGCGAAGGTGGCGGCCATCGACGTCATCGCGCCCGCCACCAGATGGTTGACGTCCGCCCCGGCCGGGGCGAGCACGGCCAGGGTCAGCGCGATGGCCCCCACCGTGCGCAGTCCCGCCGTCAGCCGCAGCAGCCCGGGGTCGGACGCCGCCAGATGGTCGCGCAGCCGTGTGCCCGGCCGGCGTCCCGCCGCCTTCACGCCCGCGCACGCTCCCCCGTCGTCACCGCTCCGTCCGCCGTCCCGGCCCCCGTGCGCCGGGTCACCGAGCCGCCCGGCCCGCTTCCGCGACGTGCGCCCGCACCTGCTCCGGTGTCAGATAGGCGTCCAGGTACTCGAAGTCGCGCAGGTTGCCCGGCCGGTGCGCCTGGAAGCCGGTGCGCACGAAGTCGTCGCCGGCCACCGCGTTCAGCAGCCAGTTGGTCATCACGCGGGTCTTGGCCACACCGGTGCGCAGCGCGGACCAGTGGTAGCCGCGGGCCACCGCCTGGGCGGGCAGGCCGTGCAGTTCGTAGCCGAGCGGCTTGGACACCGCGTCGGTGCCGCCGAGGTCCACCACGAGCCCCAGGTCGTGGTGCACGTACGGGCGGGTCGGCCGGCCCCGCAGGGCGGCGATGACGTTCTCCGCCACGTGCCGGCCCTGCCGCAGCGCGTGCTGCGCGGTCGGCGGGCACACCGCGTCGTCGCCCTTGGCCAGGTCCGGCACCGCGGCCGAGTCGCCGAGCGCGAACACCCCGTCGTGGCCCGGCAGCCGCATGTCCGCGTTCACCGCGAGCCGGCCGCGTACGGTCTCCGCGTCGAGCGTGCCGATGAGCGGGCTGGCCACCACCCCGGCGGTCCAGATGAGTGTGCGCGTGGGCACCACCCGGCCGTCGGTGAAGGTGACCTCCTCGGCGCCGGCCTTGGCGATGGACACGCCCAGCGAGATCTCGATGCCGCGCCGGGTGAGGATCTCGTGCGCGCTGCGGCCCAGCTTCTCGCCCAGCTCGGGCATGAGCTTCGGCGCGATGTCGATCAGATGCCACTTGATCAGGCCCGGGTCCAGCCGCGGGTAGCGCTTGACGGCGGCGTGCGTCAGCCGCTGGAGGCAGGCCGCGGTCTCGGTGCCCGCGTAGCCGCCGCCGACCACCACGAACTGGAGCCGCGAGGCGCGCTCCGCCGGGTCGGTGCAGGCGTCGGCCAGGTCCAGCTGGGAGATCACGTGGTCGCGCAGGTAGGCGGCCTCCGCCAGCGACTTCAGCCCGAAGGCGTGGTCGGTCAGGCCCGGGATGTCGAAGGTGCGGGTGACGCTGCCGGGCGCCAGCACGATGTAGTCGTACGGCTCGTCGACGATCTCCCCGGCGACGGTCCGGATGACGCACACCTTGGCCCGCAGGTCCACGCCGATCGCGCCGCCCGGGATGATCCGGGTGCGGTACTTCTCGCTGCGGCGCAGGGAGATCGCGATCGACTGGGGGGTGAGCACCCCGGAGGCGACCTGGGGGAGCAGCGGCAGATACAGCTGGTAGGACATCGGCGTCACCAGCATCAGCTCCGCCTCGCCCGGAGTGAGCCTGCGCTCCAGCCGCCGCACGCACTCCACACCGGCGAATCCGGCGCCCACCACGAGGATCCTGGGTCGTGTCACGGTGTCCATCCCTTCGTGCGGCTTCAGGCGGTCCGCCTCGAACGTCGATGCCTAAGACGCGTGCCCGTGTTCAGCTCCACGATGCCCGCCCCGGCCCGGGACCGCACCGGGAATCGTCGGCGCGGGGGACCGCACCGGCCCCGCCGGGGGACTCAGCCGCGCAGGTGACAGAGCAGCAGGCACACGTCGTCGTCGCGCTCGGAGTCGCTCAGCAGGGGCTGGAGGACCCGGTCCGCCGCGTCCTCGAGGTCCGCGTCCAGCTCCGCCCGGTCGAACGAGGCGAGCGCCGTGCCGAGGCGCTCGATGCCCGGGTCGATGCCCCGGGAGCGCCGCTCCACCAGGCCGTCGGTGTAGAGGGCCAGCGTCGAGCCGGGCGCCAGCCGCTCGGTGTGGTCGGCGATGTCCTGGCTCAGCGGGATGCCCAGCATCGCGCCCGGCTTGGCGTCCAGCGTGCGGATCCCGCCGTCCGGCAGCCTCAGCACCGGCGGCGGATGGCCCGCCGCGGCCCAGGTGAGGGTGCGGTCGTCCGGGTGGAAACGGGCGATGACGGCCGTCGCGAACAGGTCCGGCTGGAGATGGCGCAGATAGCCGTGCAGCCGGGTCAGCAGCCGCCCGGGGCTGTCACCGTCCACGGCGTAGGCGCGCAGCGCGGTGCGCAGCTGGCTCATCATCACCGCGGCGTGCAGCCCGTGCCCGGTCACGTCGCCGATGACGGTGACCAGGCTGCCGTCCCGCTGAAGGAACGCGTCGTACCAGTCGCCGCCGATGTTCAGCCCGTGCGTGGCCGGCAGATAGCGCGCGGCCAGCCCCACGCCCGGGGCGGACGGCAGCTCCGTCAGCAGGGCGCGCTGCAGCGTCTCCGCGATGTCCCGGTTGTGCTCGAAGCGGCGGGCGTTGTCCAGGGCGATCCCGGCCCGCCGGGCGAGCTCGATCAGCATCACCGCGTCGTCCGGATCCCACCGCTCGCCCTGCGGCGACAGCGTCAGCACGCCCAGCGGCGCCCGGCGCGGCGTCAGCAGCGGCACACACAGCAGCGGCCGGTCAGGGGCCAGCGCCGATGGCGGCCGGTCCTCCACGCCGGGCAGGTTGCCGGGATGGTCGGCGGCGTACTGCGGGCGCCCGGTGCGCGCCGCCTGCACCGCCGCGCCCGGGTGCGCGGCGGGCAGCGGCCGGCCGTCCTCGGGGTCGAACAGCCAGACGTCGACACCGTCGGCGTACCGCGGCACCAGCAGCTCCGGCAGCCGGCGCAGGATCTCGTCGTGGTTCAGCGAGGCGGTCAGCGCCGCGCTGGCGTCCGCGAGGAACGTCAGCCGCCGCCGCGCGTTCTCCGCCTCGGTGCGTGCCCGGCGCTCCGCCGCGAACGCCTCCCGCTGCGCCCTGCCCGCCGCGTCCAGCTCGGCGTGCAGCGCCAGGACGCCCTGGTTGGTCTGGTGCAGCTCCTCCCGGTGGAAGGCGACCAGACCCTCCTGCTCGGCCAGCTCGTCCAGCACCACCGAGGTGTCCTCGTCGGCGCCGAGCAGCCCCTCGGACAGCGCGGCCGCGTCCTCCGGCACCGGACACGGGCCGGACAGCCGGCCCGGCTCGGGGCAGGGCACGGCCGTCGTCCACGGGGTGCTCTCCCCGGCGGCGCCGTCCGGGGCCGGCACGACCACGACGTGCAGCTCGCCGGGCCCGCCGTGCGCGCCTTCGCCGTCCTCGCTGCCTTCCAGGGTGAGCAGCCACGTGCCGCCCTTGGTGAGGCACTGCCGCAGCTGCCCGCTCAGGGCGGTGGCCAGCCGGGTCCGGGCCACCGTGGGCACACCGCACGCGGCGGCGAGCCGCGCCACGGCGATCCGGGCGCGGGCCGCGTCGGTGACGGTCGTGATGCGCCAGGCGCGCGTCATGGGGAAGCCTCCGGGACGTTGGCGAGCACGGCCACGGCGGTGTCGTCCCGCACGGGGCGCGCCGCGCTGCCCGCGTCACGGACCGCCACGGCGGCCGTCACGGCCGGGTCGGCCGGGGGCACGCCGGTGTCCGCGGGCGGCGTCCAGCGGGACGACAGCCCGTCCGTGTGCAGAATCAGCAGGCTCTCCCCGGTCCACACCGTCTCGTCCTCGCGGACCGTGCGGGGCCGGTGTGCGCCGACGATCCCGGGCCGGGACAGCAGCGTCCGCCAGCGCCCGCCGTCCCGCAGCCGCGCGGTCACGTTGCCGATGCCCGCGAAGCGCAGCCGCCCGGTCCAGGTGTCGAGCTGGGCCGCGGCGACCGCCGCCCCGCGGGTCCCGGACAGCGCGGTGTGCAGCCGCTGGAGCAGCTCGGCGGGCGGCAGCCGGGCGCAGTGGCGCAGCTCCTCGACGGCGGCGTCGGAGGCGCGGGCTGCCTCGGCGCCGTGACCGAGACCGTCCGCCAGCAGCAGCGTCACCCGGTCGCCGGACCGCACCCACGACCAGGCGTCCCCGGACACCTCCCCGCCCGCGAACGGCACGTTGACGCCGCCCGCGTGCACACCGGGCGACCGCACCGGGCCCTCCTCGGGGACCGGAGCGGCCGTGACGGGCCCGATCCGGGCCACCGCGACGGTGCCGCGGCCGGGCACGCTGTGCAGGCCGAACGCGTCGGCGATCCGCCGGCACGTCCCCAGCCCCGCCCCGAGCGAACCGCCGGTGCTGAAGCCGTCCTCGAACGCGCCGGCCACGTCGGCGATGCCGGGCCCGTGGTCCAGGGCGGTGATCTGCACGGCCCGCGCCGGCCGCCCTTCGGGCAGCACGGCGGGATCGACGACGTCGACGACCACCTCGCCCGCCGTCGCGTGCCGGAGCAGGTTGGTCGCCAGCTCGGTGGCCACCAGCGCGCACGCCGCCCGGCGCTGCTCGTCAAGACAGGCCCGGGCCGCGGCGTCCTCCGCCGCCACCCGCACGTCGCGCACCCGGGTCGCGTCGTGCACCGGCACGTGCCACACGCGCGGCATCACCGGCCCCCGCGCGGCCCGACCGGGCGGGACACCCAGGAGGTGACCCGTACGACGGTGCCCGACCCCGGGGTGCTGTCCACCTCGAAGTCGTGCACCAGACGCCGCGACCCGCCCAGCCCCATGCCCAGTCCGTCACCGGAGGTGTAGCCGTCGCTGAGGGCCCGCTCCAGATCCGGGATCCCGGGGCCCTGGTCGGAAAAGGTCAGCCGCAGCCCGGCCGTGCCGTCGGCGGCGGTGACGCGTGTCGTCTCCAGCACGCCGCCCCCGCCGTGCACCAGCGTGTTGCGGGCCAGCTCGCTCGCGGCCGTCACCAGCTTCGTCTGGTCCACCAGACCGAAGCCGACCCGGGTCGCGGCCTGCCGCACGTGCTGCCGCACCCACGCGAGGTCCAGGTCCGACCGGATGGGCAGCCGCGCGTCGACGTCCGCGGCCATGTCCATCACGGTCTCCCCTCGCCGCCGGGCCGGCGCGGAACGATCGGCTGCGCCAGCAGTTCCAGCGCCGCCTCGGTGTTCAGCGCCGTCCGCAGCTCCGGGAACGTCAGGCCCAGCTCCACCAGCGTGATGGCGACCGCCGGCCGCATGCCCGCCACCACGGTCCGCGCGGCCAGCAGCTCGGTCTGCGCCGCGGTCTCGGCCAGCACCCGGCCCAGGAAGGAGTCGACGATCTCCACCCCGGAGATGTCGATCACCACCCCGGTGACCCGGCTCGCGGCGATCGTCTCGGCCAGGTCCTGCTGGAGCTGGGACGCCATGCCGTCGTGCAGGTCCCCCTGGAGGGTGACCAGCAGCACGTCCCCGAGCCGCAGCACCGGCACATGGCCCGCGGCCGGGCGGGCGAAGTGCTCGCTCACCGCCGGACCGCGCCCTCGGCCGGGGCCGTCACGATGTCCGCGCCCAGCTCGTGCAGGCAGTACCCGAGCGCGTCGGCGAGGCTCGCGCGGGTCTTGACCGTGCCGAGGTCGAGGCCGAGGTGGACGATGGTCTGCGCGATCGCCGGACGGATGCCGGAGACGACGCACTCGGCGCCCATCAGCCGGGCGGCGGCGACCGTCTTCATCAAGTGCTGCGCGACCAGCGAGTCGACCGTTGGCACTCCGGTGATGTCGAGGATCGCGAACCGGGCGTGCTGGTCGACCACCGCGTTCAGCAGCGTCTCCATCACCACCTGGCTGCGGGCGCTGTCCAGCGTCCCGATCAGCGGGACCGCCACGATCCCGTCCCAGAGCTTGATCACCGGTGTCGCCACCTCGAGGAGCTGGAGCCGCTGCCGGTCGATCAGGGCCTGGTTCTCGCTCAGCGCGGTCTGCATGGTGACCAGCCGCAGCGTGCCCATCAGCACGCTCAGCGCGGTCGCGCACTCCCGCCGCCGCTCGGGGTCCTCCTGCTGCAGATCGGCCACCAGGAGGTTCTCCACCGGCGGCAGCAGCGCGGCCAGCTCGCTGGAGACCTGGGTGGTGGACAGTCCCGCGCGGGAGCGGGCCGCGCCCATCCGGGCCAGCTGCTCCCTCACCCCGGTGAACCCCGCGGCGTCCGGGTCCTCTATCCGCTGCGCGTCGGCCACCTGGGCCAGCGCGTCCACGATCGTCCGGCCCGCGTCCACGGCCTCGTCGCGCGAGACGGTGAACACCGTACGGAACAGGGGCTCGTCGGCCCAGCGCTGGGCGATCTGCTCCCGTCGCCGCCGCAGGAAGTCCCCGACCTCCCGGGCGGGGCTGAGGTGGGTGGCGTCCGCTTCGTGCTCCGGCACCTGTCTGCTCTCCTCCTGGTCGTCACAAAGCGCCCGACCCAGGACGGGGCCGGGCGGGGCGGTTCCGCTCAGGCCTCGGGCCCGTCCGGGGCCGCCTGGGGCCGGTCGACGCGCTCCAGCGCCTCGTCGACGCTCTCCGACACGGGCACGGTGATGCTGACGCCCGTCAGATCGAGGATCCGGCGCACCGCGGGGGTGGGGGAGATGATGTGCACGCTCCCCGGCAGCTCCCGCGCCTCCTGGTAGACGCGCAGGATGATGTTCATGCCGGAGGAGTCCATGAACGGGACCGCCGACAGGTCCAGCAGGAAGTGCCGGCGCCCGTGGTGCAGCTGGTTCGCCAGGTGGTGCTGGAACTCGGTCGCCGTGTCGACGTCCAAGTAGCCCTCGACGGTGACGAGGGCCACGTCCTCACGAGGAAGTGTCACCTCGACGGACAACGGGTCCTGGGCAATGGGCACGAGTACCTCCAACAAGGTGATCAAGTCCTGTGTCGCGCAGCCGCGCGTACCCCCCAATCGCCTTCTCATGCCTGCGTCCGCACGATCGGCCGTCCGGGTGACCTATCCCACCCTGATGCCCA
This sequence comes from Streptomyces pseudogriseolus, assembly GCA_002154585.1. Taxonomy (GTDB): domain Bacteria; phylum Actinomycetota; class Actinomycetes; order Streptomycetales; family Streptomycetaceae; genus Streptomyces; species Streptomyces pseudogriseolus. Next base: position 25,996 of record MUNG01000158.1, read on the forward strand.
CGATGCACGTGTCGTCGTCGGTGTCCGACCTGCTGTACGTGAGCAGCCGGTCGAGCCGCTGGTCGAGCGTGCCCGGCACCGTCGCCGCGGTGGTGAGCAGATGCGTCAGCGACTCCTCCACCGAGCGGTCCCGGCGCTCGATCAGTCCGTCCGTGTACATCAGCAGGTTGTCCTCCGCGGCGAGCTGCACCTCCCCCTCCTCGTAGCGCGCCTCGGGGACGGCGCCCAGCAGCAGACCGCGCACCGGGGGCAGCGGAGCCGCGTCGGAGCCGCGCACCAGCACCGGCGGCAGATGGCCCGCCCGCGCCCACCGCAGGGTGCGGGTGTCCGGGTCGTACAGACCGCACACGGCGGTCGCCGTGACCCCGCCGGTCAGATGGTGCGTCACCATGTTCAGCCACGACAGCAGCTGCCCCGGCCCCGCGCCGGTGACGGCGAGCCCGCGCAGCGCGTTGCGCAGCACGACCATGCTGGTCGCCGCCTCGATGCCGTGACCGGCGACGTCGCCCACGCACAGCAGCACCAGACGGGACGGCAGCACCACCGCGTCGTACCAGTCGCCGCCGACCAGCTGCTCCGCCTCGGCGGGCCGGTAGCGCACGGCCACGTCCAGGCCGGGCATCTGCAGCGGGCCCTGCGCGGGCGGCATGATCGCCCGCTGGAGCTGAAGCGCCAGCCGGTCCCGCTCGCTGGCCTGCTGCTCGGTGTGCGCGAGCTGGTCGCGGGTCGCCGCCAGCGCCACCTCGGTCCAGTGCTGCGCCGAGATGTCCTGGTAGGCGCCCCGCACGGTGAGCAGCCGCCCGTCGGTGTCCAGCACCGGCTCGGCGACCACCCGGATGTGCCGGGTCACCCCGTCGGGCCGCTGCAGCCGGAACGCGGCGGAGGCCGGGCGCCGGTGGTGCAGCAGCGTGCGCAGGAAACGGCCGATGGCGACCGCGTCGTCCGGGTGCGCGTGCGCCGGGAGGTCCTCCAGCGGCACCGGGGGACTGGTCTCCGGACGCCCGTACAGGTCGAACAGCTGGTCGTTCCAGGTGATCTCACCGGTCAGCAGGTTCTCCTCGAACCCGCCGATCCGGCCGAGCCGCTGGGCGTGTTGCAGCAGGCTCGCCAGCCGCGCCGTCTCGTCCTCGATCCGCCAGATGAACAGGATCCCCGCGCCGTGCCGGCTGACGCTGATGTCCGCGACCGCCGACAGCGGCACCTGGTCCACCAGCGCGGTCAGATGCATGCGCCGGGCGCGGAACGGCTCACCCGTGGCGTACACCCGCTCGATCCGCTGGAACAGCTCGCTCTGCCCGGCGGCCATCGGGTACGCCTCCAGGAGCAGGGCCCCGCTGACCATGCCGCGCGGCCGGCCCGCCGGGTCCAGGAAGCGGCTGTTGACGTGCTGGATGCGGAAGTCGAGCAGGTTCCCGGACGCGTCCAGGTGCGGCACGAGCACCAGGGCAGGGTCGTACAGCCCGTCGGCCAGGTCCATCAGCTCGGCCGCGTCCGGCAGCACCCGCGGCGGCCCGGCGGGGCCGTCGGGCGCCGTGTACGTCTCCAGGGTGTGCGCGCACAGCTCCGCCAGGGCCTCCACCTGCCGCACGATCTGCGGCGGCTGCGGGGGCAGCGGCACGGGCCAGACGATCTCCAGCATGCCGTACACCCGCCCGCCGGTGCCGGCGGGCACGGCCGCCCGGCCGCCGTCCGGGTGATGGTGCCGGCCCACACTGGGCAGCCCCCGCTCGGCCAGCGACTCGATCCACAGTCCCTCGCGCTCGGCCAGACCGCACCGCGCGACCGTCGCCACGTCCGGCGGCACGTAGTACCAGCGCGCCGCCTCGGCGGGGGAGAAGCCGGCGCTGCCGGCCAGGGTCAGCGACCCGTCGGCGCCCGCCGCCCAGATCGCCACGGCCACCGCGCCCAGCGGGCGCAGCGCCTGCTCCAGCAGCGACTCGGCCACCGCCTGGGTGTCGTCGGCGGCGAGCGCCCCGCTCTCAGCCGCCCGCAGCCGTACGGCCGCCGGGTCGCCCTCCGCCTCGCCGGCCGCCCGGGTGGCGGTCAGGAAGGCGTGCGTCACCTCGGACATCCGGTCCCGGGCGGCCTGGTTGATCACCTCGACGGCGAACTCCAGCTGGGTCGTCCCGGCCTGCTCGGTCAGCTCGGCGAGCTGCCGCGCCGCCTGCGCCGGACCGCAGCCGAGGCGCTCCACCAGGATGCCCTTGGCCAGCTCGATCAGCGCCCGCCCCTCGGCCTCCGCCTGCGCGGCGCGCACCTCACGGCTCAGCCGGTCCACCGTCGCCGCCAGCCGGCCCACGGGCGAGTCGGAGGCCACCCCGGCCGGACCCGCCGCGGCCGGCCGCAGCTCCAGCTCCCTCTCCTCGGGCGCGCGCTCGCCCGGGTGCTCCTGGACGCTCATGCCGGCAGCCAGCGGCGCACGCAGGCGATCAGCTCATGGCTGTCGACCGGCTTGGTGACGTAGTCGCTGGCGCCCGACGCGAGGCTCTTCTCCCGGTCCCCGGGCATCGCCTTCGCGGTCACCGCGATGATCGGCAGGTCCGCGTACTGCGGCATCGACCGGATCTCGGCCGTGGCGGCGTACCCGTCCAGTTCGGGCATCATCACGTCCATCAGGACCAGTGCCACCTCCGGGTTGTCCACCAGTCTCTGGATGCCCTTGCGGCCGTCCTCGGCGTGCAGCACCCGGAAGCCGTGCAGCTCCAGGATGCCGCTGAGCGCGAAGAGGTTGCGCGCGTCGTCGTCGACGACCAGCACGGTCCGGCCCGCGAACGAGCCGTCCACCACGGCCTCCGGGGTGGACCGCTGCCCCTCGTCCGGGCGCACCAGCGACAGCACGTCGCCGGGCTCCTCCGCCGACAGGTGCAGCGCGATCCGCTCCCGCAGCTCGTCCAGGCTGGACAGGAACTCCAGCGCCGTGCCCGAGGCGCGGTCGCGCAGGCTCGCCTCCACCTCGGCGTCGGCGCGGTGCCCGCTGTGCACCAGCACGGGCACGCTCGCCAAGGCGGAGTCCCCGCGCAGCGCCTCCAGGAACCGGGCCACCTCCGCCTCCGCCATGCCCAGCTCCAGCACCACGCAGTGGCAGGGGTCGGCGGCCAGCGCGCCGGCCGCCTCCTGCGCGCCGACGGCGGTGATGATGTCGACCGACGGACGGGAACCGCCGCCCGTGTGCGCGACGTCCTGCACCACGCTCTCCGCGACCAGGGTGAGCAGCCCCCGGGGCCGCTCCTCCACCACCAGCAGCCGGCGCGGACGCCGCCCCGGCTGGGCGGGCGCCGCCTCGATCGCGGGCGTCCGGGGGGACGCGGCCTCCGGCAGCTCCTCCCCGGCCGGCTCGCTCTCCACGGCCGGCGCGGGCCGCAACTGCTGCTCGAAGTCGGGCCGGGCCACCGGCAGGAACAGCGTGAACGTCGAGCCCTGGCCCGCGACGCTGTCCACGGTGACCGCGCCGCCCAGCAGGTGCGCGATCTCCCGGGTGATGGACAGACCCAGGCCGGTACCGCCGTACTTGCGGCTGGTGGTGCCGTCGGCCTGCTGGAAGGCGCCGAAGATGGATTCCAGGTGCTGTTCCTGGATGCCCACACCGGTGTCCCGCACCCGGAACGCGACCACGGGACCGCCCCGCAGCACCTCCGCGGGCACCTCGTCGTCCGGGGCCGGCTCGATCCGCAGCTCCACCTGGCCCCGCTCGGTGAACTTCACCGCGTTGGACAGCAGGTTGCGCAGCACCTGGCGCAGCCGCGAGTCGTCGGTGAGCAGGTCCGCGGGCGCGCCCGGCGAGGTGGTGACCGTGAAGTCCAGGCTCTTCTGCATGGTCATCGGCCGGAAGGTGACCTCGACGTACTCGACGAGGCGGCGCAGCTCCACCCGTTCGGGGCTGACGTCCATCTTCCCCGCCTCGACCTTCGACAGGTCGAGGATGTCGTTGATCAGCTGGAGCAGGTCCGAGCCCGCCGAGTGGATGATCTGCGCGTACTCCACCTGCTTGGGGGAGAGGTTGCGCGAGGGGTTCTGGGCGAGCAGCTGGGCCAGGATCAGCAGGCTGTTCAGCGGGGTGCGCAGCTCGTGGCTCATGTTCGCCAGGAACTCCGACTTGTACTTCGAGGCGAGCGACAACTGCTGCGCCCGCGCCTCGAGTTCCTGCCGGGCCTGCTCGATCTGGAGGTTCTTCGCCTCGATGTCCCGGTTCTGCGCGGCCAGCAGCGCCGCCTTGTCCTCCAGCTCGGCGTTGGACCGCTGGAGTTCCTCCTGCTGGGTCTGCAACTCCGCGGACCGCTCCTGGAGTTCGGCGGTGAGCCGCTGCGACTCCACCAGCAGCTCGTCGGTGCGGGCGTTCGCCACGATGGTGTTGACGTTGACGCCGATGGTCTCCATCAGCTGCGCCAGGAAGTCCTGGTGGATCTGGGTGAACGGCGTCACCGACGCCAGCTCGATCACGCCGAGCACCTGGCCCTCGACCACGATCGGCAGCAGCACCAGGGCGGTCGGCACCACCTGGCCGAGTCCGGAGGAGATGGTCACGTAGTCGGGCGGCAGCTGGTCCACGAGGATGGTGCGCCGGCTGCGCGCGGCCTGCCCGACGAGCGTCTTGCCGAAGGGGATGCGCGTCGGCCGCTCGTCGTCGTCGGGGTAGCCGTAGGAGCCGACGAGACGCAGCTCGGGGCCGTCCTCGCCGTCGTCGGCGAGGTAGAAGGCGCCGTACTGGGCGGACACCAGCGGGACCAGCTCGTCCATGATCAGCTCGGCGACCACGGGCAGGTCGCGGTGACCCTGCATCAGCCCGGACACCCGGGCCAGGTTGGTCTTGAGCCAGTCCTGCTCCTGGTTGGCCCGGGTGGTCTCGCGCAGGGACTCCACCATCGCGTTGATGTTGTCCTTGAGCTCGGCGACCTCGCCGGACGCCTCCACGTTCACCGAACGGGTCAGGTCGCCCTCGGCGACCGCGCTGGTCACCTCGGCGATCGCGCGGACCTGCCGGGTGAGGTTCCCGGCCAGCTCGTTGACGTTCTCGGTGAGCCGCTTCCAGGTGCCGGAGACGCCCTCGACCTCCGCCTGCCCGCCGAGCCGGCCCTCGGTGCCGACCTCGCGGGCGACGCGGGTGACCTCCTGGGCGAACGCGGAGAGCTGGTCGACCATCGTGTTGATGGTCGTCTTCAGCTCAAGGATCTCCCCGCGCGCGTCGACGTCGATCTTCTTCGACAGGTCGCCCAGGGCCACGGCGGTCGTCACCAGCGCGATGTTGCGCACCTGGCCGGTGAGGTTGTTGGCCATGGAGTTGACGTTGTCGGTGAGGTCCTTCCAGGTGCCGGCCACACCGGGCACGTGCGCCTGCCCGCCGAGCCGGCCCTCGGTGCCGACCTCGCGCGCGACGCGGGTGACCTCGTCGGCGAACGCGGACAGCGTGTCCACCATCGTGTTGATGACGTCCGCGAGCGCCGCGACCTCGCCGGCCGCCTCCACCCGGATCCGCTGCGACAGGTCGCCCCGGCCCACCGCGGAGGCGACCTGGGCGATGGAGCGCACCTGCCCGGTCAGGTTGGACGCCATCACGTTGACGTTGTCGGTGAGGTCCTTCCAGGTGCCCGACACCCCCCGCACCTGGGCCTGTCCGCCGAGGCGGCCCTCGGTGCCGACCTCGCGGGCGACGCGGGTGACCTCGTCGGCGAAGGCGGAGAGCTGGTCGACCATCGTGTTGATGGTGTTCTTGAGTTCGAGGATCTCGCCGCGGGCGTCGACGGTGATCTTCTGCGACAGGTCGCCCTTCGCCACCGCCGTCGCCACCAGCGCGATGTTGCGCACCTGGCCGGTGAGGTTGCCGGCCATGAAGTTCACCGAGTCGGTCAGGTCGCGCCAGGTGCCCTTGACCCCCTGCACGTCCGCCTGTCCGCCGAGGCGTCCTTCGGTGCCGACCTCGCGGGCGACGCGGGTGACCTCGTCGGCGAAGGCGGAGAGCTGGTCGACCATCGTGTTGATGGTGTTCTTGAGTTCGAGGATCTCGCCGCGGGCGTCGACGGTGATCTTCTGCGACAGGTCGCCCTTCGCCACCGCCGTCGTCACCTGGGCGACGTTGCGGACCTGCGCCGTGAGGTTGCCCGCCATGGCGTTCACGGAGTCGGTGAGGTCCGCCCAGGTGCCCGAGACCCCCGGCACCTGCGCCTGACCGCCCAGCGTCCCCTCCGTGCCCACCTCGCGGGCGACACGCGTCACCTCGGAGGTGAACAGCGACAGCTGGTCCACCATCCCGTTGAAGACCTTGGCGATGTCCCCCATGAGCCCGTCGGCGTCACCGGGCAGCCGGGTGCCGAAGTCCCCGTCCCGTACGGCCGTCAGCCCCGCGAGGAGCTGCCTCAGCTCCTTGTCCCCCGGCACCGTGTCGGTCCCCTCGGTGCTTCTGCTGGTCATGCGCACCCTCGTTCCGGCCCCATTCAAAGCGCATTTCCGCAGATCAGGCGGAGGCGCGCGGCGAGAAATACGCCGCAATCTAACGCACCTAGCGGGTGCGCGACAAAGCAGACCGTGGCTTTCGGGACCGGTGGAGAATCACTGTTCCCGGCAGGCATGTTCCGGCGCATGCGGGGTACCTGATGCGGTTTCACCGCGCCGCCGCCAGGTTGGCCGCTTTCGACGGCCGCCGTTCGAATGTGTGCCCGTCCGAGGGGTATCTGCTCGGGTGGAGGGGGCAAGTCCGGCCCCCCGGCAAGGCAGGGGGAGCAGTTGATGGGGAGCAGTCGTTCTACGGGGAGGCCGGAAGCAGTGCCCACCGACAGCATCTGGTCGTACACGCCGGCCCTGGAGCACGTCCGCGGGGCGGACCTCACGGGGTTCACCGTCGTCGCGCGCGACGGCACCGCCGGCCACGTCGACCGCCAGGCCGTTCACCACGGCATGCCGCATCTCGTCGTGGACACCGGCGTGTGGGTCTTCGGCCGCAGCCTCCTGGTGCCCGTCGGGGTGATCACCTCCGTGGACACCGCCGAGCGGAAGCTGACGGTGTCCTGCACCAGGGCCGAGCTGAAGGCCGCGCCGCGCTTCCGCACCGACAGCGAGACCATGGACCGCGTCTATCTGACCGCCGTCGGCCACTACTACAGCGAGCTGCCCCGCGAGGAGCGGCCCGCCGGATGAGGGCGGGGCCCGCCGGATGAGGGCGGGGCGCGCCCGCCCCGCCCTCACCACGGCAGGAAGACATGGATGTCCTTGCCGTCGTCGTGGGTCACGACGCTCACCTGGTCGCAGAGCGTGTGGATCAGATGCCACCCGATGCCGCCCCCGCCGCTGTGCGGATGGAACGGGCGCGGGGCCGGCTCGGTGACGCTGGTGTCGTGCATCACGACGTGCACCCCGTCGAACGTGCGGCGCAGCCGCAGCTCGAACGGCCCGGGGGCGTACTGCACCGCGTTGGCGGCCAGTTCCGTGACCACCAGAAGTATGTCGTCCCAGTGCTCCGGCGCCGACGGCGCCGACGCGCGGGCCAGGTCGAAGAGGAATTCCTCCGCGACCAGACGTGCGTCCGTCACATCGTGCAGCTCCCCCGGGAAGCTGGCGATGCGGCTCGTGATCTCCTCGCCGGCCAGTGTCCTGTCCCTACGCGACTCGGGTGCCATGTCGCCTTCCAGGCCCCGGCCCGCGCCGGGGCGGTCGTCGCTGCTGTTGCCTTCCCCGATCTGTGGGTTCCCGTGCGGGCGGAGCCTACGCGCCCGCCTGCCCGACCGTACGGGGTGACAAACCCCGCACCCGTCGCGCGCATGATCAGCGGAACACGTTGTCCTCGTCCCACACCGAGGCGTCGTCCGGCGCCGGGGGGCGCGCCGGGCGGGTGCGGGACTGGTACATGGCGTCGATCTCCAGCGCGTAGCGGCGCACGATCTCGTCCCGCCGCAGCTTCATCGACGGCGTCAGCAGCCCGTTGGACACGTCGAACGGCTCCGGCAGCACCCGGAACACCCGGATCGACTCCGAAGGGGACACGCTGCTGTTCGCCGCGGCGACTGCCCGCCCGATCTCCTCCCGCAGCGCGTTCTCCTCACGCGCCTCGCGGGCCGGGGCGTCGCCCTGGAGCGACAGCGCCGCCCGCCAGTCCGCGAGGAAGTCCGGGTCCAGCGTGATCAGGGCGCCCACGCACGGCCGGTTGTCGCCCACCACCACCGCCTGGTGGACGAGCGGGTGCATGCGCAGCCGCTGCTCCAGCGCGGCGGGCGCCACGCTCTTGCCGCTGCTGGTGATGATGATGTCCTTCTTGCGGCCGGTGATCGTGAGATAGCCCTCGCCGTCCAGCCGGCCCAGGTCCCCGGTGGCCAGCCAGCCGTCCCGCAGGGCCGCCCGCGTCGCGGCCGGGTCGCCGAGGTACCCCTGGAACACCGAAGGGCCGCGCACCAGGATCTCCCCGTCCTCGGCCACCTTGACCGCGGTGCCCGGCAGCGGCTGCCCGACGGTCCCCGACTTCTCCCGGCCGTACGGCTGCATCGTCACGCCGCCGCTGGTCTCGGTGAGGCCGTAGCCGTCGTGCACGTAGATGCCGATGCCCTCGTAGAAGAGGGACAGGTCGCGGGAGAGCGGCGAGCCGCCCGAGGTGGCCCGCAGCACCCGGCCGCCGAGCGTCGCCCGCAGCCTGCGGTAGACGGTCCGCTCGTACAGGGCGTGCTGCATCCGCAGGTCGAAGCCGGGTCCCGAGCCGCGCCCGAGCCGCTGCCGCTCCGTCGCCGCCGCGAAGTGCCGCGCGGTCTCGGCGGCCCGCTCGAACAGCGCCCCGCGCCCCGACAGCTGCGAGGCGCGCAGGAAGTTCTTGTAGATCTTCTCCAGCAGCGACGGCACCGCGTACAGATAGGTGGGGCGGAAGGAGCGCAGCGACGTCGACAGCGCGTCCGCGCCGAGGTCCGGCTCGTGCCCCATCAGCAGGCCGCCGCGGATGCACAGGCTCTGGATCATCAGTCCGTACACGTGCGAGAACGGCAGGAACGCCAGCACGGAGCCCTGCTCGCCGGGCGGCGCCGCGACATGGCCCCAGCCCGCCAGCAGCGTGTCGCAGATGAACGCCAGCCCGCGGTGGCTGAGGGCACAGCCCATCGCGTGCCCCGAGGTGCCGGAGGTGTACGCCACCACGGCCGTGGAGTCCGGCAGCACGATCCGCCGCATCGAGTCGACCGTGGCCGCCGGGATGGCCTCGCCGCGCGCGACCAGCTGGTCCAGCGCGCCCGCGTCGAGCTGCCACACGTGCCGCAGCCGGGGCAGCTGCGCGCACACCGAGCCCACGGTCATCACGCTCTGCTCGTCCTCGACCAGCACGGCCACACAGCCGGAGTCGCGCAGGATCCACTCGACCTGCTCCCGCGAGGAGGTGGGGTAGATCGGCACGACCTCGGCGCCCACCGTCCACAGCGCGTGGCACAGCACGGTCCACTCGTAACGCGTCCGCGCCATGATCGCGACGCGGTTGCCCGGCGCTGTCCCGGACGCGATCAGTCCCTTGGCGAGATCGACCACCTCGTCGCGGAACTCGACGGCGCTGACCTCCTCCCAGGTGGCGGACCCGGGGACGGTGCGGCGGGCCAGCACCGGCATGGTCGGGCTCTCGGCCGCCCTCGCGAACAGACTGTCGGCGAGGCCGCAGGTCAGGGGCGAGGCGGACGGCGGAGCGAGAGCGAGGTCGCGCATGCACTGCTCCCTACGGTGACGGGGGGTGGCGGTGCATGAATGTAGTCCAGCCGGGGGACCCCTGGGCCGGGATCACGTCAAGTGTGTCCGCACTGATGAACTGGCCGCTTTCGGGGGACCCGGCTGCCATGAGCTACGTCAATCCCGATCCCGATCCGGACCGCACCACGGGCCTCGAGGCGGGTGGCGGCGTCCCCCCGGGCGAGACCCCGCCCGCGGAGAGCAGCATGCCCGAGGCGGGCCCCTACGAGCTGTCCCACAACCCGGCCAAGGGCTGGGCCAAGGGCCCCCTGACCGCGATCCTGCTCCTGGTCGCCTTCATAGCGGCGTTCTTCCTGGTCTACGCGATCATCCTGCTCCTCTGACGAGGCGCCAGCACCGGCCACCGGCACCTGCGCAAGGCCCGTGCGGGCGGGTGGGGGCTGATCGCGCAGTTCCGCGCCCCTTCGGGGCGCTGGGCGGAATGCGCCTACAGGGGCGCGGGGAACTGCGCGAACGGGGGTCCGGGGGCGAAGCCCCCGTAGCCCTCACGGGGCGCTCACGCCTGCGTATGCCGGACGCACTCCGTGACCACGTCGCGCAGGCTGTCCGTGCGGTCCAGGAGGGCGCGCTGGATCATCGCCCCGTTGCCGTCGCGCAGCAGCCGCTCGCAGCCCTCGCGGGCGCGGTCCAGGTCGCCGTGGTCGGCGAGGGCGTCCGCCGTGTGGTCGAGGAGCGCGCGGACGACCGCCTCGGCGGGCATCCTCCGCATCGTCTCCGGGTGCAGCAGCTCGCCGGTGAGGCCGGAGCGGGCCGCCTGCCAGGCGGCCAGCCGCAGCAGGGACACGCCCGGGTCGAGCGGCTCCCGGCCCTCCCGCCACTCCCGCGCCGCCGTCTCCACCAGCGCCCGCGTCAGCGTGGCCACCAGCCCCGCCGTCTCCGCGTGCAGCGCGACGTCCGAGACCCGTACCTCCACCGTCGGGTACCGCTGGGACAGCCGGGCGTCGAAGTAGATCATCCCCTCGTCGAGGATCACGCCGGTCGCCACCATGTCCGCGACCCGCCGGTGGTACCGCTCCGGCGACCCGAACAGCTCGGTCGGCCCCGCCGACGGCCACCGCTGCCACACCCGGCTGCGGTAGCTGGCGTACCCCGAGTCCTTGCCCTGCCAGAACGGGGAGTTCGCGCTCAGCGCGGTCAGCACCGACAGCCACGGCCGCAGCCGGTCGAGGACGGCCACGCCCTCCTCGTCGGACTCCACCGACACGTGCACATGGCAGCCCAGGACGAGCTGCTCACGGGTGGCGATGCCGTACTGCTCCTCCATCCACCGGTACCGCTCGTTCATGCCGACCGCCGGGCTGACCGGCAGCGGCGAGGTGGCGAGCGCGGCGACCGTGCAGCCGATCTCCTCGGCGTGGCCCGCGGCCTCCTTGCGGCAGCGGGCTATCTCCGCGAGCAGGCGCTCCATGGACGACTGCGGATGGGTGGCGAACTCCACCATCTGCTCGTGCAGTTCCTTCTCGAAGACGTCCTGCCCGGAGTCCTCCCGCTCGGCACGGGCGAGCACCGCCGCGGACATCGCCCGCGGTTCGCCTGTCTCCGGATCGACCAGGAGGAGTTCCTCCTCCACTCCCACGGTGCGCACCTGATGCCTCGCCCTTCTGCCTGCCGCGTCGACGCCGAGCAGCCCTCGGCCGTACGACCCGCATGCCCCGCGCGGGGCGCGGGACACCTGTCGTCGTACGGCCGGGGGCTGCCGGGCACCGGGACGCGGCCTCACAGCGGCGTGGGCGCCAGCCAGACGGTCGCGAGCGGGGGAAGGGTGAGCCGGACGCGCCCGTCCTCCGGCTTGACCGGGTCAGGGTTCCCGACGCCGCCACCGCCGTAGCGGGCGGCGTCGGTGTTGAGGATCTCCTCCCAGGCGACCACGTCGTCGCCGACGGCGAGCCGGTAGTCGTGCCGGACCACGGGCGAGAAGTTCGACACCGCGAGCAGCGGCCGGCCCTCCGCGTCGTGGCGCAGGAACGCGAAGACGTTGTCGTCGGCGGCGTCCACCGCCACCCAGCGGAAGCCGGACGGGTCGGTGTCGCGCTGCCACAGCGACGGCAGCCTCCGGTAGTGCGCGTTGAGGTCGCGCACCAGGTCCTGCACCCCGCGGTGGTCGCCCGCCGAGTGGTAGCCCTCGTCCAGCAGCCACCACTCGGGCCCGGCCTTCTCGGACCACTCCGCGCCCTGCGCGAACTCCTGCCCCATGAAGAGGAGTTGCTTGCCGGGGTGGGCCCACATGAAGCCGAGGTAGGCACGGACGTTCGCCCGCCGCTGCCACCAGTCGCCGGGCATCTTCGACACCAGTGCCTGCTTGCCGTGCACCACCTCGTCGTGCGAGATCGGCAGCACGTAGTTCTCGCTGTACGCGTACACCATCGCGAAGGTCATCTCGTGGTGGTGGTACTTGCGGTGCACCGGCTCGTGCGCGGCGTACTCCAGCGAGTCGTGCATCCAGCCCATGTTCCACTTCAGCCCGAACCCGAGCCCGCCGGTGTCGGTGGGCCGGGTCACCCCGCCCCACGCCGTGGACTCCTCGGCGATGGTCACCACGCCCGGGCAGCGCCGGTACACGGTGGCGTTCATCTCCTGGAGGAACGCCATCGCCGCCAGGTCCTCCCGGCCGCCGTACGCGTTGGGCTCCCAGCCGCCGTCCTCACGCGAGTAGTCGAGGTAGAGCATGGAGGCGACCGCGTCCACCCGCAGCCCGTCGATGTGGAACTCCT
>MUNG01000159.1 GCA_002154585.1 Streptomyces pseudogriseolus
TCGCCGCGCTGCTCGCCGCCCGGCTCGGCGTGCCCGTCGTCCCCGCCTACGCCTCCGCCGCCGCGCCCACCGTGACCGAGGCGGTGCGCGCCCTCGCCGCCCGCGGACGCACCCGGGTCGCGGTCGCCTCATGCTTCACCGCGCCCGGCCGGTTCGCCGCCGAGTGCGCGGACGCGGCGCCCGGCACCGTCTCCGACCCGCTGGGCACCCACCCCGCGATGGCCCGCCTGCTGCTCCACCGCTACGACCAGGCGCTGCGCACGCCCGCCCCGGTCGCCGGGCCGGCCACCCCCGTCGCCGCGCAGGCCGCCCTCGCGACGGCCTGACCGACGGCGTGACGTGACGGGCCCGACCGACGGCGTGGCGTGACGTCCCGACGTGACGGTCCGGCCGACGGCCTGACCTGACGGCCCGACCCGGCCACCGGTGTCCGGGTTGTCACCGGCCGGGGCTACTGTCGGGTCATGGAAGGCATCACGACCGGCACGACCGCCCCGTCCGCGAACCACCTCCCGCCCGCCGGGTACGACCCGTCGGCGGTCGAGCGCTGGGCCGCCGAGCCCGACAAGCGCCCGGGCCGCACCGCCTTCCAGCGCGACCGCGCGCGCGTGCTGCACTCCGCGGCGCTGCGCCGCCTCGCCGGCAAGACGCAGGTCGTCACCCCCGGCGAGCAGAGCCAGGTGTGGGACGCCAGCCCCCGCACCCGCCTCACCCACTCCCTGGAGTGCGCCCAGGTCGGCCGTGAGCTGGGCGCCGCCCTCGGCTGTGACCCCGACCTGGTGGAGGCCGCCTGCCTCTCCCACGACCTCGGCCACCCGCCGTTCGGGCACAACGGCGAACAGGCGCTGAACGAGTTCGCCCGGGACTGCGGCGGCTTCGAGGGCAACGCCCAGTCGCTGCGGCTGCTCACCCGCATCGAGCCCAAGCGGTTCACCCCCGAGGGCTCCGTCGGCCTCAACCTCACCCGGGCCGCCCTCGACGCGGCCACCAAGTACCCCTGGCCGCGCGGCGCCCACCCCACCGACCCGGCGTCGGTGAAGTTCGGCGTCTACGACGACGACCGCCCGGTCTTCGAGTGGCTCCGCAAGGACGCCCCCGGCACCCGCACCTGCTTCGAGGCGCAGGTCATGGACTGGGCGGACGACGTGGCGTACTCGGTCCACGACGTGGAGGACGGGCTGCACGCGGGCCACATCGACCCCAACTGCCTGCACGCCGACCCGGAGCGGGACGCGGTCTTCGCGGTCGCCGTCGGCCGGTACGTCCCGGCGGACACCGACCCCGCCGAGCTGGCCGAGGCCCTCGACCGGCTGCTCGCCCAGGAGTGGTGGCCGCACGGCTACGACGGCACCGCCGTCGCCCAGGCCCGCCTCAAGGACGCCACCAGCCAGCTCATCGGCCGCTTCTGTCTGGCCGCCGAGTCGGCCACCCGGCAGGCGTGGGGCGGCGGCCGCCTCACCCGGTACGCGGCCGAGCTGGTCGTCCCGCGCCCCACCCGCATGGAGTGCGCGGTCCTCAAGGCGGTCGCCGACCGGTACGTCATGCAGCGCGCCGAGCAGGAGCGGCTCCGCGCCGACCAGCGCGTCGTCGTGCTGGAGCTGGCGGAGGCGCTGACCGCCCGCGCGCCCGACGGACTGGACCCGCAGTTCCGCACGCTGTTCGACCGGGCGCCCGACGACCGCGCCCGCAAGCGGGTCGTCGTGGACCAGATCGCGTCCCTGACCGACGCCTCGGCCCGCTCGCTGCACGCCCGGCTCACCGCCCGTACGTGAGACAGGACGTGAGACGAAACGTGAGACAGAGCATGAGACAGGTGGCCTGATCGGGTCACTCCCCCTTCCCGCCGCCTCCCCGGTGCGGGAGGCTCGCAGGTGGCAAACCCTCGAAGGAGGCATCACGTGGTCGACGCGGATCAGACTTTCGTCATCGTCGGAGGCGGCCTGGCCGGCGCGAAGGCGGCCGAGACGCTGAGAGCGGAGGGCTTCACCGGCCGCGTGATACTGATCTGCGACGAACGCGACCACCCCTACGAGCGGCCGCCGCTGTCCAAGGGCTACCTCCTCGGCTCGGCGGAGCGCGACAGCGTCTTCGTGCACGAGCCCGGCTGGTACGCGCAGCACGACGTGGAGCTGCACCTGGGGGCGACCGTCGCCGCCGTGGACCGCGCCGCGAAGACCGTCCGCTTCGGCGAGGACGGCACCACCGTCCGCTACGACAAGCTGCTGCTCGCCACCGGCGCGGAACCCCGCCGGCTCGACATCCCCGGCACCGACCTGGCCGGCGTCCACCATCTGCGCCGCCTCGCCCACTCCGAGCGCCTCAAGGGCGTCCTCACCTCCCTCGGCCGGGACAACGGCCACCTGGTGATCGCCGGCGCGGGCTGGATCGGCCTGGAGATCGCCGCCGCCGCGCGGCACTACGGCGCGGAGGTCACCGTCGTCCACCGGGGGCAGACCCCGCTGCACTCGGTGCTCGGCCCCGAGCTCGGCATGCTCTTCGCAGAGCTGCACCGCGAGCACGGCGTGCGGTTCCACTTCGGCGCCACGCTCACCGAGATCACCGGCCAGGACGGCATGGTCCTCGCCGCCCGCACCGACGACGGCGAGGAGCACCCGGCGCACGCCGTGCTCGCCGCGATCGGCGCGGCCCCGCGGACCGCCCTCGCGGAGGCGGCGGGCCTGGAACTGGCGGACGCCGCGTCCGGCGGGGGCGTCCTCGTCGACGAGCGGCTGCGCACGTCCGACCCGGACGTCTACGCGGCCGGCGACGTCGCGTCCTTCCCGCACGGCCTGTTCTCCACCCGGCTGCGGGTGGAGCACTGGGCCAACGCGCTGAACGGCGGGCCGGCGGCGGCCCGCGCGATGCTCGGGCGGGACGAGGTCTACGACCGCGTCCCGTACTTCTTCACCGACCAGTACGACCTGGGCATGGAGTACTCCGGGTGGGCGCCGCCGGGGTCCTACGACCAGGTGGTCATCCGGGGCGACGCGGGGAAGCGGGAGTTCGTCGCCTTCTGGGTGCGGGAGGGGAGGGTGCTGGCGGGGATGAACGTGAACGTGTGGGATGTCACGGATTCCATCCAGCGGTTGATCCGGTCGCGGGAAGCGGTGGACACGGAGGCGTTGGCGGATCCGCATGTGCCGTTGGAGAGTCTGGTCGCCTAGCGGGGTGCCGGGGGCTGTGGCATCGCGGGTGCGGCAACGTTGTGGCTGGTCGCGCCCACGCGGCGGAGCCGCACATGTCACAGCCCCGCGCCCCTGGAGGGTGCTGCAGCGACCGGAGATGTCTGATGCGCCCCGTAGAATTCACGCGTGGCCGGGAGGATCAACGACGAGGACGTGAAGGCGGTTCGGGACGCGGTCCCGATCGACGCCGTCGTGTCCGAGTACCTCCAGCTGCGCAACGCGGGCGGCGGCAACCTCAAGGGCCTCTGTCCGTTCCACGACGAGAAGTCGCCGTCCTTCCAGGTCAGCCCGAGCAAGGGACTCTTCCACTGCTTCGGCTGCCAGGAGGGCGGCGACACCATCACGTTCGTGATGAAGATCGACCACCTCTCCTTCTCGGAGGCGGTCGAGCGCCTGGCCGGACAGGCCGGCATCACCCTGCGCTACGAGGAGGGCGGGTACAACCCCACCCACCAGCGCGGGGAGCGCATCCGCCTGGTCGAGGCGCACAAGCTGGCCGCCGAGTGGTACGCGGAACAGCTCGCGACCGCCCCCGAGGCGGAGACCGGCCGGGTCTTCCTCGCCGAGCGCGGCTTCGACCAGGCCGCCGCCGTGCACTTCGGCGTCGGCTACAGCCCCCAGGGCTGGGACCACCTCACCCGCTTCCTGCGCGGCAAGGGCTTCAGCGACAAGGAGCTGGTGCTCTCCGGGCTCGCCCAGGAGGGCCGCCGCGGCCCCATCGACCGCTTCCGCGGCCGGCTGATGTGGCCCATCCGGGACATCGGCGGGGACGTCGTCGGCTTCGGCGCCCGCAAGCTGTACGAGGCGGACAACGGCCCGAAGTACCTCAACACGCCCGACACGGCGATCTACCGCAAGTCCCAGGTCCTGTACGGCATCGACCTGGCGAAGAAGGACATCGCGAAGTCCTCCCGCGCGGTCGTCGTCGAGGGGTACACCGACGTCATGGCCTGCCACCTCGCGGGCGTCACCACGGCCATCGCCACCTGCGGCACCGCCTTCGGCTCCGACCACATCAAGATCCTGCGCCGCCTGCTGATGGACAACGGCTCGGCGCGCGTGATCTTCACCTTCGACGGAGACGCGGCCGGGCAGAAGGCCGCCCTGCGCGCCTTCGAGGACGACCAGAAGTTCGCCGCCGAGACGTACATCGCCATCGCGCCCGACGGCATGGACCCCTGTGACCTGCGTCTGGCCAAGGGCGACGAGGCGGTCGCCGACCTGGTGGAGCCGCGCACCCCGCTGTTCGAGTTCGCGCTCCGCCAGATCGTCGCCCGCTACGACCTGGACACCCCGGCCGGACGCGCCGCCGCCCTGGACGAGGCCGCGCCGGTCGTCGCCCGGATCAAGAACAGCGGCGCCCAGCACGAGGTCGCCGTCCAGCTCGCCGGGATGCTCGGCATCCTGGACACGCAGTTCGTGGTCAAGCGGGTCGCCCAGCTCGCCCGCTGGGCCCGCGACCGCGGCGGCAAGGGCCCGGCGCCCGAGCGCGGCCGGCCCGGCGCCGGCGGTCGCGGGCCCAGC
>MUNG01000016.1 GCA_002154585.1 Streptomyces pseudogriseolus
CCCCTGAAGTTCCGCGTCCAACGCGGACAGGTCCGCGTTCAGTGCCGCCATCAGCAGGTCCATCTGCGCCAGCAGCCCCACCGGCGGCCCTCCGGCCACCCAGCCCCCCTGCGGCACCTGCGGTTCCCGCTGTCCTCGCGGTACCTGCCGCGCCTGCGCC
This sequence comes from Streptomyces pseudogriseolus, assembly GCA_002154585.1. Lineage (GTDB taxonomy): Bacteria > Actinomycetota > Actinomycetes > Streptomycetales > Streptomycetaceae > Streptomyces > Streptomyces pseudogriseolus. Next base: position 161 of record MUNG01000016.1, read on the forward strand.
ACCCGCGGCACACTGCTCTGCTCCTCCGACATGACGGCCCCCTCGGCCCCTGGCCCCACCCGGGGCCGACACGGTGACACCCCGGCGTCCACAGGGCCGGCGCGGGCGCCGGACGCTCCGGCTCCGAACGAGCCCAACGATCTTCCCCACCCCCGGTCACTCCCCGTCGCACCACCGGCGTGCGACGAGGCACGCCGAGGGCCCTCGCGCGCCCCCACGCCCGGGAACGTGCAGGATGGAGCCATGGATCTTCGCATCTTCACCGAGCCCCAGCAGGGGGCCACCTACGACACCTTGCTCACCGTCGCCAAGGCGACCGAGGATCTCGGCTTCGACGCCTTCTTCCGCTCCGACCACTACCTGAGCATGGGCTCCGGGGACGGCCTGCCCGGTCCCACCGACGCCTGGATCACGCTCGCCGGACTCGCCCGCGAGACCAGGCGCATCCGCCTCGGCACGCTGATGACGGCCGGCACCTTCCGCCTTCCCGGCGTGCTCGCCATCCAGGTCGCGCAGGTCGACCAGATGTCCGGCGGCCGCGTCGAACTCGGCCTGGGCGCGGGCTGGTTCGAGGAGGAGCACAAGGCGTACGGCATCCCCTTCCCCAAGGAGAAGTTCGCCCGTCTCGAGGAGCAGCTGGAGATCGTCACCGGTCTGTGGGCCACCGAAGCCGGCCAGACCTTCGACTTCCACGGCACCTACTACGACCTCACCAAGTCGCCCGCGCTGCCCAAGCCGGCCCAGTCCAAGGTGCCCGTGCTGATCGGCGGCCACGGCGCCAAGCGGACCCCGCGCCTGGCAGCCCGGTTCGCGGACGAGTTCAACATCCCCTTCGCGTCCGTCGAGGACACCGCCGCCCAGTTCGAGCGGGTCCGGGACGCGGCCCGTGAGATCGGCCGCGACCCCGGCGAGATCGTCTGCTCCAACGCCCTCGTCGTCTGCGTCGGCCGCGACGACCAGGAGGTGGCGCGCCGCGCCGCCGCCATCGGCCGCGAGGTGGACGAGCTGAAGGCGAACGGCCTGGCGGGCTCCCCGGCCGAGGTGGTCGACAAGATCGGCCGCTACGCCGAGACCGGCTCCCGGCGCGTCTACCTCCAGGTGCTCGACCTGTCCGACCTGGACCACCTGGAGCTGATCTCCTCCCAGGTCCAGTCCCAGCTGTCCTGACCCGCACGGCACCACAGCGGGGGCCGTCCCCACCGGGGGCGGCCCCCGCTCACGTACCGGGCGAAAAATGCCCGGACCCCCGCGACCCCTTCGCTGTACGTTGGGCGGACACCGGAATCCCGGTGTGTTCCCGCAGCTCAGAAGGTGTCTCGAGGTGTGACTCCGTGTTCCTGACGATCAGTACCACCGGCTCCGCGCAGCGCCCGGCGACCGATCTCGGTTTTCTGCTCCACAAGCATCCCGAGAAGGCGCAGGCGTTCTCCACGTCGTACGGCACGGCGCACGTCCTCTACCCCGAGGCGGACGCCGAACGCTGCACGGCGGCGCTGCTGCTGGAGGTGGACGCGGTGGCACTGGTCCGGCGCTCCAAGGGCAAGGGCCGCGGCGGCGCGCCCGACGCGGCCCTCGCGCAGTACGTCAACGACCGCCCGTACGCGGCCTCCTCGCTGCTCGCGGTCGCCCTCGGCTCCGTCTTCTCCACCGCCATGCGCGGCGTGTGCGCGGCCCGTCCGGAGCTGCCGGGCGTCCCGCTGCCGCTGCGTGTCGAGGTGCCCGCGCTGCCCGCGCGCGGCGGCGCCGCCCTGGTCCGCCGCCTCTTCGAGCCGCTCGGCTGGGAGGTGACCGCCGAACCGGTGCCGCTGGACACCGAGTTCCCCGACTGGGGCGACTCGCGCCACATACGTTTGACCCTGAGGTCCACCGCCCTCACCCTCGCCGAGGCGCTGCGCCACCTCTACGTACTGCTCCCCGTCCTGGACGACGCCAAGCACTACTGGGTCGCCCCGGACGAGGTCGACAAGCTGCTGCGGGTCGGCGACGGCTGGCTGGCCGGTCACCCCGAGCGCGAGCTGATCACCCGGCGCTACCTCTCCCACCGCTGGTCGCTGACCCGGCGGGCGCAGGAGCGGCTCGAGCTGGTCCGGCTGGCCGAGGCGGACGACAGCGAGGTCGAGGACCTCGACAACGCCGTCGAACCGGAGACCGAGGACGAGGAGAAGCCGACCCCGCTCGGCGTGCAGCGGCGGGAGGCGATCCTGGCCGTGCTGCGCGCGTCCGGGGCGGCCCGGGTGCTCGACCTCGGCTGCGGGCAGGGCCAGTTGGTGCAGGCGCTGCTGAAGGAGCCGGCGTTCACCGAGATCGTCGGCGTGGACGTGTCGATGCGGGCGCTCACCATCGCCTCCCGGCGGCTGAAACTGGACCGCATGGGGGAGCGGCAGGCGTCCCGCGTCACGCTCCTCCAGGGCTCCCTCGCCTACACCGACAAGCGCCTCAAGGGCTACGACGCGGCCGTGCTCTGCGAGGTGATCGAGCACCTGGACCTGCCGCGGCTGCCCGCGCTGGAGTACGCGGTGTTCGGCTCCGCCCGCCCCCGGACGGTGTGCGTCACCACGCCCAACGTCGAGTACAACGTGCGCTGGGAAAGCCTGCCGGCCGGGAAGGTGCGGCACGGCGACCACCGCTTCGAGTGGACCCGTGAGGAGTTCCGCGACTGGGCCCGGACCGTCGCCGAACGGCACCGCTACGAAGTCGAGTTCCTGCCCGTCGGGCCGGACGACCCCGAGGTCGGCCCGCCTACGCAGATGGCCGTGTTCCGGCTCGACACCCCGAAGCCCGGCACCACGAACTCCGTCACCTCGAAGCCCGTCACCCCGAAGGAGGCGAAGGCCGCATGACCACCACCGACACCACCGCCGCCGCGCGCGGCCGTGCCCTGCCGGTCACCGACCTGTCGCTGGTCGTGCTGATCGGCGCCTCCGGCTCGGGCAAGTCCACCTTCGCGCGCCGTCACTTCAAGCCCACGGAGGTCATCTCCTCCGACTTCTGCCGGGGTCTGGTCGCCGACGACGAGAACGACCAGAGCGCCTCCCGTGACGCCTTCGACGTGCTGCACTACATCGCGGGCAAGCGCCTCGCGGCCGGCCGCCGCACCGTCGTCGACGCCACAAGCGTCCAGCAGGAGGCCCGGCGGCAGCTGATCGACCTGGCCAGGCAGCACGACGTGCTGCCGATCGCCATCGTCCTCGACGTGCCCGAGCAGGTGTGCGCCGAGCGCAACGCCGCCCGCACCGACCGCGCCGGCATGCCCCGCCGCGTCCTCCAGCGCCATACCCGTGAACTCCGCCGCTCCCTGCGCCACCTGGAGCGCGAGGGGTTCCGCAAGGTGCACGTGCTGCGCGGCGTGGAGGAGGTCGAGCACGCCACCGTCGTCACGGAGAAGCGGTTCAACGACCTCACCCACCTGACCGGCCCGTTCGACATCGTCGGCGACGTCCACGGCTGCGCCTCGGAGCTGGAGGCGCTGCTCGGCAAGCTCGGCTACGTCGACGGCGTCCACCCCGAGGGCCGCACCGCCGTGTTCGTCGGCGACCTGGTCGACCGCGGCCCCGACAGCCCCGGCGTGCTGCGCCGCGTGATGGCGATGGTGAAGTCGGGCAACGCCCTCTGCGTGCCCGGCAACCACGAGAACAAGTTCGGCCGTCACCTCAAGGGCCGCAAGGTCCAGCACACCCACGGACTCGCCGAGACGATCGCGCAGATGGAGGGCGAGAGCGAGGAGTTCCGCGCCGAGGTGCGGGAGTTCGTCGAGGGTCTGGTCAGCCACTACGTCCTCGACGGCGGCAAGCTCGTGGTCTGCCACGCCGGCCTGCCCGAGAAGTACCACGGCCGCACCTCCGGCCGGGTCCGCAGCCACGCCCTCTACGGCGACACCACCGGCGAGACCGACGAGTTCGGGCTGCCCGTGCGCTACCCGTGGGCGGAGGACTACCGCGGCCGGGCCGCCGTCGTCTACGGCCACACCCCCGTCCCCGAGGCGACCTGGCTGAACAACACCATCTGCCTGGACACCGGCGCGGTGTTCGGCGGCAAGCTCACCGCGCTGCGCTGGCCGGAGCGCGAGCTGGTCGACGTACCGGCCGAGCGGGTCTGGTACGAGCCGGTGCGCCCGCTGCGCACGGAAGCCCCCGGCGGGCACGAGGGGCGCCCGCTGGACCTGGCGGACGTGCACGGCCGGCGCGTGGTGGAGACCCGGCACATGGGCCGGGTGGGCGTACGGGAGGAGAACGCGGCGGCCGCGCTGGAGGTGATGAGCCGGTTCGCGCTCGACCCGCGGCTGCTGCCGTACCTGCCGCCGACCATGGCGCCCACCGCCACCTCGCAGCGCGACGGCTACCTGGAGCACCCCGAGGAGGCGTTCGCCCGCTACGCGCAGGACGGCGTGGCCCGGGTGGTGTGCGAGGAGAAGCACATGGGGTCGCGCGCGGTGGCCCTGGTGTGCCGTGACGCAAGCGTGGCGGTCCGCCGGTTCGGCGCGGCGGGGGGTGAGACCGGGTCGCTGTACACCCGTACCGGCCGGCCGTTCTTCGACGACGCGGAGATGACCGAGGAGGTCCTCGGGCGGCTGCGCACGGCGGTCACCGAGGCCGGGCTGTGGGAGGAACTGGCCACCGACTGGCTGCTGCTGGACGCCGAGCTGATGCCGTGGTCGCTGAAGGCGTCCGGGCTGCTGCGCTCCCAGTACGCGGCGGTCGGCGCCGCGGCCGGCGCGGTCTTCCCGTCCGCCCTCGCGGCCCTGGAGGGGGCCGCGGCCCGCGGCGTCGACGTGGGGGAGCTGCTGACCCGCCAGCGCGAGCGGGCCGGCGCGGCGGCCGGGTTCACCGACGCGTACCGCCGCTACTGCTGGACCACCGACGGGCTGGACGGCGTGCGTCTCGCTCCGTTCCAGATCCTCGCCGTCCAGGGCCGCAGCCTGGCCGCGCTGCCACACGACCGGCAGCTCGCCCTGATCGACCGCATGGTCGAGCACGACGCCACCGGCCTGCTGCGGACCACCCGCCGGCTCTTCGTCGACACCGCCGACCCCGAGTCGGTGCGGGCCGGTGTGGACTGGTGGCTGGAGATGACCGGGCGCGGCGGCGAGGGCATGGTCGTCAAGCCGGTCGACGCCCTGGCCCGGGACGGCGCCGGACGCCTGGTGCAGCCGGGCATCAAGTGCCGCGGCCGGGAGTACCTGCGGATCGTCTACGGCCCCGAGTACACCCGGCCGGAGAACCTGGCGCGGCTGCGGTCCCGCTTCCTCGGCCACAAGCAGTCCCTCGCCCTGCGCGAGTACGCCCTCGGCCTGGAGGCCCTGGACCGGCTCGCCGACGGGGAGCCGCTGTGGCGGGTCCACGAGCCGGTGTTCGCGGTGCTCGCCCTGGAGTCGGAGCCGGTCGACCCGCGCCTGTGACGCGCGCGGGGGTGGGGGGTGCGGAGGACCCGTTCCCTCCGTGCCCCGTCCGCCGCGCCGCGTTTTCCCGTTCCCGTCCGCCTCCCGCGTGTGGCGGACGGGATTCGGCGAGGGCAGGGGTGAACCCGGGTCCGGGCGGTCAGGATGGAGGCATGACCTACCACGTCGACTCCGAGGCCGGGCGGCTGCGCCGCGTCATCCTGCACCGGCCCGATCTCGAGCTCAAAAGGCTCACCCCGAGCAACAAGGACGCGCTGCTCTTCGACGACGTGCTCTGGGTGCGCCGGGCGCGCGCGGAGCACGACGGGTTCGCGGACGTGCTGCGCGACCGCGGCGTCACCGTCCACCTGTTCGGCGACCTGCTGACGGAGACGCTGGAGCTGCCCGAGGCGCGCGCGCTCGTCCTCGACCGGGTCTTCGACGAGAAGGAGTACGGTCCGCTGGCCACCGGCCATCTGCGCGCCGCGTTCGAGACGCTGCCCGCGTGGGAGCTGGCCGAGGCGCTGATCGGCGGCATGACGAAGCGGGAGTTCCTCGACTCCCACCACGAGCCGGTCTCCGTGCGCTTCCATGTGATGGAGCTGGACGACTTCCTGCTCCGCCCGCTGCCCAACCACCTCTTCACCCGTGACACCTCCGCCTGGATCTACGACGGCGTCGCCATCAACGCCATGCGGTGGCCGGCCCGGCAGCGCGAGACCGTGCACTTCGAGGCGATCTACCGGCACCACCCGATGTTCCGGGACGCGTCCTTCCACCTGTGGTCCGAGGGGCAGGCCGACTACCCGTCCACCATCGAGGGCGGGGACGTCCTGGTGATCGGCAACGGCGCGGTGCTGATCGGGATGAGCGAGCGCACCACCCCGCAGGCCGTGGAGATGCTCGCGCACAAGCTGTTCGCGGCCGGCTCGGCGCGCACCATCGTCGCCCTCGACATGCCGAAGAGCCGCGCGCTGATGCATCTCGACACCGTGATGACCATGGTCGACGGCGACACCTTCACCCAGTACGCGGGCCTGCCCATGCTCCGCTCGTACACGATCGAGCCGGGCGCGGACGAGGCGGAGCTGAAGGTCACCGACCATCCGCCGGAGCACATGCACCGGGCGATCGCCGCCGCGCTCGGCCTGAGCGAGATCCGGGTGCTGACCGCCACCCAGGACGTGCACGCGGCAGAAAGGGAGCAGTGGGACGACGGCTGCAACGTGCTGGCCGTCGAACCGGGCGTGGTCGTCGCCTACGAACGCAACGTCACCACCAACACCCATCTGCGGAAGCAGGGCATCGAGGTGATAGAGATCCCGGGCAGCGAGCTGGGCCGGGGCCGGGGCGGGCCGCGCTGCATGAGCTGCCCGGTCGAGCGCGACCCGGTGTAGCGCGCCCCGCACGGACGTACTGTATAGAATTGCGGATTGTCGTATATACTTCCACGGGTTCGTGTCCCCCAGTCCTGGAGCGCCCCCATGGCGACAGTCCCGACCCCCCTCGCCGGCCGTCACTTCCTCAAGGAGGCCGACTTCACCGCGGAGGAGTTCCGCGGCCTGCTGGAGCTGGCCGCGGAGCTGAAGGCCGCCAAGCGGGCCGGGACCGAGACGCAGTACCTGCGCGGGAAGAACATCGCGCTGATCTTCGAGAAGACCTCGACGCGCACCCGCTGCGCCTTCGAGGTCGCCGCCGCCGACCAGGGCGCCTCCACGACCTACCTCGACCCTTCCGGCTCGCAGATCGGCCACAAGGAGTCCGTGAAGGACACCGCGCGGGTGCTGGGCCGGATGTACGACGGGATCGAGTACCGGGGCGACAGCCAGGCGAAGGTCGAGGAGCTGGCCGCCTTCGCGGGCGTCCCCGTCTACAACGGGCTCACCGACGACTGGCACCCCACCCAGATGCTCGCCGACGTGCTCACCATGACCGAGCACACGGCCAAGCCGCTCGGCGGGATCGCCTTCGCCTACCTCGGCGACGCCCGCTTCAACATGGGCAACTCCTACCTGGTCACCGCCGCCCTGCTGGGCATGGACGTCCGCATCGTCGCCCCGAAGACGTACTGGCCGGCGCAGGAGGTGATCGACCGCGCCCGCGAGCTGGCCACGGAGAGCGGCGCCCGGATCACGCTCACCGAGGAGATCGCCGAGGGCGTGGCGGGCGCCGACTTCGTCGCCACCGACGTCTGGGTGTCCATGGGGGAGCCCAAGGAGGTCTGGGGGGAGCGGATCGCCGCCCTCGCGTCGTACGCGGTCACCATGGACGTCCTGCGCGCCACCGGCAACCCGGACGTCGGGTTCCTGCACTGCCTGCCGGCCTTCCACGACCTGGGCACCGCGGTCGGACGGGACGTGTACGAGGCGCACGGTCTCACGTCGCTGGAGGTCACCGACGAGGTGTTCGAGTCGGCGCACTCGCTGGTCTTCGACGAGGCGGAGAACCGCATGCACACCATCAAGGCGGTGCTGGTCGCCACCCTCGGCTGAGGGGCCTCGCCCCTTTCGGCCGGGGAGCCGCGTCAGACCGGACGCCGCTGACCCGGCAGCCGGAACCACACCGCCTTGCCGGACTCGGTGGGGCGGTGTCCGCACGACGAGCTGAGCGAGCGGATCAGCAGCAGCCCGCGCCCGTGCTCCTGCCACGGGTCGGGCAGGTCGAGGTTGGGCCGGGTGAGGTCGCGGGGCGGCTCCGGATCGGCGTCGTGCACCTCCACCTGGAAACCGGCCGGCAGCAGCCGCAGCACCAGCTCGATCGGGGTGGCGCCGGAGGTGTGCTCCACGGCGTTCGCCACCAGTTCCGCCGTCAGCAGCTCCGCCGTGTCGCAGTCGGCGGAGTGCTCCCGCTCGGCGAGCGCCGTGCGCACCAGGGCGCGCGCCACGGGCACGGCCGCGGTCGTGTGCGGCAGCGCGACGCGCCAGGAGGTGGGAATGGCGGGGGGTTCGTACACAGCGTTTCCGTTCATGGAGCGGGGCGCTCCCGTTTTCGGGTGCCCATGGTACGGCCCGCCTCACCCGGATCCGTCCCCGGGATCGGGTGGCACCGGAGCCCTGCCGGGCGCGCCGTCCGGAGCGCTGCGCCCCGGCAACCGCGGCCTACCCGTCCCGCGACCCCGCCTCGCACGCACGCCCGCACCGTTACCGGGCGGTCGATGATCCGTGACGCGCGTGACCGTGCCCGAGCATGCGTGACGGCGTCGAGCGCGCGCATGACGGCGCCCGAACGGCGTATCGCGTACTCGTGACGACAGTCACCAACCGGTGATAACTTCGAGGGGCAGACCTCGCTGAGCCGCGCAGTGCCCGTCCGAGGAGGCCGCCCTCATGAGTCCCTTCACCGGCTCCGCCGCCCGCACCGCGCGCTGGGAGCATCTGCGCGTCGAGCTCGCCGACGGCGTCGCCCACGTCACCCTCGCCCGCCCCGAGAAGCTGAACGCGCTCACCTTCGGCGCCTACGCCGACCTGCGCGACCTGCTCGCCGAACTGTCCCGGGAGCGGGCCGTGCGCGCCCTGGTGCTGGGCGGCGAGGGCCGCGGCTTCTGCTCCGGCGGCGACGTCGACGAGATCATCGGCGCCACCCTCTCCCTGGACACCGCCCAGCTCCTCGACTTCAACCGGATGACGGGACAGGTCGTCCGCGCGGTACGCGAGTGCCCGTTCCCGGTGATCGCCGCGGTGCACGGGGTCGCGGCCGGCGCCGGCGCGGTCCTGGCGCTGGCCGCGGACTTCCGGGTCGCCGACCCCACCGCCCGGTTCGCCTTCCTGTTCACCCGGGTCGGCCTGTCCGGCGGGGACATGGGCGCCGCCTACCTGCTGCCCCGGGTCGTCGGCCTCGGCCACGCCACCCGGCTGCTGATGCTGGGCGAGCCGGTGCACGCCCCGGAGGCCGAGCGGATCGGGCTGATCAGCGCGCTCGCCGACGAGGGCGGCGCGGACACGGCGGCCCGCGAGCTGGCCCGCCGCCTCGCCGACGGACCCGCCCTGGCCCACGCCCAGACGAAGGCCCTGCTCACGGCCGAACTCGACATGCCCCTCGCGGCAGCGGTCGAACTGGACGCCGCCACCCAGGCCCTCCTGATGACCGGCGAGGACTACGCGGAGTTCCACGCGGCCTTCACGGAGAAGCGCGCCCCGAAATGGAGGGGACGATGACCCGGCCAGGGGCGCGGGGAACCGCGCGCCCAGCCCCCGCCCCGCCGCACCTGCGCGTGGCGGTCATCGGCGGAGGCCCCGGCGGCCTCTACGCCGCCGCCCTCCTCAAACGCCTCGACCCGACCAGGGACATCACGGTCCACGAACGCAACGCCCCCCACGACACCTTCGGCTTCGGCGTCGTCCTCAGCGACGAAACCCTCGGCGGCATCGAACACGCGGACCCGGAGGTCCACTCCGCCCTCACCACGGAGTTCGTCCGCTGGGACGACATCGACATCGTCCACCGAGGCACCCGCCACACCTCCGGAGGGCACGGCTTCGCCGCCCTCGGCCGCCGCCGTCTCCTGGAGATCCTCCACCAGCGCTGCCGCTCCCTGGGCGTGGACCTCCGCTTCCGCACGGAGGTCCCGGACCCCGCCCGCCTGGCGGAGACCCACGACCTCGTGATCGCCGCCGACGGCGTCCACAGCACCACCCGCGCCGCCTTCGCGGACGTGTTCCGCCCGCACATCACCGCGCACCGCTGCCGCTACATCTGGCTGGCCGCCGACTTCCCCTTCGACGCGTTCCGCTTCGAGATCGCCGAGACCGAGCACTGCGTGATGCAGCTGCACGGCTACCCCTTCTCCGCCGACGCCTCCACCGTCATCGTGGAGATGCGCGAAGAGGTGTGGCGGGCCGCCGGTTTCGACGAGGCCGACGAGACCGAGTCCGTCGAGCGCTGCGCCAAGATCTTCGCCGACGCACTCGGCGGCCGCCCGCTGCGCTCCAACAACTCCGCCTGGACCACCTTCCGTACGGTCGTCAACGAGCGCTGGTCTCACGGCAACGTCGTGCTGCTCGGCGACGCCGCCCACACCGCCCACTTCTCCATCGGCTCCGGCACCAAGCTCGCCGTGGAGGACGCCCTCGCCCTCGCCGCCTGCCTGAGCGAGCGGCCCACCCTCACCGACGCCCTGCGCGCCTACGAGGCGGAGCGGCGGCCCGTCGTCGCCTCCACCCAGCGCGCCGCCCGCGCCAGCCTGGAGTGGTTCGAGAACCTCGCCCTGTATCTGCGTCAGCCGCCGCGCCAGTTCGCGTTCAACCTGCTCACCCGCAGCCGCCGGGTCACCCACGACAACCTGCGGCTGCGCGACGCCCGGTTCACCGAGGCGGTGGAGCGCGGCTTCGGCTGCCCGCCCGGCACGCCCCCGATGTTCACCCCGTTCCGGCTGCGCGGACTCACCCTGCGCAACCGGGTCGTCGTCTCGCCGATGGACATGTACTCGGCGGCCGACGGTCTGCCCGGCGACTTCCACCTGGTCCACCTCGGCGCCCGCGCGCTGGGCGGCGCGGGCCTGGTGATGACGGAGATGGTGTGCGTCAGCCCGGAGGGCCGGATCACCCCGGGCTGCGCGGGCCTGTGGAGCGGACGGCAGGCGGAGGCGTGGCGGCGGATCACCGACTTCGTGCACACCCGCGCGCCGGGCACGGCCATCGGCGTGCAGCTCGGCCACAGCGGGCGCAAGGGCTCGACCCGGCTGATGTGGGAGGGCATGGACGAGCCGCTCGACGAGGGCAACTGGCCCCTGGTCGCCGCGTCCTCGCTGCCGTACAAGCCGGGATCCCAGACGCCCCGCGAGCTGTCCCGCGCGCAACTGACCGACCTGCGGGAGCAGTTCACGGCCGCCGCGGTGCGGGCCGCGCGGGCCGGGTTCGACCTGCTCGAACTGCACTGCGCGCACGGTTATCTGCTCTCCGGCTTCCTGTCGCCGCTGACCAACCACCGCACCGACGCCTACGGCGGCTCGCCGGAGAAGCGGCTGCGCTTCCCGCTGGAGGTGTTCGACGCGGTGCGGGCGGTGTGGCCGGAGGACCGGCCCATGACCGTGCGGATCTCCGCGACCGACTGGGCGGAGGGCGGCACCACGGCCGAGGACGCGGTGGCGATCGCCCGCGCCTTCGCCGACCACGGGGCCGACGCGATCGACGTGTCCACCGGTCAGGTCGTGTCCGACGAGGAACCGGAGTTCGGCCGCTCCTACCAGACGCCGTTCGCCGACCGGGTGCGCAACGAGGCCCGCGTCCCGGTGATCGCGGTCGGCGCCATCTCCTCCTGGGACGACGTCAACTCCCTGATCCTCGCCGGGCGTACGGACCTCTGCGCGCTGGCCCGCCCGCATCTGTACGACCCGCACTGGACGCTGCACGCCGCCGCCGAGCAGGGCTACGAGGGACCGGGCGTCGTCTGGCCGCCGCAGTACCGCGCGGGCAGCCGTCCGCCCCGCACCGGCCGCACCGACGCACCCAGGCCCCGGCTCACCCTGTCCGACCCGCCGCTCGCACAGGCGCCCGGCGTGTGAGGCCGTAGGACCGCGTCAGTCCGTCGCGGAATCGGAAGCCGGGTTCGCGAACGCGGCCCCCGCGTCGCGCAGTCGCTCGTGCAGCGCCAGGAAGACGGACGCCGAGCGGGTGCCGGGCCAGTCCGCCGGCAGCAGACCGGCGGGCAGGCCCGGGTCGGTGTACGGCAGGTGGCGCCAGGAGTCCAGGGCGAGGAGGTAGTCGCGGTAGGCCTCCTCGGGTGGCGCGTCCGTGCGTTGCTCCCAGGCCCGCAGCACCGGCGCGTGCCGCTCCAGGAACGCCTCGTGCCGCTCCGCGATCGCCTTCAGGTCCCACCAGCGGGCCACCGCCTCCGCCGTGGGCGCGAACCCGAGGTGCTCGCCGCGGAACAGGTCGACGTACCGGTCGAGCCGCAGCCGCTCCAGGCTGTGCCGGGTCTCCTCGTACAGCCGGGCCGGGGCGATCCACACGCCGGGCGCCGCCGTGCCGAAGCCCAGACCGGCCAGCCGGCTGCGCAGCACGTGCCGCTTCTGCCGCTCGGACTCCGGCACCGAGAACACCGCGAGCACCCAGCCCTCGTCGGCGGGCGGCGCGCCGGCGTAGATGCGCCGGTCGCCGTCCTCCAGCAACTGGCGTGCCTCGGCGGACAGTTCGTAGCCGGCCGCGCCTTGGGCGGTGCGGGCCGGGAGCAGCAGTCCGCGGCGCTTGAGCCGGGACACCGAGGAACGCACGGACGGCGCGTCCACGCCGACGGCGGCCAGCAGCCGGATCAACTCCGCGACGGGCACCGGGCCCGGCACGAACCGGCCGTAGGCGCCGTAGAGCGTGACGATGAGAGACCGTGGAGCATGCTGGTCGGACACGTTGATCATCTTAGGTCGTGTCAGCGGGCCCGTATCCCCGGCGTCATCCCTGGTCGTTCCCGGAGTCGGTGCCGGGGACGGTGCGCAGCCGGAACCGCTGGAGCTTGCCGGTGGCCGTGCGCGGCAGCGCGTCCAGGAAGACGATCTCCCGCGGGCACTTGTAGGGCGCCAGCTCCGTCTTCACGAAGGCCCGCAGCGCCTCCGCGTCCCGCTCCGCGCCCTCCTTGAGGACTGCGTACGCCACCACGACCTGACCCCGCGCCTCGTCGGGCCGGCCGACCACCGCCGCCTCCACCACGTCCGGATGGCGCAGCAGGGCGTCCTCGACCTCGGGCCCGGCGATGTTGTACCCCGCCGAGATGATCATGTCGTCGGCGCGGGCCACGTACCGGAAGTACCCGTCGGGGTCGCGGACGTAGGTGTCGCCGGTGACGTTCCAGCCGTCCCGCACGTACGCCCGCTGGCGCGGGTCGGCCAGGTAGCGGCAGCCGACGGGGCCGCGCACCGCCAGCAGTCCGGGCCGCCCGTCGGGCACCGGCACGCCGTCCGCGTCCTGCACGCGCGCCTGCCAGCCGGGCACCGGGACGCCGGTGGCGCCGGGGCGGACGGCGTCGTCGGCGGCGGAGATGAAGATGTGCAGCAGCTCGGTGGCGCCGATGCCGTTGATGATGCGCAGGCCGGTGAGGTCGTGCCAGGCCTGCCAGGTCGCGGCCGGCAGGTTCTCGCCGGCCGAGACGCAGCGGCGCAGGCTGCTCAGGTCGTGGCCGTCCGCCTGCGCGTGCATCGCCCGGTAGGCGGTGGGCGCGGTGAACAGCACCGACACCCGGTGCTCGGCGATCGCCGGCAGCAGCTGGGAGGGGTGCGCCTGTTCGAGCAGCAGCGCGCTCGCGCCCGCGCGCAGCGGGAACACCACCAGGCCGCCCAGCCCGAAGGTGAAGCCCAGCGGGGGACTGCCGGCGAACACGTCGTCGGCGACCGGCTCGAGGACGTGCCGGGAGAAGGTGTCTGCGATGGCGAGGACGTCCCGGTGGAAGTGCATGCAGCCCTTGGGCTTCCCGGTGGTGCCGGAGGTGAAGGCGATCAGCGCGACGTCGTCGGCGGCGGTCGGCACCGCCTTGTACGGGCCGTCGGGCGCCGGGCGGCGCAGCAGGTCGTCGCGGGAGTCGCCGCCGTACGCGGCGATGCGCAGGTCCGGCACCTCGGCCTTGACGAGGTCGTCGAGGGAGCGCACGTCGCACAGGGCGTGCCGCACCTCGGCGAGCGCGCAGATGGTGGCCAGCTCGTGCGGCCGCTGCTGCGCCAGCACGGTGACGGCGACCGCGCCCGCCTTCAGCACCGCCAGCCAGCAGGCGGCCAGCCAGGGCGTGGTGGGTCCGCGCAGCAGCACCCGGTTGCCGGGCACCACCCCGAGGTCGCCGGTGAGCAGATGGGCCAGCCGGTCCACGCGGGCGCGCAGCTCGCCGTACGTCCAGACGCCGCCGTCGGGCGTGCGGAACGCCGGGCGGCCGTCGTCCTGGCCGTGGAGCAGTTCGGCGGCGCAGTTCAGCCGCTCGGGGTAGCGCAGCTCCGGCAGGTCGAAGCGGAGCTCGGGCCACTCGTCCGGTGGCGGGAGATGGTCGCGGGCGAAGGTGTCGACGTGCGCGGTGGGCCGGTGATGCATGGCGGTTCGCCCCCTTGGCGTGGTGGGCTCGCACCTGGAGCGTATCGTGTTGGTGACGGCAGTCAACGGTTCGCGATAACCTCGGCGGTGGCCCAGCGGCGAGGGAAGGGACCGGCGATGACCGCATTCTCGCTCGACGAGGCACAGCTCGCCCGGTGCGCCGAGCTGCGCACCCTGGCCGCCGGACGGCTCCGGCCCCTCGCCGGGAAGGGCGAGCCGGGCCGCGTCAACCGGGCCCTCGTCGCCGAGCTGGGCGCCCTCGGCCTGCTGTCCCGGCTGTTCACCGTGGGTGCCCTGGAGCTGTGCCTGATGCGCGAGTCGCTCGCCCGGGAGTGCACCGAGGCGGAGACCGCCCTCGCCCTCCAGGGCCTCGGCGCCCACCCCGTGCACGCCCACGGCACACCGGAACAGCGGGACCGCTGGCTCCCCCGGGTGAGTGACGGCACGGCGGTCGCCGCCTTCGCCCTGTCCGAACCGGGCGCCGGCTCCGACGCGGCGGCGCTCTCCCTGGGCGCGGAGCGCGACGGCCCGGACGGGTGGCGCCTCACCGGCGAGAAGTGCTGGATCTCCAACGCCCCCGACGCCGACCTCTACACCGTCTTCGCCCGCACCACCCCCGGCGCCGGCGCGCGCGGCGTCACCGCCTTCCTGGTGCCCGCCGACCGGCCCGGCCTCACCGGCAGCCGCCTCGACATGCTCGCCCCGCACGCCATCGGGTCCCTCAGCTTCGACGGCGTCCCCGTCACCGCCGCCGACGTCCTCGGCGAGCCCGACGCGGGCTTCCGGGTGGCCATGGACACCCTCAACCTGTTCCGGCCCAGCGTCGGCGCCTTCGCCGTCGGCATGGCGCAGGCCGCGCTCGACGCGACCGTCGCCCACACCGCGCGGCGCGGCGCGTTCGGCGGCCGGCTCCAGGACCTCCAGGCCGTCGCCCACCAGGTCGCCGAGATGTCCGTCCGCACCGAGGCGGCCCGCCTGATGGTCTACGCGGCGGCCACCGCGTACGACGAGGGCGCGCCGGACGTGCCACGGCGCTCCGCCATGGCGAAACTGCTGGCCACCGAGACCGCCCAGTACGTCGTCGACACCGCCGTCCAGCTGCACGGCGCGCGCGCCCTGTGCCGGGGCCATCTGCTCGAACACCTCTACCGCGAGGTCCGCGCGCCCCGCATCTACGAGGGGGCGAGCGAGGTCCAGCGCGGCATCATCGCCAAGGAGCTGTACAAGACCCTGGAGGCCCGGTGACCGCCGAGCGCGTCAACCCGCCCGACCTGTCCCCGCCCGCCGGCTTCTCCCACGCCGTCGTCACCACCGGCTCCCGCGTGGTGTTCCTCGCCGGCCAGACCGCCCTCGACGGCGACGGCAAGGTCGTCGGCGGCACCCTCCCCGAACAGTTCACCCGCGCCCTCACCAACCTCCTCACCGCCCTGCGCGCCGCCGGCGGCACCCCCGCCGACCTGGCCCGCGTCACCGTCTACGCCACCGACGTCGCCGCGTACCGCGCCCACGCCCGCGAACTCGGCCGCGTCTGGCGCGACCTGGCGGGCCGCGACTATCCGGCGATGGCGGTGGTGGAGGTGGTCCGGCTGTGGGACGAGGAGGCGATGGTCGAACTCGACGGGTTCGCCGTGCTGCCGTGAGCCGGCGGGCGCGGTCGTGCCCGTGCTCCTAGCCTGGAGCGATGCCGGAGATCGAGCTGAGCGCCGGGATCGTCGAGTACGAGGACACCGGCGGTGACGGACCGGTGGTCGTGCTGCTGCACGGCCTGCTGCACGACGCCGCCGTCTGGCGCCATGTCGTCGCCGAACTGCGCACCGACCACCGCCTCGTCGCGCCGACCCTCCCGTACGGCGCGCACCGCAGGCCGATGAGGCGGCTGCCCACACCGGACCTGGTCAACGAACTGATCGCCGAGTTCCTCGACCGGCTGGACCTGAGGGACGTCACCCTCGTCGAGAGCGACTGCGGGCGTGCGCAGACGGTCGCCGTCCGGCACCCCGAGCGGCTGGCGCGGTTGGTGCTGATCTCCTGCGAGGCGTTCGACAACTATCCGCCGGGCCTGCCCGGCAAGATGATCGGGGTCGCGTGCAGGGTGCCCGGCGGGATCTCGCTGATGGTCCGCACCCTCGGCTGGAAGCCTCTGCGCCGGCTTCCCGTGGGGTTCGGCGCCCTGACGAAACGGCCGGTGCCGGATCACGTGGTCGAGCGGTGGCTGCGCCCCCTGCGGACGGATCCGGCGATCCGCCGGGACTTCCGGCACTATGTCGCGCACGTGCGGCGTACGGAGCTGCTCGAAGCGGCGCGGGGGTTGCGGTGCTTCGAGCGCCCGGCGCTGGTGGTGTGGGCGACGGAGGATCTGATGATGCCGCGGGAACACGGGCGCATGCTGGCGGAGCTGTTGCCGCGGGGGCGGTTGGTGGAGTTGCGGAACACCAGGACGCTGATCGCCGAGGACCGGCCTCGGCGGTTGGCGTCGCTGCTGCGGTGGTTCGTCGCGCACGGTTGAGCGGGGCGCCCGGGTGCGGGCCGGTGGGGGTTGCTCGCTCAGTTCCCCGCGCCCCTGAAGGGTGACCATGAGTGGCCGCGCCCCCGTGGGGCCGGTACTGGTGGAGGAGCCCCTTCCGCTTACCTCGGAGGTACTCCTCATGCCCCTGCGCCCCCTCCTCGGCGCCGCGTCCTGCGCCGCGCTGCTGCTGCTCGGCGCCGCCGCGGCGGCCCCCTCCGCCGTGGCCGCCCCCGCGGAGTACGTCACCGTCGACGCGAAGGGCCGGATCGCCGCCGACGGCACCGTCACCCTCACCGGCACCTACCGCTGCGTCGGCGGCACCGGACCGGTCTTCGTGAGCTCCTCCGTCAACCAGAGCACGCCCCATGTCAGCTACGGCATCGGCGGCACCGCCGCCGTGTGCGACGGCGCCGAGCACCGCTGGGAGAACAGCGGCAAGGCCCCGCAGGACGCCCTGAAGGCGGGCGCGGCCAAGGTCGAGGCCACCCTGATGGAGCTGCGCGGCAGCGGCATCCTGGTCATCCCCGTCCCGCACGCCGTCAGCCACCACGACGTCACCCTCGCCGCCGCGGCCTGAACCGCCTACGCCACCGCCGTCTCCGGCCAGTTCAGCAGCCGCGCCCCGATGACGGCCGTCTGGAGCATGTACCGGTGCGCCGGATCGCCGGGATCGGCGCCGGTCAGCCGGTGGATCCGCTCCAGCCGGTACGTCAGCGCCCGCACGCTCAGCGACAGCCGCCGGGCCGCCTCGGCGGCAACGCAACCGGAGTCGAAGTAGGCGGTGAGCGTGTCCAGAAGCGGCCCGGCCCCGCCGCGCGCCTCGGTCAGCGGGCCCAGGGTGTTGTGCACCAGGTCGGCCATGGCCTGCCGGTCGCGGGCCAGCACCGGGTAGACCAGCAGGTCGGCGGCGCGCAGCACCGGGTCGTCCAGGTCCAGGCGCTCGGCGATCTCCAGCGCGTTCAGCGCCTCCTCGTACGACTGGACCACCCCGCCCGGCCCCGGCTGCGGGCGTCCGATCGCCACCTGGCCGCCGTCGGTGGCGGCGTGCGCCTGCTTGGCGAAGTGGGTGAGCACGTCCTGCTGGTGGCCGGGCGCGATGCACAGCAGCCGCCCGTCCTTGGTGGTGAGCAGGATGCTGCGGTCGCCGAACCGGGTGATCAGGGCGCGCTCCACCTGGCGCGGCACCGGGTCCCCGTCCTCGTAGGCGACGGGGCCCCGGGCGACGGCGACCGCGTGCTCGTGGGACAGCCGCAGCCCGAACCGTTCGGCGCGCTCGGCCAGCCGGCCCAGGTCGCTGCGTCCGTGGAGCAGGTCGTCGATGAACTCCCGTCGCGCCGCCTCCTCCTGACGGACCGCCATCCGCTGCGCCCGCTCGTACCCTTCGGCGAACGCGTCCACCGCCTGCTGCACGGCCGCGAGCGCGCCGTCGGCCGTGCCGGTGCCGCGGGCCGGCCAGGCGTCGCGCGCGGCGGCGAGATGGGCGATGACCAGGGAGCGCAGACCGAAGCCGGCCTCCGCGGCCTGTTCCCCGAGGGCGCGGCGGGAGGCGAGCTCGTCGCGGGTGAGACGCCTGCCCGTGGCCGCGACCTCGGCCAGTATCCCGGCGTACCCCTCCAGATACTGCTCCGGAATCTCTCGATCCGGCACGTCGTCCCCCTCTGCCTCCGCACGCCATCCTGATGCGTTCATGGCCGCTCACCGGCATGGAGACCCTAGTGAACATTGCCGGAAACCGGCAATGCGCGAGGCGGGCCGGACCGTGCAGCATGGGGCGCGGGGAGCACTGCGGAGGTTCCGGTGCCGGACACCGGCAGGGGTGCGGCACCGGAATCGGTGGACGGAGAGGAGGGCGGGCGTGCACAGCTTTGAGAACCGCGCCGCCCGCTTCGTCCCGGCCGCCCCCCGTCGCACGGGGCCGCTGCACCGCACCGCCCCCGACGAACCCTGGCCGTCCCGGTCCCCGCGCACGCGCGGTGCGGACGGGGACGGTGCGGCGCGCCGCTGACCCGGAGGGCAATCCTCCGTGCCCGGCGCGAAACCGCATCGACGGCTGAGCCGTCTCCCTCACCATCCGATGTCACCGCCTCGCCCCGACGCGAGGCCCCGCACCCTTGAGGCCCTCGCCCGCGAGGCGCCGCACGCTTCCGACTTCTGCCCGTAAGTCAGCCCAGAAGGACGTGTCCCATGGATGCCGCCACCGTGGGCATCGCCGTACTCGCCGGCGTCGCCCTGTTGCTCGTGCTCATCGGCCTGCTCACACTCACCAAACTGTTCCGCAAGGTGGAGCAGGGCAAGGCCCTGATCGTCTCCAAGCTCCGCAAGGTCGACGTGACCTTCACCGGCTCGGTCGTGCTGCCCGTGCTGCACAAGGCCGAGGTGATGGACATCTCGGTGAAGACCATCGAGATCACCCGCGCCGGCAAGGAAGGACTGATCTGCCGGGACAACATCCGCGCGGACATCCGCATCACGTTCTTCGTCAAGGTCAACAAGACCGTCGAGGACGTCGTGAAGGTCGCGCAGGCCGTCGGGACCGCCCGCGCCAGCGACCGCGACACCCTCCAGGAGCTGTTCCACGCGAAGTTCTCCGAGGCGCTGAAGACCGTCGGCAAGCAGATGGACTTCACCGACCTCTACACCAAGCGCGAGGAACTGCGGTACCGCATCATCGAGGTCATCGGCGTCGACCTGAACGGCTACCACCTCGAGGACGCCGCGATCGACTACCTGGAGCAGACGCCGCTCACCCAGCTCGACCCGGGCAACGTCCTCGACGCGCAGGGCATCCGCAAGATCACCGAGCTGACCGCGGTGGAGCACGTGCGCACCAACGAGGCGCAGCGCAACGAGGAGAAGGAGATCACCCGGCAGGACGTCGACGCGCGCGAGGCGATCCTGGAGCTCCAGCGGCGGCAGGCCGACGCCGAGATCAAGCAGAAGCGGGAGATCGAGACCGTGCGCGCCCGCGAGGAGGCGGAGACCGCGCGGGTGGTCGAGGAGGAGCGGCTGCGGGCGCAGAGCGCCTTCCTGCGCACCGAGGAACAGCTCGGCGTGCAGCGGGAGAACCAGGCGCGTGAGGTCGCCGTCGCCGCGAAGAACCGCGAGCGGGTCATCGCCGTGGAGAGCGAGCGCATCGAGAAGGACCGCCTGCTGGAGGTCATCGCCCGCGAGCGGGAGACCTCGCTGACCAGGATCGCCGCCGACAAGGAGGTCGAGGCGGAGAAGCGGGAGATCGCCGAGGTCATCCGCGAGCGTGTCGCGGTGGACCGTACGGTCGCCGAGCAGGAGGAGTCCATCAAGAAGCTGCGGGCGGTCGAGGAGGCGGAGCGCCGGCGGCAGGCCGTGATCATCGCGGCGGAGGCCGAGGCGCAGGAGAAGCTGGTCAAGGACATCAAGGCCGCCGAGGCCGCCGAACAGGCCGCGGCGCACCGCGCCGCCGAGGAACTCACCCTCGCCGAGGCCCGGTTGAAGACCGCCGACCTCGACGCCAAGGCCAAGGTGCGGCTCGCGGAGGGCGTCCGGGCCGAGTCCGCCGCCGAGGGACTCGCCGCCGTCCAGGTGCGCGACAAGGAGGCCGAGGTCATCGAGAAGGCCGGCCGTGCCGAGGCCGGGGCCACCGAGGCCCGGCTGCGCGCGGAGGCCGAGGGCGCCCGCGCCAAGGCGGTCGCGGAGGCGGAGGCCATCTCCGGCAAGTTGCGCGCCGAGGCGGCCGGTCTCACCGAGAAGGCGGCGGCGATGGCCGCGCTCGACGAGGCGTCCCGCGGCCACGAGGAGTACCGCCTGCGGCTCGAGGCCGAGAAGGACGTCCGGCTCGCCGGGCTCGACGTGCAGCGGCAGGTCGCGGAGGCCCAGGCCACCGTGCTCGCCACCGGCCTGGAGAACGCGGACATCAACATCGTCGGCGGCGACTCGGTGTTCTTCGACCGCCTGGTGTCGTCCATCTCGCTCGGCAAGGGCGTGGACGGCTTCGTCCAGAACTCCCAGGCCGTGCAGGCCCTCGCCGGGCCCTGGCTGGACGGCTCCGCGAGCTTCGCCGACGACCTGAGCCGGATGCTCGGCTCCGTCTCCACCTCCGGCGTGCGCGACCTCACGGTGGCCGCCCTGCTGACGAAGCTGATGAAGCAGGGCGGTGACAGCAGCGGGCAGTTCCGGCAACTGCTCGACAAGGCAGGTGAGTTGGGTCTGGCGGACACTCCGCTGGCCGACCTGAACGGCCGTACCGGGGCCTGACCACCACCCGTCCGGGAGCCGCCGCACAGGGGACGGCGGCTCCCGGACGGCTCCTTCCCGAGAGGCAGCCATGACCACCGGCACCCACGAGCCCATCCACCACGGCGCCCGCCCGGCCGGCGCCGCCCCGGCCGCTGTCACCGGGCGGCCCGCCGCCGCGGCGGACGCCGCCGCGGCCGACGGCGGCGCCTACCAGGTGCTGCGCGACCGCCTCACCGCCCGCGCCGCCGAACTCGCCCGCCGCGCCGAGGCGTTGAACCGGCGCCGGGCCGAGGAGTTCGGCGCGCCCGAGCTGCGCCTCACCGCCACCGGGCGGCTGCGCACCGAACGCACCGCCGCGCCCCGCGACGTCGTCGCCGTCGGCGACGTGCTGCTCCTCGGCTACGAGCCCCGGCCCCGCCCGGACCGGGACATCGCCGTCGGCGACGTCCTCGCCGCCCACGACCGCGACCTGAACCGGCTGCCCGACGACGCCGTGCCCGGCCTCCTCGACGACCCCGCCTTCCTCCGCGAGTTCGCCGCCCTGCACCGCTACTACCGGCAGGCCCGCCTGCTGCGGCTGCGCCGCGTCGAAGGCAAGCTGCTCGCCGTCTTCCAGACCGGCGAGAAGCCCGGCGACATCCGCGTCCTGCGCTGGTCCGTCACCGACGACGGCCACGTGACGTTCCTCGACGCCCGCGGCGACCGCGACCACGCGCAGCGCCCGCCCGACGACATCGAATGGACGCCCGCCACCCGCGAGGACCACGTCCTCGGCCGCCACCCGCACGTCTCCGTCCAGGGCGAGGTGTTCGTCGACACCCTCGGCGGCACCCTCACCGTCAAGACGGAGAACGACACCGGCACACCCGACGGCATCCACAGCGAACCCGTCGACGAGCCCCTGCAGTCCCTCGCCGACGCCGACATCGCCCACGCCCGCGTCGGCCCGCTGATCCTGCTGCGGATCCTCCCCTACAAGGAGACCGCCCACCGCCACCTCGTCTTCAACACCCTCACCCGCACCGTCGTCCGCCTCGACGGCATCGGCCAGGGCTGCCGCCGCCTGCCCGAGGACCAGGGCATCGTCTTCGCCGGCGGCCACTGCCTCGCCGCCGGCGGCCACAAGACGTACGACCTCGACACCGAGGGCATGGAGTTCGAGCGGGAGGTGCGCTCCCCGTACGGCGAGGACGTGCTGTACGCCTTCCACGCGCCCGCCCGCGGACGCTCCCTGCTGCTCTCCTACAACCAGATCAGCGAGGCCGTCGCCACCCCGATGGCCTGCCACGGCTGGGCCCTGTTCGACGACGGGCGCCTCACCCTGCTGCGTCCCGAGGGCGACGAACCCGCGCGCGTGCACCCCGTGCAGCTGTGGGACACGCCCTACCTGTCCGACGCCCGCGCCGCCGCGCAGCCGGTGGGGGAGGGGCCGCTGGCCCGGGTGGGCAACGCCGACCTGGTGCGCGGCGTCTCCGACTGCCTGTCGCTGGCCCGCGCCGCCGCCGAGACCACCCCCACCGCCGAGATCTACGCGACCCTCGCCGCCGCCTGCGTGCGCGCGCTGGACACCCACCACTGGCTGGGCGACCCCGAGGTCGGCGACCTGCGTACCCCGCTGGAGGAGGTCCGCGCCACCGCCGAGCAGGTGCTCGCCGAGTTCGAGACGGTCACCGACCTCACCCGCCGGGCCGCGGAAGCCCTCGACGAGGCCGCCGAGCGGATCACCGCCGTGGTGCGCCGGCTGCGCGGCGAACAGCCCCGCGAGGCCGCCGCCTGGGTGCGCGGACTCACCGAACTCCGTCAGGCGCAGGGCCATCTGCTGACCCTGAAGGAGATGCGGTACGCCGACCACGGGCGGATCGACGCGCTCGCCGCCGACGCCGACGACGACCTCGCCTCCTTCGGGCACCGCGCCGTCGCCTTCCTGGCCCGCGAGGACGCCTTCGCCGCCCACCACGCCGCCCTGGAGCGGCTGCACGCCGACATCGAGGCGGTCGCCACCACCGCGGGGGCCGCACCGCTCGCCGCCCGCCTCGACGAACTCGCCGACGGACTGCGCACGGTGACCGAGGTGGTCGCCGGGCTCGACATCGCCGACGCCACCGTCCGCACCGGCGTCCTGGAGCGCGTCGCCGACGCCCTGGGCGGCGTCAACCGCGCCCGCGCGAGCCTCGACACCCGCCGCCGGAGCCTCCTCGACCGGGAGGCGCGCGCCGGGTTCGCCGCCGAGCTGACCCTGCTCGGCCAGACCGTCACCGGCGCCCTCGCCGCCGCCGGGGACCCGGACGCCTGCGACGACCAGATGGCGCGGGTCCTCGCCCAGCTCGAGGAACTGGAGTCCCGGTTCGCCGAGTTCGACGACGTCCTCGGCGAACTCGCCGACCGACGGGCCGAGATGTACGACGCGTTCTCCGCCCGCAAGCAGGCCCTCACCGACGCCCGCGCCCGCCGTGCAGCCCAGCTCGCCTCCGCCGCCGAACGGGTCCTGGAGACGATCACCCGCCGCAGCGCCGCCCTCGCCGACGCCGACGCGGTGAGCACCTACTTCGCCTCCGACCCGCTGGTCTCCAAGGTCCGCCGCAGCGCCGACGACCTGCGCGCCCTCGGCGACCGGGTGCGCGCCGAGGAACTCGACGGCAGGCTGCGCTCCGCCCGCGAGGAGGCCGCCCGCGCCCTGCGCGACCGCGCGGACCTGTACGCCGACGGCGGCCGCACGCTCCGCCTGGGCGCGCACCGCTTCGCCGTCTCCACCCAGCCCTTCGACCTCACCGTCGTCCCGCACCAGGACGGCCTCGCCCTCGCCCTCACCGGCACCGACTACCGTGCCCCCGTCACCGACCCCGCCCTCCTCGCCGACCGCCCCCTGTGGGACCGGCATCTGCCGTCCGAGTCGCCCGGCGTCAGCCGCGCCGAACACCTCGCCGCCCGGCTGCTCCACGAGCACGGCCCGGACGCCCTCGCCGGCGCCGACGACCTCGCCGCCCTGGTCCGCACGGCCGCCGAGGAGGCGTACGACGAGGGGTACGAGCGGGGCGTCCACGACCACGACGCCACCGCGATCCTCACCGCCCTGCTGCCCCTGCACGACGGCGCCGGCGCCCTGCGCCACGCCGCCGCGGTGCGCGCCCACGCCCTGCTGTTCTGGGCGCACGGCACCACGGAGCCGGAGCGCACCGACCTCACCCGCCGCGCCCGCTCCCTCGCCCGGGTCCGGGACGCCTTCGGGGCGCCGCCCGCGCTGGACGCGCTGCGGGACGAACTCGCCCGCGCGGTGGGGGAGCGGGACCCGGACGCCGCCGCCCGCCCGCAGGCGTGCGCCGCGTACCTCCTCGACGAACTCACCACCGGACCCGACGGGTTCGTGATCAGCGCCCGCGCCCGCACCCTGCTCGACAAGTTCCGCCGCACCGTCGCCGGGGAGGCCTACGACGAGGATCTCACCGCCCTCGCGGACCTCGGCGCCCGCCGGCAGCTGGTCGAGGCGTGGCTGACCGCGTACGCGCGGGCGGCCGGCGAAGAGGCGGACGCCGGGGACCTCGCGGAGGCCGTGGCCGCCGAACTGTGCCCGGACGTGCCGCGCTACGAGTCGGACGCGCCCCTCACCGTCACCGTCGAGGGCCTGGTCTCCGCCCACCCGCGCATCACCGACCGCCGGCTCGCCCTCCGCCTGGACGAGTTCCTCGCCCGCACCGACGCCTTCCGGGCGCGCGAGGTGCCCGCCTTCCGCGCCTTCCAGCGCCGCCGCGCCGCCCTCGTCACCGCCGAGCGCGCCCGGCTGCGCCTCGACGACCACCGTCCGCGCGTGACGGCGGCGTTCGTCCGCAACCGCCTGGTCGACGAGGTGTACCTGCCGCTGATCGGGGACAGCCTGGCCAAGCAGCTCGGCACCACCGGCGAGTCCGCCCGCACCGGCGCCGGCGGACTGCTGCTGCTCCTGTCCCCGCCCGGCTACGGCAAGACGACCCTGATGGAGTACGTCGCCCACCGCCTTGGCCTGGTCCTGGTGCGGGTCAGCGGCCCCGCGCTCGGCCACGGCGTCACCTCGCTCGACCCGGCCGAGGCGCCGAACGCCACCGCCCGCCAGGAGGTGGAGAAGATCAACTTCGCGCTGGCGGCCGGCGGCAACACACTGCTGCACCTGGACGACATCCAGCACACCTCGCCGGAACTGCTCCAGAAGTTCATCCCGTTGTGCGACGCCACCCGCCGGGTGGAGGGCGTCTGGCAGGGCGAGCCGCGCACCTACGACCTGCGCGGCAAGCGGTTCGCGGTGTGCATGGCCGGCAACCCGTACACCGAGTCCGGCGAGGTCTTCCGGGTGCCCGACATGCTGGCCAACCGGGCCGACGTGTGGAACCTGGGCGACGTCCTCACCGGCAAGGAGGACGTCTTCGCGCTCAGCTTCGTGGAGAACGCGCTCACCGCGAACCCGGTGCTCGCGCCGCTCGCCGGACGCGACCGCGCCGACCTGGACCTGCTGATCCGGCTCGCCTCCGACGACCCGACGGCCCGTCCGGACCGCCTGCGCCACCCGTACGCGCCGACCGAACTCGACCGCGTGCTCGCGGTGTTGCGCCACCTGCTCACGGCCCGCCGTACGGTGCTGGCGGTGAACGCGGCGTACATCGCCTCCGCGGCCCGCTCCGACGACGCCCGCACCGAGCCGCCCTTCCTGCTCCAGGGCTCCTACCGCAACATGAACAAGATCGCCCAGCGGATCCAGCCCGTGATGAACGACGCGGAACTGTCCGCCGTCGTCGAGGACCACTACACGGCGGAGGCCCAGACCCTCACCACCGGCGCCGAGGCGAACCTGCTGAAACTGGCCGAGCTGCGGGGCACGCTCACGGCCGAACAGGCCACCCGCTGGGCGGAGGTGAAGACGGCACACGTCCGCACGCTCACCCTGGGCGGGCCCGACGACGAGGCCCTCACCCGCGCGGTCTCCGCCCTCGCCCTGCTGGGCGACCGCATCGCGGCGGTCGAATCGGCGATCACACGGGCGACGGCGGCCCCTCGGCACGTTCCGGCACCGCCGCCGCGACAGGAGGGTGACGGCTGAACGGGCCGACGCACAAGAACCGGCGCCGGCATTCCGTTTTGTCCTCTGGCGGACGCGCGTAGACCACGGGCATCATCTGTCTGCTCCGCCTGCACCAGCCGCCCCACACACCCTGGCACCCAGCAGGAAGGTCCCCCCATGAAGACCGCCAAGGCGCCCAAGCTCCGTTCCGTCCTGACCGCTCTCGCCCTCGTCGCCGCCCCCGGCGTCGCCGTCATGGGCACCGCCGGCGAGGCGTTCGCCGTCACCAAGATCAGTCACGCCACCGCGACCTCCATGTTCCGCGAGGTCGGCATCACCTGGTCGTCGTCCGGCGGCTGCTCCGACCGCAACGTCTCCACCTGTACGTCCTTCGACCAGCTCAACCTGGCCACGGCCCAGGGCGCCCAGACCCTGAAGCGGGCCAGCGGCTGCGCCCTGAACATCACCGGCGGCACCGAGACCGGGCACGCCTCCGGCACGTACTCGCACTGGAACGGCTACAAGCTCGACTTCGGCAAGAACACCTGCGTGACGAACTACGTCAAGAACACCTTCGCCTACATCGGCGTCCGCGGCGACGGAGCCCTCCAGTGGCGCTCCGGCTCCGGCAACGTCTACGCCGACGAGGGCAACCACTGGGACGTCACGTACTACAACTGCGGCGGCTGCTGACCCAGCAGCGCGACCAGTTCCTCCGGGGTGCGGGGAGCCGGGGCCGTGTCGTCGGCGGCCGGGCCCCGCGCCCGCAGGAACAGGCTCGCCGCCACGCCCCACGGGAGTCTGAGGCCCGCCGCCGTGAGGAGGTCCCGGCGGGACAGCGTCTCCTCCGCCGGTCCCGTATGGGCGCCCAAGGGGGTCAGGAGTGCCGCGTCGTCCGCCCAGCGCAGGGCGAGGTCCACGTCGTGCGTGGCCATCACCACCGTCGTGCCGGCGGCCCGCAGACCGTCGAGGGTGGCAAGCAGCCGCTCCTGTCCGTCCGGGTCGAGACCCGCCGTCGGCTCGTCCAGGATCAGCACCCGCGGCCGCATCGCGACCGCTCCCGCGATCGCCGTCCGCTTGCGCTGCCCGTACGACAGCAGATGCGTGGGCCGGTCGGCGAGCGCGGCGATGTCCAGCGCCTCCAGCGCCTCCGCGACCCGCGCGCGCACCTCCGTGTCGGGCAGCCCGAGGTTCAGCGGCCCGAACGACACGTCCTGCTCCACGGACGCGGCGAACAGCTGGTCGTCGGGGTCCTGCACCACCAACTGCACGGTGGTCCGCAGCGCCGTCAGCCCCTTCCGGTCGTGCCGCACCGCACGGCCCGACAGCAGCAACTCCCCGCTCTGCGGCCGCAGTCCGCCGCTCAGCAGCCGCATCAGCGTCGTCTTGCCGCTGCCGTTGCGCCCCAGCAGGGCCAGCGCCCGCCCCTCGCGCACCTCGAAGTCGAGCCCGGTGAACACCGGCGGCCCGTCCTCGTACGCGAACGACACACCCCGCAGGGCGACCAGCACGGACTCGCTCACGACAGGGGCCTTTCCAGGACGAAGGTGAGGGCGGCCAGCGCCGCCAGAAGCGCCCCGCTCGCCGCCGTGAACCGGGCGGACACCCGGGCCTCGGGCACCAGCACGCGCAGGGTGCCGTCGTAGCCGCGGCCCGCGAGCCCGGTCTGGAGCCGCGCCGCCCGGTCGAAGGACCGGACGAACGCGGTCGCGCCGAGCCCGCCGAGCGAACGCCAGGTCGCCGCCCGGGTGGTGTGCCCGAGCCGCGCCGCCTGCGCCCGGTGCACCCGGCGCACCGAGTCCAGCAGCAGGAAGCTCATCCGGTACGTCACGAGCGCCACGTCCACCAGAGGCGCGGGCACCCCGGCGCGCACCAGGCGTGGCAGCAGGTCCGACATCGGGGTGGTGAAGGCGAACAGCAGCACGCCCAGCGACGCCGCCGAGGTGCGCAGCAGCAACTCCCCGGCGCGCGGCGGCCCGTCCTCGGCCCAGGACACGAACCCGCCCGGACCGCCCACCCGCACCAGCAGCGTCAGCGCGCCGGTGACGCAGAAGCCCAGCGGCACCCGGTAGGCCCGCCACAGCCGCCGGGCCGGCACCCCCGCCGGGCCGAGCAGCAGCACCACCGCGGTGACCAGCACCAGGGCCGCGCCCGGCCACGCGGGCAGCGAGATCGCGAGGACGGTGAGACCGAGGCCGAGGGCGGCCTTGTCCACCGGATGACGGCGGCGCCAGCGGCTGCTGTGCGCCGCCGCGTCGATCGGCAG
Organism: Streptomyces pseudogriseolus; assembly: GCA_002154585.1. GTDB lineage: Bacteria > Actinomycetota > Actinomycetes > Streptomycetales > Streptomycetaceae > Streptomyces > Streptomyces pseudogriseolus. The sequence continues at coordinate 28,541 of MUNG01000016.1, forward strand.
CACGGACCCGTCAGTCCCGTCCGTCGCCCGTGCCGGCGGACGCGCCCGCGTCCATGCCCGCGTCGCCCGCGTCGGCGGTGTCCACCGCATCCGCCGCGCACGCGTCCTCCGCCGCCCGCTCCCGGGTCCGCGCCTCGCCCTGCCGGCGTCCGCGTCGCAGCCCGAAGTAGTACGCGAGGACGCCCGCCCCGATCGCGGCCTGGAGGGCGAACAGCGCCGACTCGATCTCCCCTGAGGGGGGTTCGTACAGCGGCGAGAACCACGGCTCGTAGTCCGGGTCGATCTCGGTGATCGCGGTCTCCGCCTCGCCGTCCGCCCCGGCGAACGGCTCCTCCTTGTGGTCGCCGAGCCCGAACGCCAGCGGGACCACGGCGAGGGCGGCGACGAGCAGCAGGAGCAGCGAGTTGATCTTCGCGTTGCGGCTCATCGGGCCACCGCCTGGGCCGACTCGGCCGACTCGGCCCGCTTCTTCCCGGCCGCCGAGGCGACCAGCACCCCGAGCCGGGTCAGCTCGCCCTTGCTGGACTGCACCAGCAGCCGCATCACCAGCACGGTCAGCAGCCCCTCGCTGACGGCGAGCGGGATCTGCGTGACGGCGAAGATGGAGCCGAACTTGCCGAGCGCGCCCAGGAATCCGCTGCCCGGGTCGGGGAACGCCAGCGCCAGCTGCACGCTCGTCACGCAGTACGTCGACAGGTCGGCGACGAACGCGGCGCAGAACACCGCGCCCATCAGCGGCAGGTCGTACCGGCGCAGCAGCCGGTAGACGGCGTATCCGGCCCAGGGGCCGACGATCGCCATGGAGAAGACGTTCGCGCCGAGCGTGGTGAGCCCGCCGTGGGCGAGCAGCAGCGCCTGGAACAGCAGGGTGATGGTCCCGAGCACCGCCATGACCGGCGGCCGGAACAGGATCGCGCCCAGCCCGGTGCCGGTGGGGTGGGAACAACTTCCTGTCACCGAGGGGAGTTTCAGCGCGGACAGGACGAACGTGAACGCGCCGGACGCGCCCAGCAGGAGTGTGCTCTCGGGATGTTCTCTCACGTCGCGGACGAGCGACCGGGCTCCGTGGACGACGAACGGCGCCGATGCGACGCCCCAGGCGACCGCGTGCGCCGGAGGCAGGAAACCCTCGGCTATGTGCATGGCTCAGCAGACCCTCTCCAGCACCTCGTGGATGGTTGACGCGCCTTGGCCGGTCTCCTGGCTGACGGGTACCACCGCCCGTGCTCCGCCTTCCCGGGTCCCGAGGGACCCAGTGGCCGTCCGTGAGGACTGGAGCCGGACTTCCCGATCACAGTGGCGAGGGCCGCACCGGTATCGCACCGATTTCCCGTCACCAAGGCGTGGTGACAGTAGTCCCCGTGGCGGCCCGGTGACAAGCGCCGACGGGGGCGCGCGGAGGGCGCCCGGCAGCTCGCGACCCGGCGCACACCTGCGCCTTCGGGTCGGTGGGCCCAGTCGTGCTCGAACGGGTGACTGAGGGGCCGCCGTCCTGGGCAGTGTCCTGCTGCAATTAATATGCAACAGCGATTTTCAGGCAAGAGGGATGTGAGGTTCAATGACGACCCGACTGATACGCGGCGCCGCCGCCGCGCTGGCGACGGCCGCGGCGGTCTCCGCCTGCTCCGCGCCGGGCGGCTCCGGCACCACGGACGGCGCGGCCGCGGCCGAGTCCGTCGTGATCGGCGTCTCCTCCGAGCCCGACACCCTCAGCCCGCTCCTCGGCTACGGCAAGGACGGCAACTCCAAGCTGTTCGACGGCCTCCTCGCCCGCACCGCCGACATGACCCTGAAACCCGCCCTGGCCACGGCACTTCCGCGGATCACGGACGGCGGACGCACCTACACGTACACCCTGCGCGAGGGCGTGAAGTTCAGCGACGGCAAGCCGCTGACCGCGCGGGACGTCGTCTTCACGTACCGCACGATCCTCGACGACGACACCAACAACACCGCCAAGAGCGAACTCGCGGCCGTCAAGGACGTCCGGGCGGTGGGCGACGACACGGTGGTCTTCACCCTCCACCACCCCTACGCGCCGTTCGCCGCCCGCACGGTGCTGCCGATCGTCCCCGAGCACGTCGCAGGCAAGCAGGACCCCAACACCGGCCCCTTCAACACCGAGCCCGTCGGCACCGGACCGTACGTCCTCACCGACTGGCGCAAGGGCGAGAAGCTCACCTTCAAGGCCAACCCGCACTACTGGGGCGGCGCCCCGAAGGTGAAGAAACTCACCATGGCGATCGTCGCCGACGACGACGTCCGCGCCACCCGGCTCCGCTCGGGCGACCTCGACGGCGCCGTCCTCCCGCCCAACCTCGCCGCCACCTTCAAGAGCGACGACGACAAGAAGACGTACCGGGCCACCTCCTACGACTTCCGGGCCGTCACCCTCCCCAGCGGCAACCCCGTCACCGGCGACACCGCGATCCGCCGCGCCCTCGACCTCGCCGTCGACCGGCAGGCCATGGTCGACAAGATCCTCGACGGCGCCGGCCGCCCGGCCTACGGGCCGCTGCCCGTCGACGACCCCTGGTTCGCGAAGGACGTCGAGCGGAAACAGGACCTCGCCGAGGCCGGCCGCGTTCTCGACGCCGCCGGCTGGACGAAGGGCGAGGACGGCATCCGCGCCAAGGACGGCCGCCCCGCCCGCTTCACCCTGTACTACCCCTCCGGCGACAAGGTCCGCCAGGACCACGCCCTCGCCTACGCGTCCGACGCCAAGAAGGCCGGCATCGACGTGCGCGTGGAAAGCGCCACCTGGGAGGTCATCGAGCCGCGCATGAAGCACGACGCCGTCCTCGCCGGCTTCGGCAGCACCGGCGACCCCGACTTCGGCCTCTACACGCTCCTGCACTCCTCCCTCGCCGGCGACGGCTTCAACAACATGGCCCACTACGACAACCCGGCCGTCGACCGGGCCCTGGAGACCGGCCGCCGCACCCAGGACCCCGCCGGCCGCGAGGCCGCCTACGACGCCCTCCAGCGCGCCCTCGTCAAGGACCCCGGCTACACCTTCCTCACCCACATCGACCACCTGTACGTGCTTGCCGACCGCTGGAAGGGCCTCACCACCCAGGTGGAGCCCCACGAGCACGGCTTCGCCGCAGGGCCCTGGTGGAACGTCGAGGACTGGCAGCCCGCGGCATGACCCACGCCCCCTGGCGAGCGATGGCACGGCTCACGGCGCGCCGCGCGCTGTACGCCGTGCCGGTGCTCCTCGTCGTCACCTTCGGCGTGTTCGCCGTCGCCGCCGCGTCCCCCTTCGACCCGGTGAAGGCGTACGCGGGCACCGCCGCCCTCGGCGCCGACCAGGACACCCTGGACCGGCTGCGGGAGAACCTCGGCGTGGACCGGCCGTTCACCGCCCGCTGGTGGGACTGGCTCACCTCCGCCCTCGGCGGCGACCTCGGCCACTCCACGGTGATGCGCCAGCCGGTCGCCGAGGTCATCGGCGAACGCCTGCTGTGGTCCACGCTGCTGTGCGCCGTCGCGTTCGCCGCGGCCGTGCTGCTCGGGACGGTGCTCGGCGTGCTCGCGGCCCGCCGACCCGGCTCGTTCACGGACCGCGCGGTCACCTCCGCCGCGTACGTCCTGGAGGCCGCCCCGGTCTTCTGGATCGCGCTGCTCGCCGTCTGGCTGTTCGCGCTCCGGCTGGACGTCCTCCCGGCGGGCGGCCTCACCGACACGGGCAGCGACCGCGTCACGTTCGGCGGCCTGGTCCAGCACCTGGTCCTCCCTGCCGGCGTCCTCGCCGTCTCCCAGCTGCCCTGGTTCACCCTGTACGTCCGCCAGGGCGTCGGGGACGCCCTCATGGAGGACCCCGTACGCGGGGCGAGGGCGCGCGGCGTCGGCGAACGCACCGTGCTGCTCGGCCACGCCCTGCGCTCCGGGCTGCTGCCGGTGCTCACGCTCATCGGCTCCCGGGTGCCGGAACTCATCACCGGGGCGCTGCTCGTGGAGACCGTCTTCAGCTGGCCCGGCATCGCCTCGGCCACGGTGGAGGCCGCCACGGCGGTCGACTTCCCGCTGCTGGCCGCGCTGACCACCCTCGCCACCGCCGCCGTCCTCGCCGGCAACCTGCTCGCCGACCTGCTCTACGGGCTGGTCGACCCGAGGGTGAAGCTGGAGGAGATGTGACGTCCGACGTCGACGCGGCGGCCGTGAAGCCGGCCGCCCCCGTGTGGCGGGCGCACGGGGGCGCGCGCCGCTCCACGCACGCCCTGCGGCTGCGCGTGTCCGCCGCCCTGGTCGCCGTGACCGTGCTCGCCGTCCTGCTCGTCCCGCCGCTGGTCCAGCTCGACCAGCAGGCCGTCGACCTGGCCGCCAAGCTCGAACCGCCCAGCTGGGCGCACCCGTTCGGCACCGACGACGTCGGCCGCGACCTGCTGCTGCGCTGCGTCTACGGGCTGCGGGTGTCGCTGCTGGTGGGCGTGGTGGCCGCGCTCACCGCCACGGTGATCGGCACCGCCGTGGGGGCTGCCGCCGGCGCCCTCGGCGGCCGGGCCGACCGCCTGGTGATGCGGTTGGTCGACACCCTGTCGTCGGTGCCGCACCTGCTGCTCGGCATCTTCATCGTGGCCATGTTCCGGCCGGGCGTCTGGCCGGTGGTGATCTCCGTCGCCCTCACGCACTGGCTGTCCACCGCGCGCATCGTCCGCGCGGAGGTGCTGTCGCTGCGGTCCCGGCCGTTCGTCGACGCGGCCGTGTCCGGCGGTTCCAGCCGGTGGCGGGTGACCGTACGGCACCTGCTGCCGGGCGTGCTGCCGCAGGCGGGCCTCGCCGCCGTGCTGATGGTGCCGCACGCCATGTGGCACGAGTCGGCCCTGTCCTTCCTGGGCCTGGGCCTGCCCACCCACACCGCGAGCCTCGGCACCCTCATCCAGAGCGCCCGCGGCTCCCTCCTGGCCGGCCAGTGGTGGCCCACCCTGTTCCCCGGCCTGTTCCTCATCGTCCCCACCCTCGCGGTCGCCGGCCTGGCGGGCGCCTGGCGCGAACGGATCAATCCCCGCCGCCGATCGGAGCTGATGCTGTGACCGCGAAGGACGCGACGTGGAGGCCGGCGTCGCCGGCGCCCTCTCCGGCGGGCGGGGGCGACGCCGCTTCCGCCCCGCCGGGGGGTCAGCCGGTGTCGGCGGCGAGGGGCGACAGCGAGCCGGCGGGGACGGGGACGGCCTCGGCGGCCGGGGCGCCTGCGGCTGCGCCGAGCGGGGCGGCTGCGCCTGCGCCGAGCGGGACGGCTGTGTCGACCGGGACGCCTGGGTTGCCCGCGCCCGCGTCGGCAGCCGAGGCGCCCGGCGCCTCCGCCGTGTCGGCGCCCGGAGCCGAGCGCTCCCGACCCGCGCCGACCGGGCCGCTCGCGCCTACAGCCGAGGCGCCTGGCGCCTCCGACATATCGGCGCCCGGCGTCGATTCGACCCGCCCCGCGCCCGTCCTCTCCGTGCGTGACCTCTCCGTCCGTTTCCTGCTTCCCGGAGGGCGTCGGATCGCCGCCGTGTCGGGGGCGTCGTTCGATGTCGCGCCGGGGGAGTGTCTCGCGCTCATCGGGGAGAGCGGGTGCGGCAAGTCCGTGCTGGCGTCCGCCCTGCTCGGGCTGCTCCCGGCCAACGCGCGGACCGCCGGCCACGCCCACCTGGGCGGTCTCGACCTGCTCACCGCCGGTGAACGCACCCTCGCCCGCACCGTACGCGGCCGCCGCGTGGGTCTGGTCCCGCAGTCCCCTGCGGCCCATCTCACCCCGGTGCGGACGATCCGCTCGCACCTCGAGGAGACGGTCGCCCACCTCACCGGCGTACGCGGCCGTGCCGCCCGCCGCGCGGCCGCCGAACAGGCGGCGCACCGCACCGAGTTCCCCCTGGACCACCTCGACCGGCACCCGCACGAGCTGTCCGGCGGGCTGGCCCAGCGCGCCGCGACCGCCCTCGCGCTGGTCGGTGACGCCCCGCTGCTGCTCGCGGACGAGCCGACCACCGGCCTGGACCGGGACCTGGTGGACCGCACGGTCGACGAACTGCGCCGGCACGTGGACGACGGCCACGCCCTGCTGATGATCACGCACGATCTGACCGCCGCCGAACGCATCGCCGACCGCGTCGCGGTCATGTACGCGGGCCGCATCGTCGAACTCACCGACGCGGCCCGCTTCTTCGGCACCCCGGGCCCCCGGCACCCGTACAGCCGGGGCCTGCTGGAGGCCCTCCCCGAGCGGTCCTTCACACCCGTCCCCGGCCTGCCCCCCGAACTGGGCAGCCTCCCCGAGGGCTGCGCCTTCGCCCCCCGCTGCGACCGCGCCACGGACGCCTGCGCGGCCCTCCCGCCGTTCGAGCACACCGTCGCCTGCCACCACCCGGTGACGGCGACCCCCGCCGACACCCCGACTGCGGCCCGCACCCCGGAGGACACCCGTGCTTGAGCTGCGCGCCGTCACCGCCGGCTACGACCGCCGCGCCCCCGTGGTCCGCGACGCGAACCTCACCGTCGCGCCGGGCGAGGCGGTCGGCCTGCTCGGTCCGAGCGGCTGCGGAAAGTCCACTCTCGCCCGGGTCGCGGCCCTGCTGCACCGCCCCGACGCCGGCGAGATCGTCCTCGACGGCACACCCGTCCGCGGCTTCCGGCACCGCGCCCCGAGGGAGCAGCGCACCGCGATCGGCGTGGTCTTCCAGCAGCCGCGCCTCGCCGCCGACCCCCGGCTGCGCCTCGCCGACCTGATCGCGGAACCCCTGCGGGCGACGGGCCGGCGCGCCTCGGCCGCCGACCGCGTGGCGGGACTGGCCGACACCGTGGGCCTCACCCCGGACCTGCTCGGCCGCCGCCCCCACGAGGTGAGCGACGGCCAGCTGCAACGCGCTTGCCTGGCACGGGCGTTGGCACTGCACCCGCGCTGGCTGGTGTGCGACGAGATGACGGCGATGCTCGACGCGTCGACCACGGCCGCGCTGGTGCGGGTCGTGGAGGACTACCGCGCGTCGACGGGCGCGGGCCTGCTGTCGGTCGGCCACGACCGCACCCTGCTGAACCGCTGGTGCGACCGTACGGTCCCGTGGGAGGCGGTGGCCGCGAGCTGAGCCCACGGCCCCCGCCCCCTCAGGGCGCCTCAGGGCGCCTTATACGGCGGCGTCCCCGACGAGGTCCCCCTCCTCGAACGGGACGTCGGTGAGCGGGGCGTCCGCGAACGGATCCTCCCCGAGGCCCCCGCCGAGGGTGCCGGTGAGGAGCCCGCTCATCAGCTCCTCGATGTTCACCTCGGTCGCCCCGGCGGGCGCCTCCGGCTTCCCGCCCTCGCTGACGCGCAGCACCAGCGCGAGCTTCTTCGGCTTCGCCTTCTCCGCCAGCTTCGCGAGGTCGACGGACACCTCGGTCAGCTCGCCGTTCTTCAGCGTGAAGTCGGCGCTGACCTTCTTGTTCGGGGCGTCCGCGAAGTCCTTGGCGGTGGGCAGCTCCTCGCCGCCCGGCAGCTCGTTCTGCAGCGGCTTCAGCGCGCCGAACAGCTCGGTCACCAGCGTGCGGAACGGCGCGGTCGCCGTGATGTGCTCGGTGCCGTCCGAACCGCCGGAGGTGGTGAGGTCGACGTTCTCGGCGACGGCCTTCTTCAGTGCGTCCGTCAGCTTCTTCTGCGTCCCGGCGTCGAGGCTGGGCTCGTCGGAGGGCGCCTTGCCGCCGAAGCCCGGCGCCCCGCTCATGCCCTTGCCGGTCTGCTCCAGCTCCTTCTTGGAGAGCTTGATCCAGCCACCCTCGAGGAGCTTCTTGAACGCCCCGGCCTCGTCCGGCAGTTCACTGGCCGGAGGCATGGGGTTGCCCGTCATCTCCCCGAGCGTCGCGGCGTCGATCCGGACGTAGAAGGAGTCGCCGACCAGCCGGTACTCGAGGAGGGCGCCGTCCGGGCCGCCGACCTTCATCGCCATCGCCGTGAAGTCCTTCTCCTCGGACGTCGCGATCGGCTTCTTCGAGTGCATGGACACGCTGATCGTCGCCTCGCTGAGCAGCTCGGCGATCTCGGGCGTCATCTCCTCGCCCGGCTCCGACTGCTCGGCGTCCAGCGCCAGCAGCGAGTCCACGTCGGTGTCGAGGTCCAGCTCGAAGGCGAGCGAACGCTCCTTACCGAGCTTGTCGAAGGCGCTGTCCAGCTTCTGTCCGGCGGACAGGTTCTCCACGGTGCCGCAGGCGGCGGTGCCGGCGAGAACCATGCCGGCGACGGCGGTGGTGGTCAGGGTCTTGCGCAACGCGAAAATGACGATCTCCTTGTCAAGCGACCGGTCCGGTCGTCACATCAGACGATCGACCAACTCGAACGGTTGTATGGCAAAAGCGAGTTCACCGGAGAAATCACGCACGGAAGCGGCCCGCCCCCGACTCACCGGCCCGCACACCGGGAAGAACCGGACCATGTCCACTCACACCACGGCCGCCGCGGGAGTCCAGGTCTGCTCCCTCAAGCGGGACACCCCGCAGACCGTCCCGGCGAACAGCCCCTACACGGTCATCCGGTTCCCCTTCGGGTCCGCCGAGTCCAGCGACCGCTTCACCATGCACCAGGTCAACCAGCCCGACGGCTACGTGATCACCGACTGGGACAACGACCCGCGCTCCGGCCTGATATGGCCCAGCGTGGCCGGCTGGGGAACCCTGTACGCGATGATCCAGTGGGAGGCCGGCAACTACGACGAACTCCGCGACCAGTTCGTCCGCGACCCCCTCGGCCTCACCCCCAGCCCCAACGACACCACGGCCACGGAACACCGCCCGCCCAGCCCCGGCATGCAGTGCTGGACGAAGAGCTGGGGCATCTTCGTCGACCCGGCCGTCCCCCTCGCGGTCCGCGCCACGCACGACGACAGCGTGGCCCGGGACATCGTCCTCGCGGAGTTCAAGCTGGTGATCCACGAGGCGGCGTGAGCAGGTGACCCCGGCGGCACGCCCCGGGGTCACGTTCGCGGCCTGCCGCCGGTGACCGTTGCGTAGGAGAAGACCTCACCCTCCCGGGGCGCCCGGTTCCAGGACCGGGTGGTCAGCTCCGGCAGGATGCCTTCGACCAGGGCGTGCCGGGGCAGGGAGAGGCCGTAGGCGTCCTGCACGGCGACCAGCAGACGCCGCTCGCGCTCGCCGTCGTCGGCACCGCTCAGCACCCGCTCCGGGTCGAGGCCCTCGGGCACCGTCCCCGAGCGCTCGACGTCCGTGCCGCGCAGCGTGTACGCGAACAGCTCCGCGCCCCGCTCGGCGACGGAGAGGTGGAACATCGCGGAGGCGTCGTCGCGACCGCGGCGTATCCACAGCACCACGGCGCGTCCGCCGCCGCGGGAGGCCTCGGCGGCCGGGGAGACGAACAGGCGCCCGGGTCCGTGCGTCCGGGCGGCCGGGTCGAACCCGAACGCCCACCCGGAGCCCGTCCCGTCCCCCGCCGTCCCGGTCCGGCCCACCGCCACCACGGCCCGGTCCTCCCACGGCGCCGCATCGTCGTCGGGCCGTCTGACGTCGTGGGGGAACCAGCCGTCGGGACGGAGGGGCGGGGCGGTGAGCCCCGCAACCTCGCCCTGTCCCTGTCCCTGTCCCTGTCCCTGTCCCTGTCCCTGTCCCACCAGGCCGGGCAGTTCCTCCGGCTCGACCCCCTCCACCCACAGACACCGCCAGGACCCGTACGGGGCGTTCCACCGCCCGGGCTCGGCCATCCAGCTCAGTCCTGGCGGGTCCAGGTCCGGCACCGGCTCGGGCACCGCGCCCGGCCGTCCGGCCCGGGGCGTCGCCAGCAGCTCCCGCCCCCGCTCCCGCGTCACCACCGGCCCGAGCACCGGGTCGGCCAGCAGCCCGAGCGGTGCCAGCAGGGCCGGCGCGGGCGGCGTCCAGGAGGGCAGGGCGGCGCGGATCACCCGCCACGCGCCGTCCGTGTCACCCCACCGGGCCGCCTCCCGCGCCTCGGCGACGGCCTGCCCGAAGTCACCGTCCGGCGCGTAGCGGTAGGAGCCGTCGCGCACCCGGGCGAGGATCTCGTCGGCGGCCGCCCGGATGGCGTCGCCGGTCTCGGCACCCAGCGCGAACGGCCGCTCGGGCCGGCCGGGAAGGCATCGCAGCGCATGAGCGAGAGCCAGCACGGGCACCAGTTCGTCCGCGCAGCGCGGATCGGCGACGAGCCCGCCGAAGTAACTGCCGCTCCTGACGCCTTGCGCCAGGACGTCGAGCTGGCCCAGCATGCCCCAGGCTCCCGGCCGCCCGTAGCGCTGCGCGACGGCGAGCAGCTCCCGTGCGGCCTCCCACCGCCCGCTGAGCGCCTCCTCCTGCGCCCGCTCGACGTCGGCGTCCCGGGCGCGGGTGGTCTCGTTGACGAAGTCCGGCAACTGCGCCCGCTCGGCGTGGAAGGACTCGTACCGGCGCTGCATGTAGGCCCGGAACGACGGATACCGGGTCGGGTACTCACCGCTCCAGCCCTTGTGGACGTACAGCGCCCACTCGCCGTCCTCGTCGGTGTCGCCGGGGTCCAGCAGCACGTAGGACATGTCGGAGCCGGTCTCCAGCTGAAGCGCGCGCTCCCACATCCCGGCGAGCAGCACCTCCTGCTCGGTCGACCGCTCGTCCAGGCTCTCCCGGTACATCGGCGTCAAGCCGAACGGATCCCCGAACCAGCCGATCTCATGAACGGCCCCGAGCTGGTATATGGAGTCGTCGCGCAGCCTCCAGCCGTTGCCGGCCAGCAGGAACTCCCGGTAGGACGGGGGCAGCCGGACCCCCAGCCGCCGCTCGGCGTCGGCCACCTCCGCCTCGGACGCCGGCGACACCACCGGCCGCAGTTCGTCGGGGGTCACGTCCCCCTCCGCCAGCTCGACGGCGTCTTCCTCGCTCGGCACCCACTCGTCCCGCCAACGCCGCAGGAACGCCGGCCAGTCGAACCCGTTGTCGTCCATGCGGTGATCGTGGCAGGCGCCACTGACAACGCTGCCGCTGCGGGCATTTCGGGGAATTGGTGCCGGGCGCGTGAAGGAATGCCGTGGCGGTCCACCCGGAGGTGAGTGCATAAGGGACGTCCCGTGGCATGTGTAGCGTGTCAACGCGTCTGTCCCGGGGGTGTCCACGGGGGTGCCGTGTACGCTGGCTGTATGACGGACAACGCCGCTCCACCGGCCGGCTCCCTTGTCACCGGCTCCGACATCGCTCGGCTGGCCGGAGTCACCCGGGCCGCCGTCTCCAATTGGCGTCGGCGGTACGAGGACTTCCCCGCGCCCGCCGGAGGATCGGCGAACAGCCCGCTCTACGCCCTTGCCGAGGTCCAGGCCTGGCTCGCGAAGCAGCGCAAGGGCCAGGAGGTGTCGCCGGAGGTCGAGCTGTGGCAGACGATGCGCGCCGCCTACGGGGAGCAGATGCAGACGGGCCTCGCCGAGGTGGCGGGACTGCTGGCCGGTGAGGACGCGCCGGAGCCGCCGGACGACGTGGCCGGGCGCGTGCGCGAGCTGAGCCGTACGGCGTCACCCGCCGACGTCGTGACCGGACTGGCGGAACGTTTCATGGATTCGGCCCGGCGCTCGGGGTCGGACCAGGTGACCTCGGAACGCGTGGTGCGGGCGGTGTGCCACTTCGCACCCGAAGTGCCCACCGGCGGGACGGTGTTCGACCCGGCCTGCGGCATCGGATCGCTGCTGCTGTCGGTCGCCGCCGACGAGAAGGCGAGCCGCCGCGGCCAGGAGATCGACACGGACAGCGCCCGGTTCGCCCAGCTCCGGGCCGACCTCGTGGGCCGGTCGGGGGTGCGCGTCGTCGCGGGCGACTCCCTGCGCGCGGACCAGTGGCCGGACCTCAAGGCGGACCTGGTGGTCTGCGACCCCCCGGCCGGTGTGACCGAGTGGGGACGGGAGGAGCTGCTGCTCGACTCGCGCTGGGAACTGGGCACCCCGTCCAAGGCCGAGGGGGAGCTGGCCTGGCTCCAGCACGCCTACGCCCACACCGCGCCCGGCGGCCAGGTCCTCATGGTCATGCCCGCGTCGGTCGCCTACCGCAAGGCGGGCCGGCGCATCAGGGCCGAACTCGTGCGCCGAGGCATCGTGCGCCAGGTGATCGCCCTGCCGCCCGGTACGGCGACGTCCCACGCCCTCTCCGTGCACCTGTGGTGCCTGCGGCGTCCCATGAACACCGGCGCCGGCGACACGAACCACACCGTGCGCATGGTCGACCTGACCGACAACGACCCCGAGGCGAGCCTGGAACCGCGCCCCGACCAGGTCGCGGACGTCCCGCTGATCGAACTGCTGGACGACGTCGTCGACCTGACGCCCGGCAACCACATGCGGGCGCTGCACCGCGACTACCCCGGTGAGTACGCCGCGCTGCGCGAGGATCTGGCGCGGGAGCTGGGCCGGCTCGCCGCTCTGCTGCCCCAGCTCGCGCCCGGTGACGGACCGGGCGCCCTGGACGCGGCCACGGCCGGCGTCGCGGAGCTCGCCCGCGCCGGGCTGGTCGCCTTCGAGGGGACCGAGCCGGTGTCGACCAGCGATCAGCTCGACACGGACTATCTGCGGGGCTTCCTGCGCAGTTCGGTCAACGCGCGCAGGTCCACCAGCGCCAGCGGCACCTACCGTCTCGACGGCAAGGGCGCGCGCGTTCCCCGCATGGGGATCGACGACCAGCGCCGCTACGGATCGGCCTTCCGGGCCCTGTCCGAGTTCGAGGAGGGGATCCGCAAGGTCCACGAGCTGAGCCGCCGCCTCGCCGACATCGCCCGCGAGGGCCTGACCACCGGCGCCCTGACCCCGGAGAACTAGGAGCAGGGCGCCGGCCGGACCTCACGCGACGTGCGCCAGGAACGGGCTCGCCGCTCCGCTCCACGTCACACTCAGCGCCTCCCGCGCCCGCGTGCAGGCGACGAAGAGGAGACAGCGTTCCCGGAGCAGGTCGGCCTCGTGCTGGAGGGCGTCCGCCTCGAGCGGGGTGATCTCCCGGGCGAACGGCACCGTTCCCTCGCCGACACCCAGGACGGACACGGCCCGGAACTCCAGGCCCTTCATCGCGTGCATCGTCGCGAGCCGTACCCCTTCGGCGTGCTGCGCCGTCTGGCCCTTGACGCGGAGCACCGGTATCCCGGCGGCCTTCAGCTTGTCCTCCGCGCTGTCCAGGGAGAGGTTGAAGCGCGCGCACACGCCGATCTCGTGCGGGGCCAGGCCCTCATCCAGCAGTTGCCGCACCCGGTCCACCAGGGCCTCGGTCTCCTCCTGCCGGGTGGCGTAACCCCGGGCCTGGGGCCGGCCCCCGTGCAGCAGTGAGCGGTACCCGGCGAGCGAATCCGTGCCCTCGCCGTCGAGCGCGTCGACCGTGACGGGCGCCAGGAGCCGCGCCGACCAGGCGAGAATCTCCTCGGTCGAGCGGTAGTTGACCCGCAACCGGAAGCTGCGGCCGGCCGTGGCGATGCCCAGGGAGCCGAGGGACACCCGCGAGTCGTAGATCCGCTGGTGCGGGTCGCCGGTGAGGAACAGGTCGTCGGGGCCCGGAGCCGCGGCGGCGCGCAGCACACGCCACTGCGCGGGGTGCAGGTCCTGCGCCTCGTCGACCACCACATGGGCGTACGGGGCCGGGCCGTCGGCGAGCAGACCGGCGGCGCGCGCGCAGACCGCCAGGTGCGTGGTCTCACCGCGGTCCCGCAGCAGCCGCTCGAACCGCTCCACCCCGCCCCACACCTCCCGGCGCCGCGCGGGTCCGAGCCCGGTGCCGCGTCCCCGGCGGCTCGCGGCGAGGTAGGCGTCGAGGTCGCGGAGGTCCTGGGCGAGGACGACGTGCCGGTACTCCTGCGCCAGGAACCGGGCGGTGAACGGCAGATCCAGCTGCTTGACGACCTTCTCCCACAACTGCCGCTGCTCCCGGTCCCCGACCGGCTTGGGCGCGGTCGCGGACGCGGCCCGCACCACACCGTTGGCGTACGCGTCCACCGTGGTCACGTCGACCCGGGCCAGCAGCGTCTCGTCCTCGTCGAGGAGCAGGCCGAGCATGTCGCGCAGGCCGGCGGCGAGCGCGTTCGTGTACGTGGTGAGCAGGACGCGGCTGTCGTCGGAGCGGCCCAGCAGATGCTTGACGCGGTGCAGGGCCGCCACCGTCTTGCCCGTACCGGGGCCGCCGGTGACCTGCACGGGGCCCCCGTACGAGGTGCGGTAGGCCACGCGTCGCTGGGAGGGGTGGAGGAAGATCCGCCACGCGGCGAACGGCTTCTCCAGCGCCTCCTCCAGCTCCCGCGGGCCGGTGACCAGACGGATGCGCGCGGGCGTGTTGGCGATCACCGTGGCCAGGTCCTCGACCGGCTCGGCGGGCGCGTCGGCGGGCCGGCGGACGGCCACGACGTCCCGGTACACCTCTTCCGGGCCGAACCCCTCGGCGAGGTACTGGAGCACCTCCAGCTGGTCCTCCGGCAGGAGCGTGGAGAACGCCTCCAGCTGGGCCTTGTCCGCCAGGGAGCGGGCGGCGCGCAGCACCTGGTCGTCGATGCCGAGTTCGCGCAGCGCGCCGTCGGAGACGTGCTCGAAGAGCAGCCGGGGGGCGGAGCGGGCCGCGTTCTCGTACAGCGGTGTCAGCTCGTCCAGGGCGACGGCGTCGCGCACCTCCAGGGCCCGGGTCGCGGAGTTGGCGCTGTAGAGGCGTTTCGCGGCCCAGGTGTAGGCGTCGTCGTGCGGCAGCACGTTGACGAGCAGGAAGACGTCGCTGCCGTCGTCGGGCGCCAGGACGACACCGCGCCAGAAGTCCGTGACGCGGATGGTGCGCATGCGCTTGTCACGGGCGTTCTCGACGGACTCCAGATGCAGTCCCTTGTCGGCGTTGAGCTCGGCGGCGCTCATGGCCTGGAACTTCGCCATGGCCTTGCGCACTCCGGCCCGGACGGGCTTTTCCAGGGTGTCGTAGCCGTCCCAGAAACTCTGGGCGAAGGCGAGCCGGGGCATACGGTGTGTTCCTTTCCGTCGGACTTCAGTCGGGCTTCCGTCGGCTTGATGGGCGTGGGTCACGCGGGGGTGCGGGCGCGGGCCAGGCGTACGGCGATGTCGCGCAGCGCCGACAGCAGTTGCCCCGGCTCTCGGGACAGGTCGACGCTGTGCTGGTGCAGCAGCACGCCGCGCCCGTCCGCGCCCGCCGCCGTCCCGCGCACCTCGTGGAAGCGCGTGGGCAGCCGCCCCGCCGCGTACACCAGGTGCGCCTCGCGCAGGCCGAGCACCGTGGCGTACGCCAGCGCCTGGTACAGGTCGGCGTTGAGGCGGCCGTCGCCCTTCTCCACCTTGTACTTGGCGTCGACGACGGCGACCGGCGTCCGGCCGTCACGGGTGCGCACCACGAGGTCGGGACGGATCCGTACGAGTCCCGCGGTGTCGAGGTGGTGCGTGTCCTGGAGCCGGGCGGTCAGGCCGTGCTCCTTCAGCGCCTCGCTCAGGGCGACGGTGACGAAGTCCTCGAACAGCTGGTTCATGTCGATCAGGAAGCCGTCCACGGCGAGCGGATCGGCGCCCGGCGGCGTGTGCTCGGGCGAGGAGCCGCGCAGGACGGCCTCACAGAGCCGCAGGGTTGGCTGGTAGCGGGAGTTGAGCCGGGAGGGCTGCCAGCGCGGCAGTTCCTGCCCCCGGACCAGGGGCAGCGCGTCGGCGAGCCGGACCCGCTGGTGGGCCAGGCGCCGCCGCACGGGGCCGGGAACGCCGGGCAGGCGCAGCAGCCGCTCGACGGCGGCCCGCAGGATGCGGTTCTCGGCGGTGTCCGCGGTGTAGTCGTCGTACGCGATCTCCACGGGCGGCGTGCGGCCGAAGTGCCGTCTGATCTGCTCGGCCTCGAGGATGCGCCCGCGCACCACCAGCGAGGACTCCTCCACCTCCCGGTAGCCCTGGAGGACCCCTTGGCGCAGCGCCGCGTCGATCCGCCGCTCCACGGCGTGGGCGAGCGCGGGCACCACGTCGTCGTACGCGCCGGTGTCGACGGTGCCCTCCCGGTCGTCGTGCCAGGCCCGTTCCGGGGCGAGGCTGAACCCGAGAAGGAAGAAGATCCGGCTCACCGGGGTCTTGGGCATGATCCGCACGATCGGCCCGCCGGGCGTGCGCAGCGCGCCGACCCGGCTGCCCGCCCGCAGCAGCCAGTGCCCGTCACGGGCCGGGTCCGGCGTGACGCTCCGGAGTATCCCTGAGGCGGCGAGGGCCCGGCCGGCCGCGGCGCCGAGCGGCACGGAGACGGCGGGTCCGTACTCGCGCAGCACCACGTCCGGCACGGGCTCGGTCATGCCGGCCGCTCGCGCAGCGCGTCGAGGCCGTAGCGGGCGGCGATGTCGACGCCCTCGCCGTAGTGGTGCTCCTCCAGCAGCGGCAGGATCTTCGTGCGCCAGGTCCGTTCGAGGCCGCCGTCGCGGTACACGCCCGGCTTCATCAGGTACGAGGGGCCGATGGCGAAGTCGGCGTCGTCGACGCGGGAGTTGAGGGCGTCGAGGAGGCGGGCCGGCTCCGCGTCGCGCCCTTCGCGCGCTAGCCAGCGGGCGAGCAGGCCGGCGGTCGGCTCGGTGCGCGGGGACAGCTCCACGAACGCGAAACGGCGCCGCATCGCCGCGTCGACCAGCGCGATGGAGCGGTCGGCGGTGTTCATCGTGCCGATCACGAAGAGGTTGGGCGGCAGCGGGAAGTCGTCCCCGGAGTAGGTGAGCCGCACGGACCGGTCCCGGTACTCCAGCAGGAAGTACAGCTCCCCGAAGACCTTGGCCAGGTTGGCGCGGTTGATCTCGTCGATGATCAGGAAGTGCGGGACGTGCCGGTTGCCGTCGCGGGAGGCGAGGTCGGCGAGCTCCCGCAGCGGGCCGGCGGTGAGCCGGAACGCCACCTCCCGCGTCTCGGGGTCCTCCACCGGACGGAAGCCCTCGAAGAAGTCCTCGTAGGCGTACGACGGGTGGAACTGCACGATCTTGACCTGCTCCGGGCCGCCGCCGAAGTGCTCGGCGAGCTTCATGGCGAGGTACGTCTTGCCGGTGCCCGGCGGGCCGTAGAACACCAGCTGCTTCTCGTCGAGCAGCAGCTCGCGCAGCTCCTCCAGCCACGCCCGGTCGTGGACGAGCAGCTCCTCGGCGAGGGCCTCGCTGATCCCGGGCAGCGTCAGCTCCTTGGGCGCCGCGCGCTCCAGGGTGTCCGCGGCCTCCGCCCGGTCGGTCCCGTCCGCCTCGCCGGCGAGCCCGTCCAGGGCGTCGAGGACGCCGGTCAGATCGACCACGTCGTGCTGCACGGACAGCTTCTGCCGCAGCTCGCCGGGCAGTTCGTCGTACGGGTGACCGTCGGCCCGCCAGGTGACCGACCGGCGCAGGTTGGACAGCCCTCCCGGCGACGTGGTCTGCACGGCGTCTCCGGTGATCCGGCCGAGGTACATCCGGTCGTCGTCGTAGGTCGCCACGGTGTCGCCGACCCGCATCTGCGTCAGGAACGCGTGCAACTCGTCGACGAGGCCCTGCTTCTGGTGGTACGAGGCCGCTCCTTCGTAGCCCTCCTCGACGAAGCGCCGCAGCGCGCTCTTCGTCGGGTCGGACTCCTCCAGCGGCGGCAGGTGCGCGCCCGACAGCGACACGAACCCTTCCGCCAGCCACAGCTGCCGCACCAGGTTGTGCCCCGAGACGTTCGACCCGCGCACCAGCCACGCCTTGTGCGGGGGACGCCAGCCGGTGGACAGGTAGTCGGAGAGCGGGTGCCCCTCGTCGGTGCGCCAGGACTCGGGGCCGGAGGCGTCGTAGCCGCACACCAGCGCTGCGGCGGCGGACGAGGAGTTGCACTCGATGTCCCGGGTCGCCACCCACCGCGCGGGCGCGCCCTCGGGCCGGCCGGGAACGGACGGGGCGTCCACGAGGGCGCCCTCCGCGCGGAGTTCCGCCCGCGACCGGCGGGCATGACGGCCGAGCCCGGGCCACTCCTCGGCGGTCACGAGGGACCCCTCGCGCAGCAGGAACCGGTTCGTCCCGTTGCCCCCGAACCGCGTCAACAGCCACCCCCGCGCCTCGGCCCCGTCCTGCGGCAGCCTGATGCGGAACTCGGGCGTGCCGGGGAGACGGTCGGGCTGGGGCATGGGTGACCTTCCGGGAGACGAGGTCGACATGAACACTGCACACCCTAAGTGTTGACACTGTCAATTGACCCGTCCCCCCTGGTAGAGAGAGATTACATCCACGGGTGACACGTCAGAAGGTGGATTGCGATTTTCGCAACTCGCCGGTACGGTGCTGGAATGACTGAGACTGTGATCGAGCGTGTACGCAAGGTCATGGACGCAGCCTCCCTTTCCCAGGCCGCGTTCGCCGATCGAATCGGCCTGTCCCCGGACAAGCTCTCCAAGTCGCTCGGCGGCGTACGCCGTTTCAGCTCGCTCGACCTGGCCCGTATCGCGGAGGCCACCGGCACGACGGTGGACTATCTGATCAGCGGACGCGAGCCGGTACGTCCCCGTGCTGCCGCCCGCTCCACTGGAGCGGTCGCGGAAGGAGCCGGATGGGCCGAGATCGAGGCGATCGCCTCCCGCTTCCAGAACGCCTACGAGGTCCTGAGGCTGCTCGACCGACCTCGCTTCGTCCCCGATCTGCCCGCGCCTCGCGCGGATCTGGAACGGTACGTCGACCAAGGGGAGCGTCTCGCCTCCGACCTCGCGGAACATCTTGCCGGGCGAGGCGCGGGGTCCCCCGCGGGCATGGACCTTCCCTCCCTCACGCGGCTTCTCGCGGACCACTGCGGAATCGACGTGGCACTCGTCGAGTTTCCCTCCCGCGCGGCGCTGTCCGGGGCGACATGGCAGTCCGAAGGATTCCGGATCGTGCTGCTCGCCACCACCCAGGAGTGGACCCGAGCACGCTTCACCCTTGCTCACGAGGTCGGACACCTCCTCGCCCGTGACGCCCAGGACCTGCGCGCCGACGCGACACCCCAGCCCGGCAAGCAGAAGGACTACACAGAGGTCAGGGCCAACGTCTTCGCTGCCCATTTCCTGATGCCGGCGGCAGAGGTGCGAGCAGCCTGGGAGCGCACGGTCGCCGACCCGAAGGCGCCCACCGACGCCGAACTCAGCGAACTCGTCGTCACGTTCAAGGTCTCACCCAGCGCCCTGGCGGCCAGGCTCAACCGGCTGGGACTCCTCGACAGTAGTCGTCGGGACAGGTTCCGCGGTTTCACCACGGAGATCTGCCACGTTCTGGCGGGGCGGCTCGACGACCACTACCGTCACCGCGCGGAGTCTGCGGTGGCCCGCCCGCCGCTCGCCCCGATGGCGGAGCTGCTCGCCGCGTACGAGGCCGGTGAGACGACTCTCCGCCCGCTGGCCGCCTACCTGGACCGCGACGTCGACGACCTGAGGGCCATACTCGAGCCCGCGCGCCCCCCACGCCCCTTGCCGGAGGACGAGAAGGGCGATCCCGTATTCCAGCCATGACAGATCTCTTGCACTCCAGGGGCCGCGTCAGCCTGTTCCCCGACAACACCGTCCTGTGCAACTTCGGCACCGTGGGCCGTCTGGACCTGCTCCGCAAGGTGCTCGACGGATGCGGCCGCTGGACCGAGGCGGTGGCGGAGGAGGCCCGACGATCGGCCGCCTACGTGCGCGACCTTGCCCGGCTCGAAGCGGAAGGCTGGCTGGGCGAGCCGATCGAGCTTTGCACCGACGCCGAGATCGCTCTCGCGGACCGGTTGCGCCGCGCGGTCTTCGGTGGCCTGCCGACCGAACCTTTACGCCACCTCGGTGAAGCCGAAACCCTCGCGCTCATCCAGACGCGAAGGGAGTTCACCGGGGCTGTCTGGATCACGGACGACCGCGACGCCGGCGAGTACGCCTCCGCGCGCGGCATCCCGGTCAAGAACACCGTCGCCCTCATGCGCGAGGCCGCCGTGTCCGGGCTTGTCCACCACGTCGAAGGGCATCGTCTCCTCGTTGACATGGTCGCTCAGGGCCGACACCTCCGCGACGTCCCGGAGCGCGCGGAGCGGTTGCTCGACTGAGCCCGGGAGGCGCGCGTGAGAAGCGCGGCGGCGTGGAGCGGAAGGATGCGTCAAAGTTCCGCGCGTCGGCTGTGTGATGACAAGGCTCCCCCCGCCGAGCGGTTGCTGTCGCCGTCGGCTGCGCCCTACTTGCGCCTCTTGCGTAACGACAGCCACCCCGAATAAGGTTGTTAGCGGTGTCAACGGATGGGCGTTGTCGCGGGGGTTGTCGCAAGGGTGCGCCGGGGGGGGCAAGGAGTGGGACAGATCGACACCCGCCTATTCTTGCGGCAATTCGGGTGGGACGACTTCTGGTGCGGAACCCTGCTCGGCGGCTGCGGCCGGCCACTGCGACCCAAGCGGTACGTGACGCGGGTCTGCCACTTCGCGCACGAGGCAAACCCTGGCCGTGACGAATGCCACCGGACTACCCACAGCGCGGACAGCGCCGACCACTTGTTCATCAAGGCGCACGCCACTCGCTGGCTGGCCGCCCATGGACATGAGGTGCGCGGAGAACTGCGCACCCTCGGACACTGCCACGGTGACGCCGTGGACTTCCGGCTGCCTCGGACGGACATGTTTCTCCGCTTCGAGCTCCACTCCGAGGACTACAGGACCTGGCGTAAAGCGGCCGACAGCCTGGGTGCGAAGGAAGGCCGGATCGAGTGGGTATGTGGGCAGGGCGACCATCTCGCGCGCGACATGCTGGCTCGGAGGGGCTACGCGCTGCTGGTGCGGTGCGAGACCGAGGGCAACGACCGCCGTGTGTACATCGGCACGTTGACCGACGGGAGAGAAACGGCCTGGGAACCTCTGGTGGACCAGTGCCGGATGACCGACAAGGGTTTGGTCACCCCCACGCTTGGGACGCTTCGCGCCGGCGGAGTGGTACGACGGTGACAGGGGCACGCACCGACACAGGCCGACGTGTGGGGCGAGTGGTGTCCGGGCAGTGAGATGCGGCTCCAAGTGGAGCCGGCGCTTTTCGTTGGGTGTCAGCCGTAGGCTGGCATGGATTGATGTGGGGGGACGATGATCGACTATCGCAAGCCGGCGAACGTTCCGGTCTGGACGCTGGCGACGCGGGATGTCCAGGTGCCGAAGGTGTTCGGGGACGGGCCGATGACGGCCGAGCGGCTGGACGAGCTGCGGGGTGTACTGGCCGCGTTGGCCGACCAGCCGATCGCCACGCTCGAGGCGCACCCGCTGCCCGAGAGGGTGGACCGCAGCAAGGGCATCGCGCTCGGCGCCGCCAGCCCTCTGGCGCAGCACCTGTCGCAGCTCATCACCGAGTCGGCGAAGACGTCCACCGCGGCCGCCACGGCGACGGCCTCCGGCGAGATGCTGTGCCGCGTGGTCGTCCCGGCGAAGGTCGCCGCCGAGTTCGGGCAGGGCCTGGTCACCTGGATGGAGCCGAAGGGGGCGAAGGGCGCGTTCTACGGCGACCTCGTGCACTCGGTGACGCGCCAGGCCGTCGGCAAGGCGACACTGGTGCCGGTCAGCGGAGCCGCGGCCGCCGGCACCGTCGGTGGTGCGGGCGCGACCGCCGGGGCCGCCGCCGCGGGGGGTGCGGTGCTCACCGTGGCCGCTCCGCTCGTGCTCATGGCCGTGGCCGTGGGGGTCAGCGCGCACGCCGACCGCAAGCGGCAGGAGGCCATCGCCCACATCACGGACCTGCTGGAGCAGCTTCAGGCCGACAAGCTGGACGACGAGCACAGTGCGCTCAACGGCTGCCGTCCCGCCATCGACAAGGCCACGGCGATCCTGCTCGACCAGGGCAAGCTCGGTGTCTCGCTGGGCCTCGACTCGGCGGTGCACACCATCGACACGGCGCTGAGCAAGGCCGACATCCGGCTGGCGCGCTGGCGCAGCGCACTCGACAAGCTGCCCGCCGGCGAGCCCGTCGAGATCGCCACGCTGACCGAGGCGTTCCCGGGCGTGGACGAGCAGGGCGGTACGTTCCGCACGCACATCGAAATGGCCGCGCTGGCCATCGCGTTGAAGCGGCGCGTCAACGTGCTCCAGGCGGTGGAGCGGGCCCAGAGCGAGCCGGACAACCTGTTCGAGAACTTCGCCCGCGCGCTCAAGGACGACGAGCGGCGTCTCGACGAGCTGGAGTCGGGCATGGCCCAGGTGCTGGTGCGCCTGTCGACGCTGGAGCTGGCGCGGCCGAGCAGCAAGCGGCCCGTCCTGACGAACGGTGAGGTCGACCGGCTGCTGCGCGCGACGTACCAGATTCGCAGCCTGGGCGACGGCGTGGCGCTGAACGGCCGCCCGGCGGACGTGGCGATCGAGATGGCCCGTGAGCGGGACGGCTCGCTCGTCGTGTTCCCCGCCCTGCCCGCCCACGCGTAGGCACGCGGACGCCGATAGCGAGTGACCGTGTCGAATCTTCGCAGCGACCCGCGCACCTCCGACGCCGTCCGCGGCAGCGGCTGGACCAGCGGCTCACCCCAGGCCGAACAGCTGTTGTCGCGTCTGGGAGCCGGTGAGCGGGTCGAGCTGCTGTTCGTGACCCCCGGTTACCAGGGCGCGCTGACGGCTCGGCGTCTGCTTCTGTGGCGCGGCATCTTCCGGGTGCGGTGCACCGAACTCCGCCGTCCGTTGCCCTTGTCGGGCAGTGGGAGCCGGTCGGCTTTCGGTGAGATCCTCGTGCTGGACGCGCCTGAAGGCGCCATGGAGCTGAAGCTGCTCACCCGGCGCGTGGCGAGTGCCTTGGCCGCCGCCGGCCGATCGGTCGCCGCCACCCCGACCGCCCACCACGCGGCGGCGGCCGGCCGCGTGTCAGGGACCCCGCGCGCGGAGGGAAGCCCCGGCGCGGCCGGGTCGTACCACCCGAGAGTCATCCGTACGTGGCAGGACGCCGAGCTGGCCGCCGTCGACCACATGCGCGGTCTCGGATTCGCCGACGCGCGCGTGACGGGCGCCGGTGCGGACGGGGGCATCGACGTGTTCGCGCGGGACGCCGTGGCGCAGGTGAAGCACCACAGCCAGCCGATCGGCGTCGGTCCCGTCCGTGAACTGCGGGGAGTGGCCGATGCGCACCAGCATCTGCTGTTCTACGCGTCCGGCGGCTACACGGCCGCCGCGCGCCAGTTCGCCGACGAGAGAGAGGTCGCGCTGTACTCCCTCGCGGAGTCCGGCCACGTCACTCCGCTGAACGAGACGGCGACCCGTCTGTCCGCCCGCTCCGCCCCGGCCCCGGCCTCGGGCTGGACCCAGGCGTCCGCGTGGGGGAGAGGGGCGGCGGCCGAGCGTGCGAGCCGGCGTGCCGCCGAGCTGGACGCGCAGCGGCAGACCGTGCTCCGTCTGATCGCCCGTGTCCGCGCGCACACGAGCGAGGTCCACGCCCTGCCGTCCAACCGGTACACCAAGGACCGCATCAAGGCGCTGAAGGCGGCCCACAAAATGACCGAGCGGGCGGAGTCCCTGCTGGCCACGTCGCGGGCGGACTTCCAGACGCACGGCGGGCGGAAGCAACTCATCGCCCTGGCCGACGAGAAGGCCCGAGAAGCGGCCCTCAAGCTGGCGTTGCGTGTCTGACGCCCCGGCACGGTGTGGCCCCCGCCGCCGACGGCCCCGGCGGCCCGACGCTCTCACGCCCCCGCGTCGAGCAGTTCCGCCCGCACCGTCTTGCCGCTCGGCGGGTAGGGGACGCAGTCCCACTGGTCGGCGAGGGCGGTGACGAGGGTCAGGCCGCGTCCCGTGGTGGCGAGCGGGTCGCACGCGGGGTCCGTGAGGCAGGGGAGCGGGCGGAGGTCTCCGCGGGCGTCGCTGACCTCGACGCGGAGGCGGCCGGCGGCCGGGTCGAGGACGAGGGTGAGCCGGAAGCAGCGGCCGGGCACGCGGCCGTGCAGGACGGCGTTGGCGGCCAGCTCGGCGACGACGAGTTCTGCGCGCTCGGTGAGGTCTTGCGAGACGCCCCGCGAGCGCAGCTCGGTCACCGCGAGCAGCCGGGCGAGACGGGCGCCGCGCCGCGTGGACGACAACAACTGCGTGTAGGTGTGAACGGGCGTCCCGACGCCAGGTGTTGCGTGGTTCATGGCGTCAGAGTGGCGGCTGCGCGCGGGCGGAGGGGAGCGCCACGCCTCGTACGCGGGGCACGCGTACGGACGGGGGAGTCGGGCGGTACGCCACAGCCGCGCGGACGACAGGTCTGTACCAATACCAGCCCTTCCGTGCCCTAGACGGAACTTGACGGAACTTGCCTGTGATTCAAGTCACCTGTGTAGCTTTCTGCTCCCGTTCCGCTACTAAACTGCGGGTAAAGAAATGATCCGGGTGACGCGTCGGCGCGGCGATTGACCACCGCTGTTGCCATGCGTGACCGTTTTACCTGTTGTGCCGTTTTCGGCTCGCCAGGGGTACGTTCGCAGGGGGAGATTTCACGCTGTCGGCGTCGCCCTGGTACTTCGAGCTCGTCTACCACCTGGGCATCGCCGCCGCGCTCGCGGTGATGCTCGGAGTCGGCGGCCGGCCCGGACTGGCCCTGCACTGGGCCCTGTTGTGGTCGGTCTACCAGCGGCAGCCGGGTCTCCTGGACGGCGGCGACAACCTCGCGTACGTCGTCATCCCGTTCCTGCTGCTGACCCACTGCTACGACCGGTTCGCCCTGCCCACCGGCCTCGCGAGCCGCCTCGCCCGGCACGTTCCCGGCCACCTGCGGGCGGTGTCCGTGCCGTTCCACAACCTGGGCGTCCTCATGGTGGCGGCGCAGATCTGCCTGGTCTACGTCGTCTCCGGCCTCTACAAGGTCATGGGTGAGGAGTGGCAGGACGGCACCGCGTGACGCTCGTACCAGCAACTCGTCGACGACCACGTCCTGATGCCGCTGGGACTGGAGGCGGGCGCGGTGACCGCGCTGCCGCCGCGGGAACGGCGTCTCGTGCCACGGAACCTGTCCGGCCGGCCCCGCCCCCTGTGGACGCTGACCGGGCCGATCCTGCCGGCCGGCGGCCTGTGGTCCACTTGCCGGACGCTGTCCCAGGTTGTAACGGGACTGCTGGTCGACCGCCGGCTTGGCCCGCCCGCGCCCACCTGGCAGCGCGGCTCCTCGATCACCTGGCACAACGGCGCCACACGCGGCTCGTCCGTCATCGCCGCCGCGCACGACGACGGCCGCTGGATCGTCCTGCACCGCCTGGGCGCCGGGGACGCCACCGACGATCTCGCCACGAAGACCCTGCTCGCGGCACCCGCGCCGCGCGGCGGGGCGTGAACACCACCACCACACCGAGAGGGTCACGGGAAGCGTCGTGAGAATCGCCTGGTTCGCCTGGCTGGTCCAGCATGTTGACGAATTCGGCTACGACGACGGGCCGTTGCGCGCCTCGATCGGCACGGGCGCCGTGCTGCTCACCGCGGCGCTGCTCGGGCTCGCCCTGCACCGCAACCGGCCCGCCGCCATCGCCGCCGCGAGCCTCACCTGCGCCCTGGGCATCGCCTGGCTGGCCTTCCACTGAGAGGACGACGACACCCATGACGGACGCCGTCGTCGTCGGGTCCGGGCCGAACGGGCTCGCCGCCGCGCTCACCCTGGCCCGCGCCGGACTCCGGGTCGAGGTGTTCGAAGCACACGAGCGCGTCGGCGGAGGGCTGCGCACGGAGGCCCTGTTGGACTCGGAGGTGCTCCACGACATCTGCGCGGCCGTCCACCCCATGACCCCGGTGTCCCCGTTCATGCGGTCACTCGGCCTGGAGGCGCACGGCGTCGCCCTGCTGCACTCCCCGGCCGCCTACGGCCACCCCCTCCAGGGCCGCCCGGCCGCCCTGGCCTGGCGTGACCTCGACGCCACCTGCGCCGAACTCGGCCCGGACGGGCGGCGATGGCGGCGGCTGATGCTCCCGCTGATGCAGCGTTCCGCGGACGTGGTGGACCTGATGCTCTCCACCCAGCGCACCCCGCCGAACCCGACGGCCCTGGCCCTCCTCGCCACCCGCCTGCCGGCCCACGCCCTGCGCGCCGGCGGGGACCTGCGCACGGAGGTGGCGCGGGCGCTCCTCACCGGTGTGGCCGCGCACGGCATCGGCCGGCTCCCCTCACCGGCGTCCGCCGCTGTCGCCCTGCTGCTCGGGCACCTCGCCCACACCACCGGCTGGCCCGTTCCCCGGGGCGGTTCGGGGGCCGTCGCCGCCGTCGTGGACCGGCAGATCGAACGGCTCGGCGGCCGGATCCACACCGGCGTCCGGGTGAACAGCCTGAACGACCTGCCCACCCGCAGGCTCACCCTCCTCGACGTCTCGCCCCGCGAACTGGCCCCCATCGCCCCGCTGCCCGCCGGATACCTCCGCGCGCTGTCCCGCTACCGGTACGGACCGGGCGCGGCCAAGGCCGACTTCCTCGTCGAGGGCGCGATCCCCTGGACCGACCCCTGCCTCTCCCACGCCGCCACGATCCACCCGGGCGGTACCCGCGGCACGGCCCAGAACTGGCCCACGCCGAGACCGCCACGGCCCGGGGCCTGAGCGTCCGGCACCCGTACATCATCGTGGTCGACCCGGCCGCCGCGGACCCGGCACGGGCCGTCCGGGGCCGACGACCGGTCTGGGCCTACGCGCACGTCCCCCACGGCGATCCCCGAGACCCCCTGCCGACGATCCGCGCGGCCCTGGAAGCCCACGCGCCGGGCTTCACCGACACGGTGATCGCCGAACGCGGCATGTCGGCCGCCCAGTTGGGCGCATACAACGCGAACTACGTCGGCGGCGACATCGCCTCCGGAGCGATGACCCTGTGGCAGACGCTGGCCCGCCCCGTCCCGCGCCGGAACCCCTACCGGACGCCCCTGCCCGGCACATGGCTGTGCTCCTCGGCGACCCCGCCGGGTCCCTCGGTCCACGGGATGTGCGGGTACTACGCGGCGCGGGCGGCACTGGAAACGTGGCCGAAGGCGGACCGGCCAGCGAGCGCGCACCTGCTCGAAGGCTGACGCCGTCCGCGACGCCCGGACACCGGAGGCGCCCGGCGGCCGGGCCGTAAGCAACGCGAGGAAGCCGGAACGGAGTCCCCGATGTCCCGGAGCCTTCGCGGAGGCGGGGGACTGTCGGTGGCGGGTGACAGCATCACCGGCATGGTTCTCGTACGTACGACTCCACCGCGGCCGGTCGAGGTGACCGAGCTGTTCCCTGAACTGGCCCCACTGGCGCGTCCCGCGATCCGGCTGCACCCCCGCCCGGGATCGCCGTCGGTCAGGGACAGTTCCGTCGGGGGACCGTTGCTGTGGCCGGCCGACGAACCCTGGCCGCACTGCGAGGACGCGCACCTGCACGGTGACAGCGGCTTCCGCGAGTCACCGGCAGCGATACGGCTCGACAGGTACCGGCGGGCCCAGCGGCATGACGACCCCTATGGCCCGTCGTTCACGCCCGAGGAGGTGGCGGCCCTGGAGCAGAAGGCCGCGAGGCTCGAGGAGCGGCTCGACGCGGGCCCTCCGTTGCCCGCGGACTGCCCGGTCCCGCTGCTGCCCGTGGCCCAGCTGTATCTGCGCGACGTGCCCTTGCTGCGGCCGCCCGGAGAGGCCGATCTGCTCCAGATCCTCTGGTGCCCCTACGACCACGAGCCGGACTGGAAGCCCGCGACCAGGGTGTTCTGGCGCTCGGCCGCCTCGGTCACCGACGTCCTGGCCACGCCACCGGAACCGTACGAGGCCAACTACGACGGCTATGTGCCGGAGCCGTGTGTGCTGGCCCCGGAAGCGATCACCGAGTATCCCTGCAGCCTCGATCTGAGCCCCGAGGTGAGGCAGGTGGTGCAGGACTGGAGCCGATGGCAGGCGGCTCGTGCGGTGGTGCACGGCTCGTACGAGGAGTACCCGGCGGAGTACTACGACGCCCACCTGGCCGACGCTCCCGGCTGGAAAGTCGGCGGCTGGCCGCCCTGGGGCCGCACCGACCCGAACCCCCGGTACTGCGCCGTCTGCAAGGCCCGGATGGTCCCGCTGCTGACCATCGCCTCCTTCGAGTGGGACGGCGAAACGTACGGTTGGGCGCCGCAGGAGGAGCGGGCCGCCGCCTACGCCCACGGTCACCTCGCCGGCCTGAACCCCGCACAGCCGACGCGGGTGGTAGTGGGCAGCGCCGACAACATGCAGCTCTACGTCTGCCCGGAGTCCCCCGAGCACCCGCACACCGACTTGATCCAGTGAAAGCGGTCTATGCGCACGGGCAGGGCAGGTCGGGGGCCGTGCGGTTCGGGGAGCAGGCGACCACGGCGAGGGTGAGGTAGGAGGGGCGTTCGAGGTAGACGCCGTACGACACGTCGCCGCCGGCGTGCAGACGCTCGGCGGCGGAGTCCACCAGCCGGGTCAGACGCGCGGTGTCGCGCTCTTGCTCCACGGCGAACCTCGGGGCGTACTCGGCCAGCCGCTCACCGAACCAGGCCGCGGCCTCCTTCGCCTCCTCCCAGGTGCCCCGCACCAGTGAGCGGGGCTTGACGAGCCAGTACGCCGTCTCCAGCGGCGGGAGGTCCGCCGTGCGGAACTCCGCGGCGACCAGGCGGTAGCGCTCGATCAGTTCCGGCCTGCTCCCGGCCGGGGGCGGATCGGGGTGCGGGGGCCGGCGCAGGGCCTCGTCGTCGAAGCGGGCCTTCGGGCCGGTCCAGAGGTAGGCGTGGTGGTGCACGTGCTGTTCCCGTTTCCGTGACGAGGAGGGCCGGCCGGACGCGCGGGAGGAACGCGGCCCGGCCGGCGGCTGGGGGGGGGAGGGAGGTGTCAGGCGCCGAGGCCGAAGCGGGCCGGGTCGATACCGGCGGCGTCCAGCTCCTCGGTGGTGAACCGCAGCGGCTCCACGTCCGGCCGCTTGCTGTCACCGAGCGCCCAGGCGTCCGCACCGATCCGGGCCAGGGTCACGCACCCCTCCGTGCAGGGGCCCCCGCACGCCTTCGTGAACGAGGCCCCGCCGATGTCCAGCGCGTAGAGGTCGGTTCCGTTCTGCATGACTGCACCTTCCAGCTCGTCCGAAGCGGCCGGGTCCGGCCGCTTCGGACGAGCTG
>MUNG01000160.1 GCA_002154585.1 Streptomyces pseudogriseolus
CGGCGAAGCCGACCAGGGCCCACGTGTGGATCGTCGCCGCGGAGATCAAAGTCGAGGACCGGGTCGCGAAGCAAGCCGACTTCCGCGGCTCCTTCACCGCCGCGGGCGGTATCCGCGTCGATGCGCTTGAGGTGTACTGCCGGGCCTGCCGCCGCCCCTACGAGGACGTCGCCGGACGCGACT
The DNA here is from genome assembly GCA_002154585.1 of Streptomyces pseudogriseolus. Taxonomy (GTDB): domain Bacteria; phylum Actinomycetota; class Actinomycetes; order Streptomycetales; family Streptomycetaceae; genus Streptomyces; species Streptomyces pseudogriseolus. Next base: position 184 of record MUNG01000160.1, read on the forward strand.
GCGAGGCCCTGGTCGACAACCGGCACCTCATCGGCGGGGACCAGACGGTGCGCGCCAAGCGGAAGATCCCCACCCCGCCGCCGAACGCCAAACTCGTACCCGGCGGCCACATCCAGCGGCGCGGCATCAGCGCCTACGTCTCCGGCGTCTCCCGCCCCGCCCGATAGGACCCCCGCCGTGCGCGTCTTCCTCCTCGGCCTGTTCCTCGGCGGCCTGTCCGGCTACCTCACCTACGCCCACACCGGTGACGACCAGGTCGCCACCACGGTCGGCATCCTCGTGGCCGTCGCCGCCTGGCTCGGCATCGCCTGCATCGTCATCGCCGGTAAGTCCCGCCCCGGCAGCTCCGGAGGCGGTTCGGGCGACTGGCTGCCCTGGTGATCGCGGCCGCCGGGTAGCCCGCGACGCAAACCCGCGGGCCTTCCTACGGTCCGCCGCGTGAATCCTCCAACGCAGTCACCACCGCCCCCAAGCCATCCGGCGCCGTGGCGACGCCTCGCCCGCGACGTGACAGGCCTGCTCCTGTTCGGTGTCGGAACGGTCGGCCTGCTGGGAGCCCTCTACCTAGCGTTCCCGCCCGTCGCGCTGCTCCTGGTCGGCCTGGTCACGGCGACCGCGGGCGGCAGCATCCTCCGCGACGAGCCGGCCACCCCCCGCGCCCGGGCCGCCGGGCACGTGACGCTGACGCTCGGTCTGACCCTAACCACTGCCGGCGCGTACTGGATCACCCCCTGGGCGGTGCTGTTCGGCTTCCTGCTGCCCGTCGCCGTGTGGCTGAGCGGCGGGGAGGAGTGACATGGCACGACGCCGCTGGTTCCCCGCGCTGCGCAACATGCTGCAGACGCCGGGCCCCCAACCGGACGAGTCGAAAACGATCACGTGGACGGGCGGGTACACGTCCACCGCCTACGCCGGTACCACCAACATCTGGGGCACCGAAGGCCGCGCGGACGGCTGGGACATCGGCCGTGTCGTCACCGAGGGATACGAGCGTGTCATCTGGGTCTACAAGGCCATCGACACCATGGGCAAGCACGCCGCCCGGCTCCCTCTGCAAGTCGGGCGCGGCCTCACCGAAGACGGCGAGTTCGAGGAGGTCATCGACGATCATCCGCTGCTGCGTCTGCTGAACGGGCCGAAGGCGAACCCGCTGGAGTCCGGCGCGCAGCTCCGGCGGCGGCTGTCCGCGCAGGTACTGCTGTCCAAGCGTGGCGCGTTCGTGGAGATCACGCGCTCCAACCGCGGCACCATCACCCGCCTCGACCTGCTGCCCCCGGACCGGGTCATCCCCGTGCCGGACGACAAGGGCGAGTACATCAAGCACTTCGAGTTCACGACCCTGTACGGGCACGTCCGTGAGCTCGAACCCGAACGCGTGCGCTGGATCCGTGAGCCGCACCCCACCGATCCGTTCTCCGGGCAGACACCGCTGGAAGCGGCCGGCATCAGCATCGAGCTCGACCACCTGTCGCGCATGTACAACGTGGCGTTCATCAAGAACGACGCGCGCCCGGGCGGGATCGTGGCCGTCGACACCAGCTCCCTCACCGACGCGGACATGGACCGGCTGGAGGCGCGGTTCCTGCCCGGCTCCGAGTACGCCGGGCACGTCTCCGTCGTCGGCGCCGGGCAAGGCGGCATGACGTACGTCGACCTCGCCACCCGGCCGCGTGAGATGGCCTACGAGCACGCCGCGCAGAACGCCAAGATCGAGATTCTCGGCGCATTCGGTGTCCCCGAGTCGGTCACCGGCAACGCCTCCGGGCGCACCTTCGACAACGCGGAGCAGGAAGAATACGGGTTCTGGATCCACACCGAGCTCGGCCACCTGTCGCTGATCGCTGACGCGTTCGCCGGTGACCTCGGCGACACCGACCTGTCCATCCGCTACGACACCTCCACCGTGCAGGCCCTGGAGCTGCCGCGCCGCAAGCGCCGCCAGGAGGCCCGCGAGGAGTTCGAGTCGGGCCTGATCTCCATTGACGAGTACCGGCGCCGCGCGGGCCTGCCCGCCTACAACAACGCGCACTCCCGCGCCCTGTGGATCTCCCCGCAGAAGGCGCCCGTTCCGCTGCGCCCGCAGGACGCGGCCGCGCTCGGCATCCAGGGCGACCAAGGCGGCATGAGCATGGGCATGGGCGGTCCCATGCCCGGGGCCGGCGGCGATCCGAACGCGCCGCTCGACCCCGGGGCCGAACCCGGGGAGGGCGCCGCGGCGGAAGCGGTCGCGCAGGCCCGCGCCGAGGGCGGCGAACCGCCTGCCGGCGGCATGGGCGCCGAACCGGGCGCGGCGGCCGGCGCAGTCGCCGAGGCCCGCGCGGACACCGTCCCCTCCGCGCCGGGTGAGGCGGCGGCCGCCGTCGCCGACGCACGCCAGATGCCCGAGGTGGAGCCGGGCGCGGCCGCGGCCGCCGTCGAGGACGCCCGCACCCTGCAGACCAAGGCACTCCCCCACCACAGCCCGCACGACGGGCCGGAGTTCGAGGTCACCGACACCGACTTCGACCGCGCCCGCGACGCCGTCGCCCTGGCTCTGGAGTCCCTGTTCGACCGGCAGGAGGGCGTCATCACCGCCCGCCTGCGCTCCCCCAAGGCCCGCAAGGGCACCCGGTTCTGGCGGCCGCAGAGCCCCCAGGACAGCCGCGGCGGCACCACCCCGCTCGACATCGACCGCATCGTCGGCACCGACCGGTGGCTGGAGGAAGTCACCAGCGCCCTCGCCCGGTCCCTCACCCGGATCGCCGCCGCCACAGCCCAACGAACAGCAGACGCCTTCGGCGTGCCCCTGCCGGCGGAGGCATCGCCGCGCATCACGGCCGCCGTGCTGGACGCCGTGGCGGCCGCCGAAAACATCGCCCGCGCCTTCCTCGACACGATCACCACCCTGCTCACCCAAGGGCAGGACGTCGCCGAGGACATTGACGACCTGGTCGCGCTCGTGAGGACCGCGTTCCGCGACATGGCCGCCACGAAGATCACCGACGCCGCGGAGACAGCGGCCGTCGCCACCGTCAACGGCACCGCGGAGGCCACCGCCGCGGCGATCGGCCCGGACATCATCCGCACCTGGGTAACCCGCCGCGACGACCGCGTACGGCCCGCCCACGAAGCCGTGGACGGCACCACCCTGCCCGTCGCCAAGCCGTACCAGGTCGACGGCTACCCGATGCGGTTCCCCGGCGATCAGCTCGCCCCCATCCACCTCACCATCAACTGCCGCTGCCGCCTGCGCTACCGCACCCGCGAGCAGGGCGCTGACCAGTGACACACCCCACCCCCTTCCCCTTCACACAGTCAGGAGCACGGCCATGACCAACAGCTGGCTTATCTGGGCCGGATGGACCTCCCTCTTCGCGCTCGCAGAGACGTGGGCGCTGATGAACCGCAAGGACGGAGACACCCTGTCGGAGAACGTCCGCACCCTGTTCCGGATCCGCACCTCGAAAGCGGGCAGAGCCATCTTCACCGTCGGCTGGAGCGGCTTCTCCGTGTGGTTCCTGATCCACATACTCACCGAAACCATGTAGCCCCGGCCCCTCACCGCCGGAAATCCGAGGCCGCGACGTTAACCACTCCCGGCATGCATGTTCCGCCGCATGCCGATCACGAGCGCCGCAGACCGCCTCATCGCCAGCCTCGAAACCAAGAGGCTGCGCCGCCCCTGGAACCCGGACCTGCACCCCCGCGACAGCAAGGGAAGGTTCATCGAGACCGGCGGCATCGCGCGGCTCTGGGGCGGCGGCATGGCGCGCGTCCTGCGCTCCCTCGGCGGCCGGAACGTGCTGGTGGAGAACCTGGCCACCCGCAAGCGGTCCACCATCCACGCCTCCCGGCTCACCATGGTCGCCCGCCCCGACGGCTCGGCGCCCACCAAGAGCAAGCGCAAGGTCCGCGACGAGGACGAGCGGCGCTACGGCGACCAGAACCGCGGCCTGGGATACGGCGAGCACGCCCCCGACAAGGACGACGACCCCGACACCGAAGACCACCCGGCGACCGACCCCGGCGACAACGGCCAGACCCCCGACGACCCGCACGACCAGGACGACGAGGGCAACCCGATCGGGGACGACGTCGACGGGGTGGACCTCGGCGCCGACCCGGACGACCCCGAAGACGACGATGACGAGCCGATGGTCCCGCAGGGCCGCGTCATGTCCCGCCCGGACGACAGCGACGAGGACCCCGGCCGCTCCGCGCAGGACCGCGGCAACCACCCGCTGCGCGACTTCCCCGACCTGCTGCCCATCACGACGGACAACGGGGGCGCCGGCCCGGAGAGCCGCCGCCGTCGGCACGTCATGGGCAACGGTGACGCACTGCGCGCCGACGGCCCCGAGGTGAACAAGCACTACCTGCAGTTCTGGGACACCAACCACGCCCGCCGCGCCCTGCGTGACCTGTCGAACGACTACTTCGAGGACCTGGAAAACGCCTGGCCCGGCGAGTGGGGCAACAGCGAGGCCGACGACGTCTACAACGAGCTGGCCGACTACCTCGGTGGAGGGGAGCCGTTCGACCTCTCCGACAGCCCGACCGATCAGGCCGACCCGACGGAGTTCGACCGGCTGTCGTGGTTCGCGGACGACGCCGAGCGCCTGGCCGAGCTCGCCGAGCAGGACGGCAAGGAAGACGTCGCCCGCTACGCCCAGAACCTCGCCGACGCGCTGAACCTCGCGCACCGGCGGTTCCAGGCGCACGGCAAGAAGCCGATCCCGAAGCCGTCGAAGAAGCGGAGGAAGGATCAGCCGCTCGTCCCGCGCGCTTGGCGCTCGGACGGCACCGCCAGCACCTCCTACCGCATGAAGCCCGAGCTCACGTCGGGCCAGCCCGCCGCGGCCACGCCCAAGGCCCGGAACAAGGGCGGCAAGCGGTTCGCCAACCTCAACGCGCTCCAGCAGCACTGGCAGAGCGGCAACCTGGAGCCGGCCACCAGCGACAAGGCCGCCCAGCAGCGCCACCAGAAGGAAACCGCTGGCCTGTTCGCGAAGCTGGACAAGCCGCAGCTCTCCCGCCGGGGCACGTTCGTCGTCGCGAAGATGACCGTGGAGAAGGGCGGCAAGCCCAAGACCGGCTATGCCGTCATCGTCTCCGGCAGCGGCGCCCGCCTGGCCATGTCGGAGCGCAAGGGCGAGGCGATGGAGTTCGCCAACCGCCTGGAAGTCGCGCAGATCGACGGCGAGCCGTTCGACTGGGACAGCCCCGGCTACCACCAGCGTCTTGAGTCCCCCGAGGGCCAGAAGATGGTGCGGCAGGCCGGCGAGGACGCCAAGAAGGCGTTCGCGGAGAAGGCCGCGAAGAAGAAGCAGGGCGCCGCCGAGAAGCGCACCCCCGCCCCCGCCACCGGCCAGACCTCGCCCGCCCAGCCGGACGCTTCACCGGCCCCCGACGACGCTCCCGAACGCTACTGGCGTGAGGCCGGCGGCCCCCGCGACTACGGCAACGTGCGCGAGCAGTGGCAGGAACGCCTTGCCCAGACCACCGACCCGACGCAGAAGAAGTGGCTGGAGGAAGCCCTTCGGAGCCGTCAGGGTGCTGTGGCGGGCGACATCGCCATCTCGTACGCAAACAGTGTCGACCCTCGCCAGGGCCCGGACTACGTGACCCTGCGCGAGGTCGAGACTGGCCGGCCGCTGCCGTACGCGACGTTCAACTCCTCCGGCGACGCCATCACCTTCCTGCGGAGCGTGTCCGACCCGGTGATGGTCAACCCCGATGGATCGTGGAAGACCCCGCCCGGACCCGAGCGTGACCGGCAGTGGATCGAGCTCATCGCCAACAGCAAGGCCATCCGGGCTCGATTCGCCCGGCAGTGGCTCGCTGCGAACGGGGCCCCCAAGCCCGCCATCGAGCGGCCGAACCCGCTCGTGCAGGCCGCCCAGCAGCTCGCCCAGACCACGCGCGGGCCCGCCAACATCGGTGTCGGTCACATCGGGCCGGTCCGTAACAAGGACAACGGCGACGGCTTCGAGAAGCCGAGCACCACCGGTCAGCTGCGGGACTACTGGAAGAACGGCGGCGACCCGGCGCTCGATGACCGCACCCGGGACAAGCTGCGGGCCTACGCCGGCCGTGAGGGCTGGAAGATCACCATGTCGGATCACCGCGGGTTCGCGGTCATCCAGACGGGCCCCAGCGACTTCGAGGTTGTCCGCGCCTACGACGGCCACTCGCTCGGCTGGGCCGGTGGTGCCGGAGGCCAGTTCAAGACGTTGAACGACGCCAACCGGTTCGCGATGCGGCTCGGCGCGGAGCTCGAAGAGCCCGGCCGCCCGGGTCAGCCGATCGACTGGTGGGACCCGGAGCTCTACAAGCGCCACCCCTCCCGGATCAGCGGATGGAAGCGCGACTTCGGCGTCCTGATGGACGACATCCGCGGCCAGTACGAGATCGACGCCGGGCGTGAAGACACCTACTGGGCGCAGGAGTACCGCAAGCGGCAGGCGGAGCGGGACGCCCAGCAGCAGAGCGGCAACGCCCCCGCCCAGGGAGCCGCCCCGGCCCCGGCTGCACCGGAGGAGCGTCCGCAGCAGCAGATGCCGCAGGCTCAGCCGGAGCGCCGGGACTGGTCCAAGGTCCCGCGCGAAGACCTTGACGCCGCCTACGACGCTGCGGTCCGGGCGGCCGTGAAGACCGACGACGACGCAGAGAGCTATCGCCATGAGGTCGAGGGCGGGAAGATCGTCGAGGAGGCCGAACGCCGCGACGCCGAGACGTACTCGGCGCAGTTGTCCCGCGTCGCGCTCGGTTCGGTCAACGACTGGGGCCACATCCCCGTCACCATCGACGGCGACAGCTCGGACGACGCCACCCTTCGGGGCGGCCGGGGTTCGTGGAAGTGGAACCGGATCGGCTACCGCACCCGCTACAGCTCCGATCGGACGTTCCTGTCCCGTGAGGCGGCCATCGCGGGCCTGGTGCGCGAGCGGGACGAGGAGAAGGCGAAGGCGGCCCGGGAGGAAGCCGATCGTGCGGCCCGCGCCGAGGAGCGCGACCTTGAGAAGATGGCGGCGGAGACCGCCCTGCAGCAGCAGATCAACGAGGCGCTGCAGGAGGCGCAGAAGACGCTCCTGCCCGTCATCAACGACCTGCAGCGGCTGCACGGTGATGAGGCTGCCCGGGAGCTCGCCTACGGTTCTGCCGAGGCAGCGGAGCGTTTCGAGCGGGGCGAGTCGACCCCGTCCGAGGCGATCGAGGAGTTCCAGCGCGCGCTGGATGCCATTCAGCGCGCGACCCGCGGTCTTGAGGGCCGCGACAACATGTATGTCCAGAAGCTGATGCGGCTGGCGCGCGACAACGTCAGCGCCGCACGCAAGGCCCTGGCAGACCACAACGAGAGGAACAGCGGTGTACGAGGATCTCGTCCGGACGTTCTGGAAAACGTACCGACCCAGCGAGGTGGCGGCGATGGCCAGCAACGCGGAGCTGGAGGAGTTCGCCCGGCAGCGGTCGGAGGAGATTCTCGAGGAAATCGAGGCGCTGACGGACGAGTGGGCGCCGCCCCTTCGGGAGGGGACGGACGTGGTGGAGCGGGCGCACGAGCTGAAATCGGTACGGATGCGGGCTCGCGAGCGAGTGCTGCACGAGATGGTGTACGGCGTGGAGAAGGAGCCGGGGACGGAGACGAAGGACATGCCGCCGGTGGCGCTGCCGCCCCTGTAGGGGACGACGACACGGGGCCGGCGGCCCCGACGCCCTCCAGCACGGCCGCCAAGTGGCTGCAGAGGGTCCGCAACGGCGCCTTCCCGGCGTTCGAGCCGCCGGCCGACGGGGCGACGCTCGCCCCGTCCTCCCCGCTGAACCGCGCCAAGGCCAACATCGCGGCCATCGAGATCCTGCACCGGCTGCAGGACGAGGACCGCCCGCCGACCGCGGACGAGCAGGCCGAGCTCGCCCGCTACTCCGGGTGGGGTGCCGTCCCGCAGATCTTCAAGCCCCGCCCCGACGCCCAGTTCGCGCCGCTCGCGGAGCGGCTGCGGGAGCTCCTCACCGATACCGAGTGGGAAGACGCCCGCTCGAACACGCTGAACGCCCACTACACCGACCCGCAGATCGTCCAGCAGGTGTGGGCCGCGGTCCGTGACCTCGGGTTCGAGAACGGTGAGGTGCTGGAGCCCGGATCGGGCATCGGAAACTTCATCGGCTACGCCCCCGACGGGGCACAGATGACCGGCGTCGAGGTCGACCCGATCACCGCCCGTATCGCGGGCGCGCTCTACCCGCACTCGGAGATCCGTCACGAGTCGTTCGGCGACACCCGCGCCCCGAACGGCACCTTCGACATGGCGATCGGCAACGTGCCGTTCGGCAAGTACAAGGTGCCCGACCTGGTGCACAACAAGGGCGGCCACTCGATCCACAACCACTTCATCCTCAAGAGCCTGGACCTGACCCGCGGCGGCGGCCTGGTCGCCGTGGTCACCTCGGCTCTGACGATGGACGGTCACGGCGGGAAGGCCGAGGCCGCCCGTATGGAGATGGCGGAGAAGGCCGAGCTCGTCGGCGCGATCCGTCTGCCGTCCGGCGCGCACCAGCGCACCGCCGGTACGAGCGTGATGACCGACCTGCTGATCTTCCGGCGCCGCGACAAGGACAAGGCGTTCAACTCGGGCCGCAACCGCAAGGGCGAGATCAAGCGGCCGTCGGAGCGCAGCAAGGAAGACCCGCCGATGTGGGTGCACTCCCTGCCCCGCTTCGGTCTGCCCGGGCAGGCGGACCCGGAGACCGAGGGTGCACAGCCGGTCTTCTACAACTCCTACTTCCACGACCACCCCGAGCAGGTTCTCGGGAAGCTCGCCGTCGGGCACGGCCAGCACCGTGACAACGAGCTCCGCGTGGACGGCGACGGCGACACCATCGCCAACCTCGCGCGGACGCTCAAGCGGACGGTCGCCGCGGCGAAGGACGCCGGCCTGGGCTACCAGGCCGCCCCCGCGGACCGGAAGAAGGTCACGCTGCTGCCGCCCGGCTCGGACCGAGTGGACGGGCACGTGCAGGCCGAGCCTGACGGAACGTTCACGCAGGTCCGCGACGGCATGGTGCACCCCTTCCCCGTGCCGAAGACGCAGGCGGACGAGGGCCGGCGGCTGCTGGCGATCCGGGACACCTTCCAATCGCTGCTGGCGGAGGAGTCCCGCAAGGACGCCGACGACTCACTGATCGAGCGTCTGCGGGCCGAGCTGAACGAGCAGTACCAGGCGTACTTCGACAAGTACGGCGCGATCAACCGGTACACGTGGGCCGAGCGCAATGCCATCGACCCCGAGACCGGGGAGACGGTCAAGAAGAAGTACCGCAAGAAGGCGCAGCGTGCGGGTCTGTTCACCAAGGACCCGACGATGGCGAACATCTCGCCGCTGGACGAGTACGACGACATCACCAAGAAGACGACGCGGGCCGCGATCTTCACCAAGCGGCAGGGCACCTACCGGGAGATCGCCGAGTTCGCGGACAGCCCTCAGGACGCCCTCGCGATTGTGATGGAGCGTGAGGGCCAGCTGACCGCTGACGGCCTGGCCCGGGTCATGGACACCGACGCTGAGGACGCCGTCGCCCAGCTCCTCGCCGCCCGGTCGGTCGACCCGGACACCGGCGTGGAGTACCCGCTGGCGTTCCAGGCGCCGGACGGCAAGCTCGTCATGGCGGCCGACTACCTGTCGGGCAACGTCCGCGTGAAGCTGACCGCCGCCCGCGAGGCCGCGGCGGAGAACCCCGCCTTCGACATCAACGTCGAGCACCTTGAGCGGGTCATCCCGCCGGACCTGTCCACCGGTGAGATCGCCGCGCCGATGGGCGCCTCCTGGATCGGGCATGAACCCGTCCAGCAGTTCCTTCGGGAAACCCTCGGCACCGACCAGATCAAGGTGTCCTGGCAGGGCGGATCCCTGTGGGCGGTCGACGCCCCGGACGCCGTGAAGAAGGCCGTCGCCTTCCGCACCCGCGACACGTGGAGCGCCCCCGGCTACGACGCGATCAAGCTCGCCGAGGCGATCCTCACCAACCGCAAGATCGTCGTCACGGTCAAGACCCGCGAGGGTTCGGTATTCGACCCGAAGGCCACCGAGGACGCCAAGACCAAGGCGGAACTCCTCAAGGAGGCGTTCACAGACTGGCTGTGGGCCGACCCGGACCGCGCCGAGAAGTACAAGCGGCTCTACAACGACCAGTTCAACTCGATGGCGCCCCGCTCCTACGACGGGCAGCGCCGCACCATCCCGGGCCTGGTCGAGTGGTTCAAGCCGCACCCCCACCAGCACGCCGCCGTCGCCCGGATGGTCAATGAGCCGTCGGTGCTCCTGGCCCACGAGGTCGGCGCCGGTAAGACCGCCGAGATGGCGATGGGCGTCATGGAGCTCCGGCGCCTGGGCCTGGTCAAGAAGGCCGCGCTCGTCGTGCCCGGCCACATGCTGGACCAGTTCCGTCAGGAGTTCGCGGAGATCTTCCCCGAGTCCGTCGCGAACAACCGGATCCTCACCGCGAGCAGCGACGACCTGGCGGGCAAGGGCCGGCGCGAGTTCATCGCCCGCGCCGCGGCCGGCGACTACGACGCGATCATCATGACGCAGACCGCTTTCGAGTCGATCCAGATGCGCCCGGAGGTGCAGGAGACCTACATCAAGCGCCGCCTGGAACGCCTGGAAGCCAAGATCGAGGCGCAGAAGGCCATCGACGGGGAGGACAACGACACCCGCCTGGTCAAGCGGATGGAGACCCAGCTCAAGACCCTGCGGGAGAAGCTGGACAAGAAGCTCAGCGGGATGAAGGACGCCGCTGGCCTCCACTTCGAGGACATGGGCATCGACTACGTCGTCGTAGACGAAGCCCACATGTACAAGAACCTCGACACTCCGTCCGCCATCGCGGCCATCGACGGGTCGAACCGGGCCTCCGACCTGGAAATGAAGCTGGAGTGGCTGCGCGAGCGGTCCACCACCGGCCGCGTAGTGACGTTCGCGACGGCGACGCCGGTCGCCAACTCCATCGCAGAAGTCCACACGATGATGCGCTACCTGCGCCCCGACCTGCTTGAGCAGCTCGGCCTGATGGACTTCGACGACTTCGCGTCCACATTCGGGCAGATGGTCAGCGCCGTGGAGCGCAGTGCGGACGGCTCCTACACGGAGAAGGTGCGCCTGGCGGCGTTCCAGAACGTGCCGGAGCTCCTGCGGATGTGGCGCGCCTTCGCCGACGTCAAGACCAGCGAAGACCTCGACCTGCCCGTCCCGGACATCGCCGGCGGCAAGGCCATCACGATCACGATGCCGATGTCCGAGGCGCAGGAGCTCTACGAGGAGGAGATCAAGAGGCGCGCCGCCCGCCTGGCGAGCGGACGCGTCGACCCGAAGGAGGACAACCACCTCAAGCTCCTCGGTGACGGCCGTATGGCCGCGCTCGACCCGCGGCTCATCGACCCCGAGATGGGCGGCGGCAACAAGCTGCCCACGGTCGCGGACAACATCGTCCGGATTCACGAGCAGACCAAGGACGCGGTCTACCCGACCAGCAAGACCGACCCCACGCCGCACCCGGAGAAGGGCGGCCTGCAGATCGTCTTCCTCGACCTCGGCACGCCCAAGGACCCGGGCAAGACGAAGAAGCGGAAGAAGAAGGCAGGCGACGGTGAAGACGTCACCGAAGCCGCCGATGCGACGGACGAGGACGGCGAGGGCTACACCGACTTCTCCACCTACGACGAGCTCAAGCAGCTCCTCATCGCGCGCGGTATCCCCTCCGAGAAGATCCGGTTCATCCACGAGGCGAAGGACGACGCCGCCAAGGCCCGCCTGTTCCACGAGGCCCGTACCGGCAAGGTGTCCGTGCTCCTCGGCTCCACGGCCAAGATGGGCACCGGCACGAACGTGCAGCTCCGCGCGACGGCGCTGCACCACGTGGATGCTCCGTGGCGGCCAGCCGACGTCGAGCAGCGCAACGGCCGCGTCATCCGGCAGGGAAACGCCAACGCCGAGGTCGTGATCTTCCAGTACGCCACCGAGCGGTCCACCGACGCCAAGTTCTGGGAGGCCATCGCCCGCAAGGCGCGGTTCATCCGGCAGCTCATGCGCGGCTCGCTCAACGAGCGTGTCGTGGAGGACATCGGCGAGGTCAAGTTCGACGCCGACGAGGCGAGCGCCCTGGTCGCGGGTGACCCGCACCTGATCGCTCAGGCGCAGCTCCGCCCGATCGTCAAGCGGCTGCGGTCCCGGTACAACGCCCACCAGCGCTCTCAGGAAGGCTTCCAGCGGGCCATCCGCGATGCGGAGCTCGCCGAGGAGCAGACGACGAAGCTCGTGGCGACCCTCCAGGACGCCATCGCCAAGCGGAAGCCGACCCGCGGTGAGGACTTCAACGCCCGCATCGGCAGCACCGACTTCGCGGGCACCGAGGGCCGCGAGGAGGCACGTAAGGCGCTGTCCGCGGCGCTGCGGGCGGTCGAGGCGGACGGCCGGCGCCGCGCGTACGACCCCGACGAGCCACCGAAGATCATCGGCCAGGTCGGCGGTCTCGACATCGCCGCCAAGTTCTCCCGGGCCTGGAACACCTACGCCAGCCGTTACGACAACGGCGTGCGCCTGGAGCTCCCCGCCATTCCCGGCAGCGCCCGCACCTACGAGTCACACCAGCTGGTTGACGTGGACGGCAAGCCGCCGCGGATCCCACTGCAGCGCATCGAGGACTCCATAGCCAACCTGGAGGCGCAGGTCCGCCGCCAGGAGGACATGCTCAGCGACAAGCGGCGGGCGGCCGAACAGGCGTCCGCCCGCGTGGGCAAGCCCTTCGAGCTCGCCGAGGAGTTCGACAAGGCCAACCGGCAGCTCGAAATCCTCGACGAGGTGATGCGTCTCAAGGCGCAGCCGCAGAGCACAGAGGCCGCGGCCGCCCAGCAGAAGGCGTCCATCGACGCCCTCGACGCGGAGATGCGCGCCTTGGTCGGCGAGGAGGAAGAGGACGTTCTCGCGCAGGTCTCCGCCCGGGACCTCGACCTGACGCCGAAGACCCCGGCCCCGCCGTCGATCACACAGGACGACAAGGGCCAGGTGCGTTTCATCTGGCCGACGACCGAGGCGCGGGACGCGGAGCGGGACAAGAAGCTCGCCGCGAAGCGCGCGGAGTTCGAGGCCCGGTTCCAGCAGCGGCAGACGAACGCCCCCTCGCAGCCGGACGCGCTCACCATGGACGAGTCCGAGCTGACGTCGGAGGTCGAGCGGCTCGGTGGGCTGATAGCCCGCGAAGAGGCCAGCGAGGCGGACATCCTGCGTCACGCCGGCCTGCAGCGCGAGCAGAAGCGCCGCACCCGGCGCAAGGTCCGCAACCAGGGTCAGAACCCGGCGGGTGACGCCGGGACCGCGCGCACCGCGGAGCCGACGGCCGAGGACACCAGCACGGACGCCCCGGAGACGGCCACCGACAACAACGGCGACGACCAGCCCGAGCAGCCGTCGGCAGACACCGGCGAGGCTCCTGCGACCGATGCGACCGAGCAGCCCGATGAAGCCGCGCCGGCCCCGGAGGCGAACGGCGGCGGGTACGCCGATGTCCTGACAGAAGAGCAGCAGGAGTTCATCCGCGAGCAGTCACCGGCGGTGTTCAAGGGCCAGGCCGAGGGCCTGCACTGGATCGACTCCGGCGCCGTCACCTGGCCCTCTTCGGAGCGCTTGCAGTTCCCCGAAGCCGAACGCTTCGGCAAGGAAATGCGGGTGAATTGGGCCACCAACAACGGGCTCGCCCACGTCGTTGAGGACGGCGGGCAAAACCGTCTGGAGCTCACCGCCCGGGGCCGCGCATGGATGGCTCTGGCTGACGAAATGCTCAGCAACCCGACGGAGGAGCAGCTCCACCCGGACGGTTCCAAGCGCATGACCGACCGCGAGCGCGAAAACATGGGCAAGCCGAACATGTTCAAGGCCCGGATGTTGCGAGGCCTTGAGGCGTTCGATGCCGGACACGTTTCCTTCAACCAGCGTGGCGTGCACTTCCGCAAGGGCTCCACGATCGGCGCCCGAGAGTTCAACTGGGCCGAAGGCCAAGGGCTCGTGCACCTGAGCCAGCGCGGCAACCGCACGCTGTTCGAGCTGACCGACCGTGGCCGCGAAATGATGGAAGTCCTGCGAGGAGCCGTCGACCGCGAGAACAACGGGGAGAGCAGCGCGGACGGCACCAACCCGGCCCCGAAGGCGGACGCCGGGAGTGCTCCGGAGACTCCCGCGGCCGCGCAGCCGTCCCCGGCCCGCGAGCGGGCCCCGCGGAACCGCGAACGGCAGCAGCCCGCGGTGCGCCCGTTCGCCAACGACCGTGAATGGCGGCAGGCCCTCGCAGAGGTCGAGGCGACCCAGGGTGAGATCACCCGGGCCGTGGAAGCCGCGTACGGCCGCGGCGAGGAGCCTGGCAGCGCCCGGGCACTGCGTACCGCGGTGTTCGACGCCATCGCCGCCCAGGAGGCAGGCGACTTCGATGACGCCACCGGCGGCCTCGCCGAGGCCCACGAGCACGCCCAGCGTCTCCGCGACGAGCTCCCCTCAGATGTCGACGCCGAGTCGCTGGGCCGCTTCATGCGGGTGGTGGACGACTACCTTGCCCGGCACGCGGTGACGGTCGAGAAACGCCGCCGCGAGAACGAGCAGCGCGACCGTGCCGAGCAGCAGGCCGACGCTGCGCTCCGCGAGAGCCTTGGCCTGTCCCCGGCCCCGGCCCCGG
>MUNG01000161.1 GCA_002154585.1 Streptomyces pseudogriseolus
GCCCCTGACCGCCCCCGTCCGACCGCACCCGTCCGACCGTCCGCACCAGGAAGGCCCTCCATGCAGATCGCCGTCGTCCTCTTCGACCGCTTCACCGCCCTCGACGCCGTGGGCCCCTACGAGATGCTCGTCCGCCTTCCCGGCGCCGAGACCGTCCTGGTCGCCGAGCGGCCCGGACCCGTCGGCAACGACGCCGGATCCCTCACGCTCACCGCCGACCGCTCCCTGGCCGACGTTCCGCGCCCCGACGTCGTCGTGGTCCCCGGCGGGCCCGGCCAGTCCGCGCAGATGGACAACGAGGTGCTGCTCGACTGGCTGCGCGCCGCCGACGCCGCCAGCACCTGGACCACGTCCGTGTGCACCGGCTCGCTGCTGCTCGCTGCGGCGGGACTCCTGCGCGGGCGCCGGGCCACCTCCCACTGGCTCGCCCTCGGCCACCTGGAGCGGTACGGCGCCGAGGCCACGGAGGAACGGGTGGTCACCGACGGCAAGTACGTCACCGCGGCCGGCGTCTCCTCCGGCATCGACATGGGGCTCACCCTGCTCGGGCGCCTCGCCGGCGACGACCACGCGCGGGCCGTCCAGCTGCTCACCGAGTACGACCCGCGACCGCCCTACGACGCGGGCTCGCCGCGCAAGGCCCCCGCGCACCTCGTCGAGGAGATGCGGGCGAAGAGCCGGTTCATCCTGACGTGACCGCGTTCCAGGTGAAGTGCGGCGCCCTGCGCTCCAGGAACGCCGCGACCCCCTCCGCGGTGTCGTCGCTCGCGGCGGCCTGCTCGAGCCAGTGGCCGTCGCGGTCCGTGCGGCCGTCGGCGTACTCCTTCGCCGCCGCCTGGGTCAGCAGGGACCGGGACGCCAGGACCCGGGTGAACCCGGCGACCCGCGCGTCCAGCGCGCCGACGGGCAGCACCTCGTCCACCAGTCCCGTGCGCAGCGCGCGCTCCGTGCCGATCAGCTCGCCGGAGAAGAGCAGGTACTTGGCCGTCGAGGGGCCCACCAGCGACACCAGCCGCCGGGTGGCGGAGGCCGGGTAGACGATGCCGAGCTTCGCCGGGGTCACCCCGAAGAGCGCGCCCTCCTCGGCGAACCGCAGGTCGCAGGCGGCCGCCAGCTGCGCCCCGCCGCCCACGCAGTGACCGCGCACGGCGGCCAGGGCCGGCTTGGGGAAGGCGGCGAGCGCCTCCTCGGCGGCCACGGCCAGCCGCTGCGCCTCCACGGGCGACCCCCGGAGCGTGGAGATGTCCGCCCCCGCGCAGAAGGTGCCACCGTCGCCGGTGAGCACCAGCGCCCGCACCCCCGGGTCGGCTGCCAGCGCGCCGAGCAGCGGGGGCAGCGCCGCCCACATCGCCGCCGTCATCGCGTTGCGCTTCGCGGGATGGCGGATCACGACCGTGGCGACCGAGTCGGTGACGCTGTGCAGCAGCTGCGGCTCCTCCATGCGCCGGATGCTATCCGCCCCGGTCACGGCGGTGTACGGCGGGCCGCGCGCCCGGTGTTACGAGCGTCCGGGGCGGGGGACACGGGGGAGCGGGAGCGTCGGGACGGGGAACGAGACCGGGAGGCAGCCATGACCAGGTCCACCGGAGCCGCGGGCCCGCGGGCCGACACGGCGAAGCTGAACCGCGGCTTCGGCGTGCTGGCCGTGCTCGGGGTGATCCTCGTCGTCGCCGGGCTGATCGGCCTGATCTACACGGCCGCCGCCACGCTGACCACGATGCTGCTGTTCGGCTGGCTGCTGCTGGTCGGCGGCCTGGTCGGGCTGCTCCACGCCGTGCAGGCGAGGGACACCAACTTCTTCTGGCTGGGCGTGGTCGTCGCCGCCCTGAACATCGCGGCCGGGGTGGTGGTCATCAAGACGCCGGAGGCCGCGGCCGAGGCGCTGACCATGTTCGCCGCGCTGCTGTTCCTGACCGGCGGGGTGTTCCGGCTGGTCGGCAGCCTGGTCGTACGCGGCCCGCAGTTCGGCTGGACGCTGGTGCAGGGCGCCTTCGGGCTGCTCCTCGGCATCCTGGTCCTCGCCACCTGGCCGAGCAGCAGCCAGTACGTCATCGGCACGTTCTTCTCGCTGTCCCTGCTGTTCGACGGGCTGGGACTGATCGCCACCGGCTACGGCGGCCGGCGCATCGTGGGGATGGTCGCCGGGAAGTGAACGCGCCGCGCGCACGGCCCTCCCGGCGCGCACGGGTCGCGGCACACAGCGGTACACAACGAACCCGAACGGTCGCGCGCCCGCCCGAGTCGGGCCCGAACGGTCGCAAGCGCTCGATATCCGTTGACTTGCGTTCAGTGCGAAAGGCCGGAGGCGATCGGTCCCAACACTCGACGTGTGGTGACAATCGAGCGTGAGGGTGGCGACCCGCTGCCGTACGAAGGTGTCTGGCGGTTCACCGCCCCTGCCGTGGACGCCTCGGTGCCACAGGCCCGGCACGCCGTGCGGGACCTGCTGCTGCGGCAGGGGGTGCCGGTCGCGGACGACGTGGTGCAGGGCCTGCTGCTGATCGTCTCCGAGCTGGTCACCAACGCGGTCAAACACGCGGCGCTGCTGTCCCCGATGCTCGCGGTCGAGGTCGCGGTCGGCGCCGAGTGGATCCGGGTGTCCGTGGAGGACAACCACCCCTACCGTCCCACCGCCCTGGAGAACGACTACGGCCGCACCGGCGGCCGGGGCCTGCTCCTCGTCCGGGAGATCACGCGGGAGGCCGGCGGGGCCTGCGAGGTGGAGCACACGTCCACCGGCGGCAAGGTGATCTGGGCCGCCCTGCCGCTCAAGCCCGCGCGGACCTACTGACCGGCGACCCGCCCCCCGGGGCCGGTGTCACCATCCGGCCGACGGGCCCGTCAGCTCCCGCACGGCCGGCCGGGCCGCGTCCAGCACGGTCATGAACCACGCCGAGAAGGTGTCCCGCGCGTGCCGCTCCGCCAGGTCCTCCGGCGTCACGTACGCCGTGGCGGCGACCTCGTTCCCGTCGGGCCGCAGCGGCGACTGCACCATGCCGACGAAGAGGTGGTTGAACTCCTGCTCCACCAGGCCCGAGGCCGGGTCCGGGTGGTTGTAGCGGACCGTGCCGGCCTCCGCCATCAGCGAGGGCGACACCCCCAGCTCCTCGTACGTCCGCCGGGCCGCCGCCGCGAACGGGGCCTCGCCCGGGTAGGGGTGGCCGCAGCAGGTGTTCGACCACACACCGGGGGAGTGGTACTTGCCGAGGGCCCGCTGCTGGAGCAGCAGCCGCCCGCGCTCGTCGAACAGGAACACCGAGAAGGCCCGGTGCAGCTTCCCCGGCGGCTGATGGGCGGAGAGCTTCTCCGCGGTGCCGACCGTCACGCCGTCCTCGTCGACCAGTTCCAGCAAAATCGGCTCGGCGGTGCCGCTCGACGGGCTGTTCGTCGCGGTGGCAGGTGTGATCGGCATACCCATCCTTCACTCGGTGTTCGCGCCCCAGTCTGCCGCACGAATCCGGCACTCCCGGCACTCCGGTCCTCCCCCGCATGTCCCGCCCCCGGCGCGACGGGCGGGGGAGGCGGCGGCCGGACGGCGCCGGACCCGCGCTGATCGTGCCCGTGACGGGCGTCGGAAATGCGCGTCCGCGGCACCCGCCGGAAAGAGGAGACGCCGTCACCCGGCGGAAGGCTGCGTTCCCCGGCGCATCGGCGCGCCCGGGGGCGTGCGCGTCCCCGCACGCGACACCTACGCGCCGAGTGACACCGATGAATACGGAAGCCCCACGCGCCTCAGTGGCACAGCCGCGCCTCGTGCTCCGCGTGCCCGCTCGGCTCCAGCTGGAAGGTGCAGTGCTGCACGTCGAAGTGGCCGCCCAGGCAGTCCTGAAGCTCGTGCAGCATCTTCTCGTGCCCGATCGCGTTCAGCGTGTCCGCGCTGACCACCACGTGCGCGGAGAGCACCGGCATCCCCGAGGTGATCGTCCAGGCGTGCAGGTCGTGCACGTCCTCCACCCCCGGCGTGTTCAGGATGTGCGCCCGCACCTCGGCCATGTCCACGCCCTTGGGCGCCGCCTCCAGCAGCACGTCGAGCGTCTCGCGCAGCAGGCGCAGCGTCCGAGGCACGATCATCAGCGCGATGACCAGCGAGGCGACCGGGTCGGCGGCCGTCCAGCCGGTGGTGACGATCACCAGCGCCGCCACGATCACCGTGACCGAGCCGAGCGCGTCCGCCGCCACCTCCAGGAAGGCGCCGCGCACGTTCAGGCTCTCCTTCTGGCCGCGCATCAGCAGCGACAGCGACACCAGGTTGGCGGCCAGGCCGACGGCGCCGAACACCATCGCCAGACCGCCCTCCGTGGCCGCCGGCGTGATGAACCGCTGGATCGCCTCGTACAGCACGTAGCCGCCGACGCCGAGCAGCAGCAGGCAGTTGGCCAGCGCCGCGAGGATCTCCGCGCGGGCCAGCCCGAAGGTGCGCCGATCGCTCGGCGGGCGGCCCGCGAAGTGGATGGCGAGCAGGGCCATGCCCAGCCCCAGGGCGTCGGTCGCCATGTGCGCCGAGTCCGCGACCAGGGCGAGCGAGTCGGCCAGCAGACCGCCGACGATCTGCACGACCATCACGAAGACCGTGATCGCCAGCGCGATCCGCAGCCTCCCCCGGTACGCCGCGCTGACCGTGCCGCCGGCCGGCGCCCCGTGCGCGTGCCCGTGATCGTGGCCTGCCCCCATGCTCGCCGCCGCCCTTCCGCCGTCGCCTGCCGCTGCCCTTCCGGAGCACAGTGAACTACGGGGAGGGGGTATCGGGCAACGCGGCACTGAACACCGTTGTCATGTGCCCTGACCTGCGGAAACGATCCGCAGGTCAGGCGCGCGGGGCGCCCTGGAACAGCTGCCAGCCCTCCCAGGCCGACTCGACCATCTCGCGCACCGAGCGGCGCGCGGTCCAGCCCAGGCGCTCGCTCGCGAGGGCGGCCGACGCCACCGCGCGGGGCGGGTCACCGGGACGCCGCGGCTCGACCAGCGGGGTGGTGGTCTCGCCGGTGACCTCCCCGATGACCGTGATCAGCTCCCGTACGGAGACGCCCTCGCCGCGTCCGACGTTCAGCGTCAGATCGCCCTCGACGCCGCCCTCCGACAGCGTCCGCACCGCCGCCAGGTGCGCCTCGGCGAGGTCGGCCACATGGATGTAGTCCCGGATGCAGGTGCCGTCCGGGGTCGGGTAGTCGTCGCCGAAGATGCGCGGCGCCTCGCCGCGGGTGATCCGGTCGAAGACCATCGGCACGATGTTGTAGACGCCGGTGTCGGCCAGCTCGGGGGCCGCCGCGCCCGCCACGTTGAAGTAGCGCAGGCATACCGTGTCGATGCCGTGCGCCCGGCCCGCCGCCCGCACCAGCCACTCCCCGGCGAGTTTGGTCTCGCCGTAGGGGTTCACGGGGGCGCAGGGCGTGTCCTCGGTGATGAGGTCCACGTGCGGGTCGCCGTACACGGCCGCGGACGAGGAGAAGACGAAGCGCCGCACGCCCGCCTCCGCGACGGCGTCCAGCAGGGTCGCGAGGCCCCCCAGGTTCTCCCGGTAGTAGCGGGTGGGCTGCTCCACCGACTCGCCGGGCTGCTTGCGCGCCGCCAGGTGCAGCACGCCGGTCGCGCCGTGCTCGGTGAGCACCTTGGTCAGCAGGTCGCCGTCCAGCGCGGAGCCGCTGACCAGCGGGACGCCCTCGGGCAGCCGCGCCGGGACCCCGGCGGAGAGGTCGTCCAGCACGACGACACGCTCCCCGGCGTCGGTCATGGCCCGCACCACATGGGCCCCGATGTATCCGGCTCCGCCGGTGATCAGCCACGTCATGGTGGTCCACCCTAAGGCGAGCCACCGGCGCGGTTTGTGAGCCGGGGCCGGTATCCCCGATGATGAGCGCGGCACAGGAACGGGCGAACCGCGTCGATCCGGTCGGCGAACGGGCGGTGAACGCGGGCTTCCGAGTATCCGATAGCCTCTGCCGACATGCCGCCCGCAGGGCCTCCGGACGGGCGCATCACCGTGTACATGACCGGCGTGGACGCGTCGCCCCAGGGAGTGAGTTTTCGGTTGCCGACCGCCATCGTCACCGGCCCCCCGGTCCCCGGCTCGTCACTCGAGCGCGACCTGCGCTCCCTGGGCTTCGACGTGCGGACCGCCGCCGGCGCCGCGGAGGCCGAGACGCTGCTCGCCGGGGTCCCCGGTGAGGACCGGGTCGCGCTCGTCGACACCCGGTTCGTCGGACACGTGCACGCCCTGCGGCTCGGCCTGACCGACCCCCGCTTCCCGCTCTCCGCGATCCCCGGCGCCGTCACCGCCCAGCGGTCCGGCCGCCAGGCCCTGACCCGCGCGATGGCCCGCGAGAACTCCGCCTCCGGACAGCGCGCGGGCAACGGCACGCTCGTGGAGGGCCTCCCGGACCGGGTCACCGCCGCCCTCGACACCGACGTGCACCGCCCCGAGCTCGGCAGCCTGGTCGCCGCCGTCCCCGCCGACCCGCAGGCGCGCAACGAGGCCCGGCAGGCCGTCGCCGCCGTGGACGAGGAGGCCGTCCGCCTCAGGTCCGCCGTCAAGGCCCGCGACGGCTTCTTCACCACCTTCTGCGTCAGCCCCTACTCGCGCCACCTCGCGCGCTGGTGCGCCCGCCGCGGACTGACCCCGAACCAGGTCACCACCGCCTCCCTGCTCACCGCCCTGATCGCGGCCGGCTGCGCCGCCACCGGCACGCGCGCCGGCTACGTCGCCGCGGGCGTGCTGCTCCTCGCCTCGTTCGTCCTGGACTGCGCCGACGGCCAGCTGGCCCGGTACTCCTTGCAGTACTCCACGCTGGGCGCCTGGCTCGACGCCACGTTCGACCGGGCCAAGGAGTACGCCTTCTACGCCGGCCTCGCCCTCGGCGCCGCGCGCGACGGCGACGACGTCTGGGCCCTGGCGCTCGGCGCCATAATCCTCCAGTCCTGCCGGCACGTGATCGACTTCTCCTTCGCCGAGGGCCGGGCCGGCTCCGCGGGCGGACCCGCCGCCGCCCTGTCGGGCCGCCTGGACCGCGTCGGCTGGACGGTCTGGGTGCGCCGCATGATCGTCCTGCCGATCGGCGAACGCTGGGCCCTGATCGCCGTCCTCACCGCCGTCACCACCCCCCGCGTCACCTTCTGGGTGCTGCTCGCCGGCTGCGCCTTCGCCGCCGCGTACACCACGGCCGGGCGGGTCCTGCGTTCCGTGCGCCGCCCCGCGACGGACGGGGACGGGGCCGCCCGCGCGGCCCGGGCCCTGGCCGACCTCGCCGACGGCGGACCGCTCTCCGCACTCGCGCACCGCTTCCGGGCGCGCGGCGGCGTGGCGGCCGCCGCCCTCGGCGCGGTGCTGGTGACGGGCTCCGCCCTGGTGTGGGGCGCCGGATGGCAGACCGTCCTGGCCGCCCTCGCCTACGTGATCTGCTCCGCCGCAGCCGTCGGCCGCCCCCTCACCGGCCGCCTCGACTGGCTCGTCCCCCCGCTGTTCCGCGCCGCCGAGTACGGAACCGTCCTGGTACTGGCGGCCGACGCGGAGGTGAACGGAGCCCTTCCGGCGGCCTACGGACTGGTGTCCGCGGTCGCCTACCATCACTACGACACGGTCTACCGCATCCGCGGCGACGCGGGCGCGCCCCCGCGTGCGCTGGTGCGGGCGATCGGGGGGCACGAAGGTCGCACGCTTGCGGTCGCCGTCCTGGCGGCCGTGCTCACCGCGTCCGGATTCACCGTCGCGCTCACGGCCCTCGCCGTGGCCGTGGCTCTCGTGGTGCTCGCCGAGAGCATCCGCTTCTGGGTCGCCGCCCACCAGGGTGGCGCACCCGCCGTACACGACGAAGGAGAACCCGCATGATCGGCCTCGTGCTGGCGGCCGGCGCCGGCCGGCGTCTGCGCCCCTACACCGACACCCTGCCCAAGGCGCTGGTGCCGGTGGGGCCCGCGGGCATAGAAGGGGAGCCGACGGTCCTCGACCTGACGCTCGGCAACTTCGCGGAGATCGGGCTGACCGAGGTGGGTGTCGTGGTCGGCTACCGCAAGGAGGCCGTGTACGCGCGCAAGGAGGCGCTGGAGGCCACGTACGGGCTGAAGCTCACGCTCATCGACAACGACAAGGCGGAGGAGTGGAACAACGCCTACTCGCTGTGGTGCGCGCGGGACGCCCTGAAGGACGGGGTGATCCTCGCCAACGGCGACACGGTGCACCCGGTGTCGGTGGAGCGGACGCTGCTGGACGCGCGCGGTGACGGCAGGAAGATCATCCTGGCGCTGGACACGGTGAAGAAGCTCGCCGACGAGGAGATGAAGGTCGTCGTCGACCCGGCGAAGGGGATGACGCGGATCACGAAGCTGATGGACCCGGCGGAGGCGACCGGCGAGTACATCGGCGTGACGCTGATCGAGGGCGACGCGGCCGTGGAGCTGGCGGACGCGCTGAAGGCGACGTTCGAGCGGGACCCGCAGCTGTACTACGAGGACGGCTACCAGGAGCTGGTGAACCGGGGCTTCCGGATCGACGTGGCGCCGATCGGCGACGTCCGGTGGGTCGAGATCGACAACCACGACGACCTCGCCCGCGGACGGGAGATCGCGTGCCAGTACTGACCCGGCTCATCCCCTCGCCGGTCGTCGTCGACATCCGCCCCGGCGCCCTCGACGACCTGGCCTGCGTCCTGGCCGACGAGCGCATCTCGCAGTCCGGCCGGCTCGCCATCGCCGTCAGCGGCGGCTCCGGCGCCCGGCTGCGTGACCGCGTCGCGCCCTCGCTGCCCGGCGCCGACTGGTTCGAGGTCGGCGGCGGCACCATCGACGACGCGGTCCGGCTGGCCGGCGCCATCCAGGGCGGCCGCTACGACGCGGTGGTCGGCCTCGGCGGCGGGAAGATCATCGACTGCGCCAAGTTCGCCTCGGCGCGCGTCGGCCTGCCCCTGGTCGCGGTCGCCACCAACCTCGCCCACGACGGCCTGTGCTCACCGGTCGCCACCCTCGACAACGACGCGGGCCGCGGCTCCTACGGCGTGCCCAACCCGATCGCGGTCGTGATCGACCTCAACGTCATCCGCGAGGCCCCGGTCCGGTACGTCCGCTCGGGCATCGGCGACGTCGTCTCCAACATCTCCGCCGTCGCGGACTGGGAGCTGTCCCACCGCGTCAACGGCGAGAAGATCGACGGACTCGCCGCCGCCATGGCCCGGCAGGCCGGCGAGGCCGTGCTCCGTCACCCGGGCGGCGTCGACGACGACGGCTTCCTCCAGGTGCTGGCCGAGGCGCTGGTCCTCACCGGCATCTCGATGTCCGTCTCCGGCGACTCCCGGCCCTCCTCCGGCGCCTGCCACGAGATCAACCACGCCTTCGACCTGCTCCATCCGCAGCGCGCCGCCGCCCACGGCGAGCAGTGCGGACTGGGCGCCGCCTTCGCGATGTACCTGCGCGGCGCGCACGAGGAGTCGGCGGCCATGGCCGAGGTGCTGCGCAGGCACGGGCTGCCGGTGCTGCCCGAGGAGATCGGGTTCACCGTCGACGAGTTCGTCCGCGTCGTCGAGTACGCCCCCGAGACCCGCCCCGGCCGCTTCACCATCCTCGAACACCTCGCCCTGACCCCCGAACAGATCAAGGACGTCTACGCCGACTATGTCAAGGCCATCGGTAGCTGAACTCCGTCCGGTCGTGCACCCCGCGGGGGTCAAGGACCGGCGCAGCGGTGAGCACTGGATGGGACGCCTCTACATGCGCGAGGTGTCCCTGCGGGTCGACCGCTACCTGGTGAACACCCGCGTCACCCCCAACCAGCTCACGTATCTGATGACCCTCTGCGGTGTCCTCGCGGCCCCCGCCCTCCTGGTGCCCGGCATCACGGGGGCGGTCCTCGGGGTGGTCGCGGTCCAGCTGTACCTGCTGCTGGACTGCGTCGACGGCGAGATCGCCCGCTGGCGCAAGCAGTACTCCCTCGGCGGCGTCTACATGGACCGCGTCGGCGCCTATCTGACCGACGCCGCCGTGCTGGTCGGCCTCGGTCTGCGCGCCGCCGACCTGTGGGGCACCGGTCGCATCGACTGGCTGTGGGCCTTCCTCGGCACCCTCGCCGCGCTGGGCGCGATACTCATCAAGGCGGAGACCGACCTGGTCGGCGTCGCCCGCCACCAGAACGGCCTGCCGCCGGTGAAGG
Source organism: Streptomyces pseudogriseolus (assembly GCA_002154585.1). Lineage (GTDB taxonomy): Bacteria > Actinomycetota > Actinomycetes > Streptomycetales > Streptomycetaceae > Streptomyces > Streptomyces pseudogriseolus. Next base: position 10,130 of record MUNG01000161.1, read on the forward strand.
AGTCCGCCTCCGAGCCGCGCTCCTCCGGCATGGCGCTGGCCCGCCGGGCCGCCGCCGCCCTGAAGTTCCACCGGCTGATCCTGGGCATAGAGGCGTCCCTGCTGATCCTGCTCCTCGCGATCCTCGACAACGCCCGCGGCGACCTGTTCTTCACCCGGCTCGGCACCGCCGTGCTGGCCGGGATCGCGCTGCTCCAGACCCTGCTGCACCTCGTGTCCGTCCTCGTCTCCAGCAGGCTGAAGTGAGCGCGGGCATGAAGGTCGGCGCGGTGATCATCACCATGGGCAACCGCCCCGACGAACTGCGCGCCCTGCTCGACTCGGTCGCCAAGCAGGACGGCGACCCCGTCCAGGTCGTGGTCGTCGGCAACGGCTCGCCCGTGCCGGACGTCCCCGACGGCGTGAAGACCGTCGAGCTGCCCGAGAACCTCGGCATCCCCGGTGGGCGCAACGTCGGCATCGAGGCGTTCGGGCCCGGCGGCCGGGACGTCGACATCCTGCTCTTCCTCGACGACGACGGCCTGCTCGCGCACACCGACACCGCCGAGCTGTGCCGGAAGGCGTTCGCCGAGGACCCGGCGCTCGGCATCATCAGCTTCCGCATCGCCGACCCCGACACCGGCGTCACCCAGCGCCGGCACGTGCCCCGGCTGCGCGCCTCCGACCCGATGCGCTCCTCCCGCGTGACCACCTTCCTCGGCGGCGCCAACGCGGTCCGCACCCAGGTGTTCGCCGAGGTCGGCGGCCTGCCGGACGAGTTCTTCTACGCCCACGAGGAGACCGACCTGGCCTGGCGCGCCCTCGACGCCGGCTGGATGATCGACTACCGGTCGGACATGGTGCTGTACCACCCGACGACCGCCCCCTCCCGGCACGCGGTGTACCACCGCATGGTGGCCCGCAACCGCGTCTGGCTCGCCCGGCGCAACCTGCCCGCCCTCCTCGTCCCGGTGTACCTGGGCGTCTGGCTGCTCCTCACCCTCCTGCGGCGTCCCTCGGGCCCCGCGCTCAAGGCGTGGTTCGGGGGCTTCAAGGAGGGCTGGAGCTCGCCCTGCGGCCCCCGCCGTCCCATGAAGTGGCGTACGGTGTGGCGGCTGACCCGGCTGGGCCGGCCCCCGGTGATCTGACAGGCTTCGAGTCCGGGGACCCGGCACCGCCCGGTCCCCGGCTCCGGCAGGCCCGCGCGGGCCACGCACATCGAGGACGAAAGTTATCCACCCGTGAGTGAGACAACGCACGACGGCACGGTCGCGGTCGGCGCGCCCGCGTCGCCCGACGAGGGCCTCCCGGCGGCCGAGCTGGCCGCCAAGTACGGGCTGTCCGTGAGCGGCGCCCGCCCGTCCCTCGGCGCGTACGTCCGTCAGCTGTGGGGGCGGCGTCACTTCATCCTGGCGTTCTCGCAGGCCAAGCTGACCGCGCAGTACAGCAAGGCGAAGCTGGGGCAGCTGTGGCAGGTGGCGACGCCGCTGCTGAACGCGGCGGTGTACTTCTTCATCTTCGGCCTGCTGCTGGGCGCCCGGCGCGGGATCCCGAGCGACGTGTACGTGCCGTTCCTGGTGACGGGCGTGTTCGTGTTCACCTTCACGCAGAGCTCGGTGCTCGCGGGCGTGCGGGCGATCTCGGGGAACCTGGGGCTGGTGCGGGCGCTGCACTTCCCGCGGGCGTCGCTGCCGATCTCGTTCGCGCTCCAGCAGCTCCAGCAGCTGCTGTTCTCCATGATCGTGCTGGTCGTGATCATGGTGGCGTTCCGGAGCTATCCGGACCTGTCGTGGCTGCTGGTGGTGCCGGCGCTGGCGCTCCAGGTCGTGTTCAACACGGGGCTCGCGCTGATCTTCGCGCGGATGGGCAGCAAGACGCCCGACCTGGCGCAGCTGATGCCGTTCGTGCTGCGGACCTGGATGTACGCGTCCGGCGTGATGTTCTCCATCCCGGCGATGCTGGCGGACAAGAACGTGCCGTCCTGGCTGGCGGACGTCCTCCAGTGGAACCCGGCCGCCATCTACATGGACCTGGTGCGTTTCGCGCTGATCGACGGGTACGGCTCGTCGTACCTGCCGCCGCACGTCTGGGCGTTCGCCCTGGGCTGGGCGGTGCTGGCCGGCGTGGTCGGCTTCGTCTACTTCTGGAAGGCAGAGGAGAGGTACGGCCGTGGCTGACGACACGACGGGCGCGCGGGTGCCCACCGTCATCGCGGACGACCTGCACATCGTCTACCGCGTCAACGGCGCCAGGACCGGCAGGGGCAGCGCCACCGCGGCGCTCAGCCGGATCCTCAAGCGCGGCGAGGAGCGGGGCGTGCGCACGGTGCACGCCGTGCGCGGGGTGTCCTTCGTGGCCTACCGGGGCGAGGCCATCGGCCTGATCGGGTCGAACGGCTCCGGCAAGTCGACCCTGCTGCGGGCCATCGCCGGGCTGCTGCCCGCCGAGCGCGGCAAGGTCTACACCGACGGCCAGCCGTCCCTGCTCGGTGTCAACGCGGCCCTGATGAACGACCTCACCGGTGAGCGGAACATCATCCTCGGCGGGCTCGCGATGGGCATGTCGCGCGAGGAGATCAAGGCGCGCTACCAGGAGATCGTCGACTTCTCCGGCATCAACGAGAAGGGTGACTTCATCACCCTGCCGATGCGCACGTACTCCTCCGGCATGGCGGCCCGCCTGCGCTTCTCCATCGCCGCCGCCAAGGACCACGACGTGCTGATGATCGACGAGGCGCTCGCCACCGGCGACCGCTCCTTCCAGAAGCGCTCCGAGGCCCGTATCCGGGAGCTGCGCAAGCACGCCGGCACGGTGTTCCTCGTCAGCCACAACAACAAGTCCATCCGCGACACCTGCGACCGGGTGCTGTGGCTGGAGCGCGGCGAGCTGCGCATGGACGGGCCGACCGACGAGGTGCTCCGCGAGTACGAGAAGTTCACGGGCAAGTAGCCCGCTTCGCCCAGGGCCTCGCCGGAACGGACCGGCGGGGCCCGGCGTCTGCAAAAGATGCGTCAACTCCGCGCGCACGGCGGAATCTTGACGCCGGGGGATGTGTTGTCGTGGTCCTCGGAAGACCCCCGTCGAGGAACGGCGCGTTGTACGACGTAAGCTGTACCGGTCCCGAAAGGCGGCAATCAGGGCCATAATGCCCGACACCATTCCTCGGCGTCGTCGGGTCGACGCCTGGGCGGCGTGTCCGAAATAGTGTGAATTGGGTCAGCAGTGTAGAACGGGAGATGTGACGGCAATGGCTTCGGAGACTCCCCGGCTGAACTCAGCATGCGCCGTCCTCTTCCCGGGCAGTCCGCGATGACGGCCGCCGGTCCGGCCCGCCCCGCCGACCTCGAACGGGCCACCCTCGACAAGGCCGCCGCCGAGAACTTCCCGGTGGCGCCCTTCTTCCTGCCCAGGGCCTGGCGCGACGACCTCATGGCCGTCTACGGCTTCGCCCGTCTGGTCGACGACATCGGCGACGGCGACCTGGCCCCCGGCGGCGCCGACGCCCGGGCCCTCGGCGTCCCCGACGACGAGGCCGGCGACCGCCTCGCCGTCCTCGACGCCCTGGAAGCCGAGCTTCACCGCGTGTTCGACCCCGCGGGACCGGGCCCCCGCCACCCCCTGCTGCGCCGCCTGGAGCCCACGGTCCGCCGCCGCGCGCTGACCCCCGCGCCGTTCCTCGGCCTGATCGCCGCGAACCGTCAGGACCAGCTGGTCACGCGCTACGAGACCTACGACGACCTGCTCGCCTACTGCGAACTGTCGGCCAACCCGGTCGGCCGCCTCGTGCTCGCCGTCACCGGGACCGCCACCCCGGAGCGCGTCCGCCGCTCCGACGCGATCTGCACCGCCCTCCAGATCGTCGAGCACCTCCAGGACGTCGCCGAGGACCTCGGCCGCGACCGCATCTATCTGCCCGCCGCGGACATGAAGCGCTTCCACGTCCAGGAGGCCGACCTCGCCGCGCCCACCGCCGGCGCCTCGGTGCGCGCACTCGTCGCGTTCCAGGCGCAGCGCGCCCTCGACCTGCTGGACGAGGGCGCGCCCCTGGTGGGCAGCGTCCGCGGCAGGCTCAGACTCCTGCTCGCGGGGTTCGTGGCGGGAGGAAGGGCGGCCGTCCGCGCGATCGCGGCCGCCGACTACGACGTACTTCCCGGCCCGCCCAAGCCCGGCACACCGCAGCTGCTGCGCGAGGCGGGCGTGACTCTGCGAGGAAAGGGGTGATCCGGACCGTGGAGTCGCAATCTTCCGCGTCCGCACCGGTACTCGCCGCCTACAGCTACTGCGAGACCGTCACCGGACAGCAGGCGCGCAACTTCGCCTACGGCATCCGGCTGCTGCCGACGCCCAAGCGGCGTGCCATGTCGGCCCTGTACGCCTTCTCCCGGCGGGTCGACGACATCGGCGACGGCCCGCTCGCCGACGACGTCAAGGCCGCCCGCCTCGACGACACCCGCGCGCTGCTCACCCGGATCCGCGAGGGCGCGGTCGAGGAGGACGACACCGACCCGGTCGCGGTCGCCCTCGCCCACGCCGCCGCGCACTTCCCGATCCCCCTCGGCGGCCTGGACGAACTGATCGACGGCGTCCGGATGGACCTGCGCGGGGACACGTACGAGACCTGGGACGACCTGAAGGTCTACTGCCGCTGTGTCGCCGGCGCCATCGGACGGCTCTCGCTGGGCGTGTTCGGCACCGAGCCGGGCGCGCGCGGCGTCGAACGCGCCTCCGAGTACGCCGACACGCTGGGCCTGGCGCTCCAGCTCACCAACATCCTGCGCGACGTCCGCGAGGACGCCGAGAACGGGCGCACCTACCTGCCCGCCGACGACCTCGCCAAGTTCGGCTGCTCCGCGGGATTCGCCGGGCCGACACCCTCGGAGGGCGCCGACTTCGCGGGCCTGGTGCACTTCGAGGTGCGCAGGGCCCGGGCCCTGTTCGCCGAGGGCTACCGGCTGCTCCCGCTGCTCGACCGGCGCAGCGGCGCCTGCGTCGCCGCCATGGCCGGCATCTACCGCCGCCTCCTGGACCGCATCGAGCGCGACCCCGAGGCCGTGCTGCGCGGCCGGGTCTCCCTGCCCGGCCGCGAGAAGGCGTACGTGGCGGTGCGCGGCCTGTCCGGTCTCGACACCCGGCACGTCGCCCGGCGCACCGTCGGGAGGCGCGCCTGATGGACACCCCGTACCCGGAGCACCCGGACGACAAGCGGCGGGCAACCCTCCGCCGCGCCGCCGCGTCCCTCACCGAGACGGCCGGCCGCGCACCTGTCACGCGGCCCGGCCGGGCAGGGGAGGGCGCATGAGCCACGGCACACGCGACGAGGGGGCCCCGCGCACGGACGGCCCGGTCCCGCCGGGCCGCCACGCCGTCGTGGTCGGCGGCGGACTGGCCGGCACCACCGCCGCCCTCGCCCTCGCCGACGCCGGCGTGCGCGTCACCCTGCTCGAAGGGCGGCCCCGCCTCGGCGGACTCGCCTTCTCCTTCCGGCGCGGCGACCTGACCGTCGACAACGGCCAGCACGTCTACCTGCGCTGCTGCACCGCCTACCGCTGGTTCCTCGACCGCATCGGGGGAGCGGACCTCGCGCCGCTCCAGGACCGCCTCGACGTGCCCGTGGTCGACGCCCGCCGTCCCGAGGGGCGGCGTCTGGGCCGGCTGCGGCGCGACCCGCTGCCCGTGCCCCTGCACCTGGGCCGCAGCCTCGCCGCCTACCCCCACCTCTCCCTCGCCGACCGGGCCAAGGTGGGCCGGGCCGCGCTCGCCCTCAAGGGCCTCGACCTCGACGACCCCGCCCTGGACGAGCGGGACTTCGGCAGCTGGCTCGCCGCCCACGGCCAGTCGCCCCGCGCCGTCGAGGCCCTGTGGGACCTGGTCGGGGTCGCCACCCTCAACGCCGTCGCGGGCGACTCCTCCCTGGCGCTCGCCGCGATGGTCTTCAAGACCGGCCTGCTCTCCGACCCGGGCGCCGCCGACATCGGCTGGGCCCGCGTGCCGCTCGGCGACCTGCACGACCGGCTCGCCCGCGAGGCCCTCGACGCCGCCGGCGTGCGCACCGGAACCCGCACCCGCGTCACCTCCGTCCGCGCCGGCGACGGCGGCGGCTGGACGGTCGACGTCCCCGGCGAGACGCTCCGCGCCGACGCCGTCGTCCTCGCCGTGCCCCAGCGCGAGGCGTACGACCTGCTGCCGGCGGGCGCGCTCGACGACCCCGAGCGGCTGCTGGGCATCGGCACCGCCCCCATCCTCAACGTCCACGTCGTCTACGACCGCACGGTCCTCACCCGGCCCTTCTTCGCCGCCCTCGGCACCCCCGTGCAGTGGGTCTTCGACCGCACCGACGCCTCCGGACTGCGCCACGGCCAGTACCTGGCGCTGTCCCAGTCGGTCGCCCACGACGACATCGACGCGCCCGTCGCCGCCCTGCGCGAGCGGTACCTGCCCGAACTGGAGCGGCTGCTGCCGCGCACCCGCGACGCCGAGGTCCTGGACTTCTTCGTCACCCGGGAGCGCACCGCCACCTTCGCCCCCGCCCCCGGCGTCGGACGCCTCAGGCCCGGCGCCCGCACCAAGGCACCCGGCCTCTACCTGGCCGGAGCGTGGACCGCCACCGGGTGGCCCGCGACCATGGAGAGTGCGGTCCGCAGCGGCGTCGGCGCGGCGGACGCCGCGCTGGGCGCCCTCGGCCGGCCCCGCCCGCGCCACCTCTTCGCCCTCGAGGAGGCGGCCTGATGCTGCAGCAGAGCGGCGCGGCAGGTCCCCGCACCCCCGGTACCGCAACAAGAGGAGAGACTGTGCCCACTGTGCCCCCGGCCTCGCAGGCCGCTCGAAGGACCGCGGTGGACGTGTCCGCGCTCCTGGAGCGCGGCCGGACCCTGGCCACGCCGGTACTGCGGGCGGCCGTCGACCGCCTGGCGCCTCCCATGGACACGGTCGCCGCCTACCACTTCGGCTGGATCGACGCCCAGGGCCGGCCCGCGGACGGCGACGGCGGCAAGGCCGTGCGCCCCGCCCTCGCCGTGCTGTCCGCCGAGGTCACCGGCGCCGCCCCGGAGACCGGCGTGCCCGGCGCGGTCGCCGTCGAGCTGGTCCACAACTTCTCGCTGCTGCACGACGACCTGATGGACGGCGACGAGCAGCGCCGGCACCGCGACACCGTCTGGAAGGTGCACGGCCCCGCGCAGGCCATCCTGGTCGGCGACGCCCTGTTCGCCCTGGCCAACGAGGTGCTGCTGGAACTCGGCACCGTCGAGGCCGGCCGCGCCACCCGCCGCCTCACCCGGGCCAGCCGCGCCCTCATCGACGGGCAGGCCCAGGACATCTCCTACGAGCACCGCGACCGCGTCAGCGTCGAGGAGTGCCTGGAGATGGAGGGCAACAAGACCGGCGCCCTGCTCGCCTGCGCCAGCTCCATCGGCGCGGTCCTCGGCGGCGCGGACGAGCGCACCGCCGACGCCCTGGAGCGCTACGGCCACCATCTGGGCCTGGCCTTCCAGGCGGTCGACGACCTGCTCGGCATCTGGGGCGACCCCGACTCCACCGGCAAGCAGACCTGGAGCGACCTGCGCCAGCGCAAGAAGTCCCTCCCGGTGGTGGCCGCGCTCGCCGCGGACGGCCCGGCCGCCGCCCGGCTCGGCGAGATCCTCGCCGCCGACGCCAAAAGCAGCGACTTCGCGAACTTCTCCGAGGAGGAGTTCGCGGCCCGTGCCGCCCTCATCGAGGAGGCCGGCGGCCGCGACTGGACCGCCGAGGAGGCACGACGTCAGCACACCATCGCCATCGAGGCCCTCGACCTCGTGGACATGCCCGACCGGGTGCGGGAACAGTTCACGGCGCTCGCGGACTTCGTCGTCGTACGAAAGAGATGATCACTATCGGCCGAATAGCCCTCGCGTAGTCGCCGGCCGGTGGGACGGGAGTCCCCACCGGCCGACGGCGGACCCACAGCAGACGCACCACTTGCAGGACTGCACGAAGGGGAAGCCATGACAGCGACGACCGACGGAAGCACCGGGGCGGCCTCGCCGTCCCGGCTCACCGCGGCCAGCGAACACGACACCGACATCCCCGAGGCGGCCGGGGTACCCGACATCGCCGCCCGCGCCGTACGGCGCGNNCTCGAGACCAACGTCACGATGGACGCCGAGGACCTGCTGCTGCGTCAGTTCCTCGGCATCCGCGACGAGGACACCACCCGCGCCGCCGCCCTGTTCATCCGCGGCGAGCAGCGCGAGGACGGCACCTGGGCCACCTTCCACGGCGGCCCCGGCGATCTCTCCGCCACCGTCGAGGCGTACGTCGCGCTGCGGCTGGCCGGCGACGCCCCCGACGCCCCGCACATGGCGA
>MUNG01000162.1 GCA_002154585.1 Streptomyces pseudogriseolus
CTGGGCCGGGCCGCCCCTCCGGGACGGGACGCCGTGGGTACAGGCGCCCCTGTCCCGCCCGTGGGGGTCGGCTCGGCGGTGGACGGCGGCGAGGTCGTGGAGGTCGGCGTCGGCAGCGGGCCCAGCGTCGGCAGGGTCAGGTCGTGGGAGGCGGACGGCCTGGGGCTCGGGGTGCCGTCGTCCTGCGCCACCCACACCCACACGCCGACGCCGCCCAGGACCAGCGCGGCGGCGCCGCCGGCGATCCACGGGGCGCGCCGGGGCGGGCGACGGTGACGATTCATGGTCACCACAGTCCTATGCGCCTCGCCGAGCCGCCTGTCGTATGGTCCGGCTGCCGCGCGGCCCCTCCGTCCGGTGCGCTCGTACGGGTGACGGACACCGCCGACCGGCGGTCCCGCCCCCGTCGTGAGGTACGCCCCCTTCCCTTACCTCCGAGGTCATCGACCCCGCCCCCCGCCTGGTGCCACGATCACCGCGTACGAGAAACAGAGGGACCGACGGACCGACGATCGGCGGACCGACGACCGACCAACCGTGGAGGACACCATGACCGCGTACGCCATCGCCCACCTGCGCCCGGCCGCACCGCACCCCGACATCGCGGAGTACATGGAGCGCATCTCCGCCACGCTGGAACCGTTCGGCGGCCGCTTCCTGGTGCACGCCACGCGTCACGAGGTGCTGGAGGGCGCCTGGCCCGGACACGTGGTGATGATCGCCTTCCCCGGCCTCACCGAGGCACGGAACTGGTGGGACTCGCCCGCCTACCGGGAGATCGTGCCGCTGCGCGCCCGGCACATGGAGGGCGACATCATCCTGATCGACGGCGTCCCCGACGGCTACGACCCCGCCGTCAGGGCGGCGGCCCTCCGCAAGGAGCTCGACGCCCCCGCCCGCTGACCGCTGGGCAGCCCGGAGGCATCCGGTTACGGTGGAGATGTCCCCTTCGCCCGGGGAGTCGTCCCCGGAGTATCCGGGAGAGAGCCATGAGTACTCAGTTCGAGGTCGTCGTGGACGTCGACCGGCCCATCGAGGACGTCTTCGCCTACCTCGCCGACGGACGGAACGACCCCGAGTTCAGCCCCCGCGTCCTGGCGATGGAGAAGAGCCCCGACGGCGACACCCATGTGGGCACGGTGTTCCACAGCACGGTGAAGGACGCCGGGATGCGCTCCCAACGGGACTTCGAAATCTATGAGTTGACCGCACCCACGCGGATGCGGTGGCACGAGGTCTCGCACAACTCCATCACCGCCGAGGAGGGCGGCTACGACCTCGAACCCACATCCGACGGCGGCACCAGGGTGCGCCTGTTCAACGTGCTCGAAGGGCACGGCGTGGGCAAGGTGCTGCTGCCGCTCGCGGGAAGCGCGGCCCGCAGGGACGCCCCCGCCTTCGGCCGCCGTATCAAGAAGGCCGTCGAGGCCTCGGCCTGACCGGGACACCGGGCGCGCCCTGGATGGAACGGGGGAGGGCTGGACCGTGTGCCGCGCCCACTCACCGTGCGGCGGACACCGCGTCCCCCGGCCGGCGTAGCGACGCGGCCCGCCGGGATGCCGTCACGGCTCCCGGTGGCATAAAAGTGGGCCTATGACATCGAGACATACGGCCTCTGACGTCACCGGGCGTCGTGCCTCCGGAGTGCGCGTGCGGACCGCCCTGCTGGTCCTGGCCGCCGCGACCGCTCTCGGCGCGGCCACGACCGGGGCGGCCGCCTCACCCTCGGCCCGCCCCGGAACCGACTGGGACGCCATCGCCCGTTGCGAGTCGGGCGGCAACTGGAAGGCCAACACGGGCAACGGCCACTACGGCGGACTCCAGTTCTCGCAGTCGAGCTGGGTCGCGGCCGGCGGGCTCAAGTACGCCCCGCGCGCCGACCTCGCCACCCGCAAGGAACAGATCGCGGTGGCCAAGCGCCTTGCCCGGATGCAGGGCATGTCCGCGTGGACGTGCGCCTACGCGGGGCGTTAGGGGCCGTCGTCAAATGATCTTCGGCGTTTGTTCAAACGAACAGAGTGGTGTTAGAAGTAGTGCATGAGCGCCGGGGACCGTCTTGACTTGACCCTGAGGCTCGTCCAGAACGCGGGCAAGCTGTCCGTGTCGGAACTGGCCGAACGCCTCGGCGTCTCGGAGATGACCGTTCGCCGGGACCTGAACGCGCTGGAGAGCCAGGGCCTGCTGCGACGGGTACACGGTGGTGCCGTTCCCGTGCGTGCGTGGGACGAGGGTGGAGGCTTCCTCGCCCGGCGCGATTGGCAGGCCGCGACCAAGGACCGGCTGGGGGAGGTGGTCGCCGCGATGATCGAGCCGGGGACAAGGGTGCTGCTGGACGCGGGCACCACCACGGTTCACGTCGCGGAGCACCTGGTGGAGCGCGCTCCGCTCACGGTGGCCGTACTGAGCCTGCAGGCAGCCCAAGTCCTGGCGGACAAGCCGGGCATCGAACTACTCGTGGTGGGAGGGCGGTCGCGTCCGGGTGAACGCTCGCTGGTGGGCCCGCTGGCGACGAGCACCTTGGAGTCCCTGAGCTTCGACTGCTTCGTCATGTCGATCGGCGGGGTCCACGCCGAGCGCGGCTGGACGGAGTTCTCCCTCGACGACGCGGCGGTCAAGCAGGTCGGTCTCGTGCAGGCGGCACGCGCCGTCGTGGTGGCCGACGCCACGAAACTCGGGGTGCGAGCGTTCAGCCGGGTGGCTCCGCTGAGCGCGGCGGGTGCCTTCGTCACCGATGCCGCGGCGGAGGACGCGCAGACCCATCCGAACGGGCCCCAGACCCTCCAGGCGCTGAGGGAGTCCGGGGTCGAGGTCCACCTGGCGTAATGGCCGACGACCCCGTGCGCGGGCCGGCCCGGCCGCCGGCGATCAGACGCCGTACGCCACGGCTAGTTCGGGGGTCATGTGACGCCCTGGGGGTGGAAAGCGTGCTCCGTGAAACTGCCACATGCCGTGAACCCCAGGCGCCGGTAGACCGGTTCACCGTCTGCTGACGCCTGCAGTACCGCGCGGTACTGGCCGTGTTCGCGTGCCGCGTGGAGCGCGGCCACGGTGATGGCGCCGCCGTAGCCGCGTCGGCGGTGGCCGGCGAGGGTGCTGATGTTGTAGATGCCGGCCACATCGGCGTGGTGGAAGACTTCCGCCGAGCAGACCGGCTGGTCGCGGTAGTACCCGATGAGGTACTGGGCAGGGCAGTCGGGCCGGAGGGCCCAGTGGGCCGCGTCGCGGTAGAAGGCCCGCACCGTGGCGGCCGGCGGGTCCCAGTTCGCGGACAGCACGGCGGCATAGTCGGCGAGCTGTTCGGGGGTCCGCACCTGACGGATGGACAACTCCGCGACGCGGGGGCGGGAGGGGAGCGCGTCGAGGGGCGCCCACATCGCCGTCTCGCGCTCCGTGGCTTCGAGACCGGCCGCCACGAGCCGGCGGGAGAGATCCGAGGGCGTGGATGCGGGTCCGACCCACCAGGAGAAGGGGCGTCCCGCGGCCTTCAACGTGCGCACCGTCGCTTCGATGCGAGCCGCGGCCTGCGAGGGAGCGAAGCGTGCCGCCGCCACGATGTTGAACGTGTCGTCGTCGATCCCGCTGTCGGCGATCAGCAGGTCGTCCGTTTCGGTCACGGTCGCACCGGCGACCTGTCGGTGCAGGTGGGCCGCGTGCTCCGCCAGGTTGGCTTCCATGCGCTCGAGGATGTCCGTTTCACCGACACCCGGGCACTGCTTCATGATTAACGACCGTCTTCTGTCTCTCGGGGTGTCCCGCATGTGCTGGTACGAGGCTCCACACTTCATTCCCGTGATGCGGTGTCACACTGTAACAGCAATCGCACATGGCATGTTCGTATGAACGCGAGGATGGTCAACCGCGGCAATCACGCTGCCGCGTAGGCCGACGCCGACGCCGACGCCGTCCAGTGCAGGGCACCGACGCCGGCAGTGTCGATCGCCCCTACTTGGGTGTCGCTGCGGACTCTACTCTGCGATGTTCGGCGAGTGAACATGAAAGTGGTCAAACGAACACTTTCGTGTTAGAAATGGTGATGGTAGGCCGCCGACCGACGGAACCTGACCTCCGTCGGTCGGCGCGGACTCCGACGGGGACGAGCCCTGCGTCGAAGTCCGCCCCCGCTTCACATCTCGTGGAGGAGACATCCCGTGAACCGCCGTCCGCGTCCCTTGATGATCCTCGTCGCCGGACCGTGCCGATCGGGCACGGGCGACGACCCGCGCAAGCTGGAGGCGAACGTCCGGGCCATGAACGAGACCGCCCTGGCGCTCTTCCGTGCCGGTCACCTCGGAGTCACCGGCGAGGCACTCGCCCTCCCGCTGCTGGAGACCGCCGGCAGTACCCGCCCCGGCGATGCCGTCTATGAGGAGATGTTCCACCCCCTCGCCGAGCAACTCCTCCTCCGCTGCGACGCCGTCCTGCGCATCGGTGGGCCGTCCGAGGGTGCTGACCTGATGGTCGGCCGGGCGCGAGCCTGGGGCAAGGACGTCTACACCAGCCTGGACGACATCCCGGCCGCCCGGTGACGAGCGGCGCCGATACGGGAATCTGATCGAGACAGCGGCCGGTCTGCTGGAGGGGGTTGACGCTCCGCTGCCAATGGGATCATCACCTTCCCCTTCCCACCCCCTTCCGTGGCACCACGGCGGCGCAAACTGCCCGGTGGCTCCGCGGCGCGCGCCGGGTCGCCGCGCCGCCGGCGGTGCCCTGCCGCACCCGACGGTTCACCCCTGCACCAGAACCGCGCGGCCCGCACCGGACGTCCGGTGCGGGCCGTCACGTGTCGTCCGGTGTGCGTCGTCGTCTGCCGTCCGGCGCCGGCCGGGGCACCGGGCCGCCCGCCGCCGGATACTGCGGCTCGGGCGGGAACGGGTTCCCCGCCATCGCCTTGGCGTTCTGATCCGCCGTCAGCCTGCGGACGAACAGCAGGGCCAGGACCGCGGCGACGATGTCGAGGACCGACCCCAGCATCAGCCATCCCGCGGCATCGTGAACCGCCTGCGGGTCCTCGGCCGCGTCGTACTGCCGCGCGGCAAGCCGGTCGAAGATGTTCGACACGATCCACAGGCTCCACCAGGAATTGAGCAGCCGCTGGTGCCGCAGCTCGCCCGCGTAGGGGTCCGGCTGGCTGGCGCGCAGGACGTCCTGGGCGATGCCGCGCGGGATCCACAGGTTGGCGAACGGGATGAACCAGCCGCCGATCGCCCAGCCCGGCGTGCGGCGCTGCACGTCCGGCGCGAACACCTCCGCGTTGTGACGCACCCGGTGGAACCAGATGATGAACAGTGTCGCCGTCCCGATCAGGCCGAGCAGGTACAGCCCGCTGGACCCGGCGATCGCCGTGTCCGCCCGGTCGACCGCGTCCATGTCGATGCCCGTCGGGCCGGTGGACAGCACGTCCGCCATCACCGACCGCATGTACGCCGCCGCTCCCAGGCTCAGCACGTCGGCGACGATCACGACGGCCAGCAGCGCGGTCACGGCGTGCGCGAGACCCAGCGGTGAGCGCAGCACGGGTCCGGGACCGGGCATCGGCCGACCGGGCATGGGCGGACAGGCCATGAGGACCCCCCTGAGAAATGCGGTGGACGTGCGGCGCGCTCTCCCCAGAAACGCCGCGAGATGATCACAGACGAGTGATCGGCTTCCGGACCTTACCCCATCGCCGTTACGGCGTGCCCACGACTGTCGCCGTGACGCGCGCGAGGCGGCGAGGGCGCCGTGGGTGGCGTGGGCTCCTTCGCCGCCCGTCACGGTCTGCGCGCGCGGAACCTCGTCGAGGAGGTGTACCCGGTCGGGTCGCGTGGCACCGGCCGACCGGAGTGCCGGCGCACCCGCGTTGCCTGGCTGACGGTCCCCGGCCACTCTTGACCCGCACATGCAGGCTTCGCGCCCGGAGGCACGCCCCACCATGCACACGCACGACGTCGACCAGGAACTCGTGGACGCCGCGACCGAGGTCGCCCGTACCCGCTGCCAGGGCGACCGGCACACCATGGCCGCGGCGGCCCGCGCCGCGGACGGCCGAATCGTCACCGGGGTGAACGCCTACCACTTCACCGGCGGCCCGTGCGCCGAACTGGTCGTCGTCGGCTCGGCCGCCGCCCAGGGCGCCCACGACTTGGAGACCATCGTCGCCGTCGGCGACCGCGACCGCGGAGTCGTCCCCCCGTGCGGCCGCTGCCGCCAGGCGCTCCTCGACTACTTCCCCGCACTTCAGATCGTCGTCGCGACCCCCGACGGCCTCCGCGCCGTCCCCGTCGGCGACCTTCTCCCGCACACCTACGTCTGGGCCGACCACCAGCTCGATGCGCCGTCACCGTCCTGACCGGATGTCACTTCGGCCCAACGGCCCCGGCGCTCACAGCCGTTCGCGCACCCACTCCGGGTCGGGATTGACCTGTGCCCGCCCGTCCGGCAGGACGACCGTCGGCACGGTCTCGTTCCCGTCGGCGACCGCCCGCACCGCCGCCGCGGCGGCCGGGTCGCGCCAGATGTCGACCCAGTGCGCCCGGCGCGCGTCCCGGCCCAGCCTGAACCGCAGCCGCCGGCAGTACCCGCATCCCGGCCGCCAGTACACCACCGGACGCCCGTCCGCGGCGCTGCGCCGCCGGGCCTCCTCCGCGCCGAGGGAGGGCGGGAACACCAGCGGCGAGTTCACCGCAGCGAACGCGACGAACGCCAGCAGCATCACCACCGCCCCGACGGTGCTCCCGTCGGCGAACAGGCCCGCCGAGCCGAACAGGCCGGCGGCTATGAGGAGTACCGGCAGCAGCCGGCCCCGTACCATCCCGCCCCCTACGACGACTCGCGGACGACCAGCTCCGCGGGCAGCGTGATCTGTTGCCGGGGGCCGTCGTTCAGGGTGATGTCGGTGAGGATGCGGGCCATCGTGCGGCCCAGTTCCTCCACCGGCTGACGCACCGTCGTCAGCGGCGGGTTGGTGTGCCGGGCGAGCACCGAGTCCTCGAAGCCGACCACGGCCACGTCGTCCGGCACGCGGCGCTTCCGGCGGCGCAATTCGGCCAGCGCGCCCACCGCCATGAGGTCCGACGCGGCGAAGACGGCGTCCAGATCCGGCGCGCGTTCAAGAAGCAAACGCATGGCGCGGCCGCCGCTGTCCTCGGTGAAGTCGCCCGCCTCGATCAGCGACCCGTCCGCCGGAACGCCCGCTTCCTGGTGCGCGGTGTGCCACCCCGCGAGACGGGCGCGGCCGACGTCCATGTCCTGCGGGCCGGTGATCGTCGCGATCCGCCGCCGCCCGCGGCCCAGCAGATGCCGTACGGCCTCGGCGGCGCCCGCGGCGTTGTCGGCGTTCACGTAGCTCAGCTGCTCGCCCGCGTCGCGGCGGCCGGCGAGCACGACGGGCAGGCCCATCTCCTCGAGGGTGCCGGGCAGCCGGTCCTCGGAGTGCACGGAGACCAGCAGCACGCCGTCCACCCGGCGGGTGGCCACCGACTCGGTGAGCTGATCGCGTTCGGCCTGGTCGCGTACCAGCATCAGCTGCAGCTGCGTGCCGCTCTCCGCGAGCGCGCCGCTCACGCCGCGGATCAGCGCGGCGAAGAACGGCTCCGAGCCGAGCCGGCTCTCCGACTCCGGGATGACCAGGGCCACGGCGTTGGTGCGGTTGGTGACCAGGCCGCGGGCGACCGAGTTGGGGACGTAGTTCAGTTCTTTGATCGCCGCCAGGACGCGGGCCCGCGCGTCGGCGCTGACCAGGTCGGAGCCGTTGACGACGCGGGAGACCGTGGTGCGCCCCACGCCGGCGCGGGCGGCGACGGTCTTGATCGTGGGACGGCGGTTGCCCGTCATGCACTCCCCCCTCAGCGGCCGCGGCGGCGTTCTCTGCCGCGGAGGTGACCTGCGGCAATTCTTGCAGACGCCGACGACGGCGCAGCACCCCCAGGGTCCGGAAGGCGAACGGAAGCCGCGTCCGGCATACAGAAGTTGCTTTCAAGTTATTGACAGATTGCGCCGCTGCTACAAGTCTTCGTGGGGCGGTGGGAACGTGCCCACCCCGAAATGGGCACGTTCCCACTTCGATCATGAGCCGCTGCGGTCATCGCAGAACTTGTCACCCCGGTGTGTCAGCGCCGTCGTAGGAGGAGATCCATGGGCACTCTCGGTTCGTTGCGCAGGAAGGCGGTGGCGACCGCCGCGGCCGTCGGCGCGCTCTCGCTCGTCGTCGGTTGCAGTGGCGACAGCGACTCGGTCACCGGCGGCAGCAAGGACGGCGACAAGGTCACCATCACCATGGGCCTCTTCGGTGTCATGGGCATCAAGGAGACCGGCCTGCTGGAGGAGTACGAGAAGCAGAACCCCGGCGTCACGATCAAGGCGGAGATCGCCGGTGACGAGCAGACCTACTACACCGCCCTCCAGACCAAGCTCGCCGCGGGCAAGGGCCTGAAGGACATCCAGGGCATCGAGATCGGCCGCGCCAAGGAGATCACCGAGACCCGGGCCGACAAGTTCGCCGACTTCGCGGGCTTGGCGGGCACCGACCACTTCCTGCCCTGGAAGCAGTCCCAGATCACCACCGAGGACGGCAAGGTGCTGGGCCTCGGCACCGACATCGGCCCGATGGCCGTCTGTTACCGCAAGGACTACTTCCAGCAGGCCGGCCTGCCCACCGACCGCGAAGAGGTCGGCAAGCTCTGGGAAGGCGACTGGAAGAAGTACGTCGAGGTCGGCCGCACCTTCAAGAAGAACTTCAAGGGCGGCGACGTCGCCTACACCGACTCGGCCAGCGGCCTGTTCAACGCCATGGTCTACGGCTACCCCGAGCAGTACTACAACGAGAAGGGCGACCTGATCTACGACACGAACCCGGCCGTCAAGGAGGCCTGGGAGCTGTCGTCGGACGCCGCCGACGAGGACCTGACCGCCAAGCTGCGCCAGTTCCAGCCCGGCTGGGACCCCGGCCTGTCCAACGGAACGTTCGCGACCGCGGTCTGCCCGGCCTGGATGCTGAGCCACATCAGCGAGAAGGCCGGCGAGGTCAACAAGGGCAAGTGGGACGTCGCCCGCGCCCCGAAGGGCGCCAACTGGGGCGGCTCCTTCCTCGGCGTGATCGAGGACAGCCCGGTGAAGGAGGAGGCGCAGAAGCTCGTCGCGTGGCTGACCGCGCCCGAGCAGCAGGCCCGCATCTTCAAGGACCTCGGCAACATCCCGTCCTCGCAGAAGGCCCTCGAGGACCCGACCGTGAAGGCCGTGAAGAACGACTACTTCAGCGGCGCGCCGCTCGGCCAGATCTTCGGCGCCGCGGCGCAGGAGATTCCCGACAAGCAGGTCCTCGGCCGCAAGGACGGCACCATCAAGGACACCTTCTCCCAGGGCCTGGCCCTGGTCGAGCAGGGGACGCCGCGTGACGAGGCGTGGGACACCACCGTGGAGCGCATCCAGAAGGCGGTCCGCTGACCGCAGCTCCAGCGGCCGTCCCGGGCCCGCCCGCCTCAGCGCACGCGGGCCCGGGACGGCTCCCCATCCGCTCTCAGGAAGGAAGTCCGGTGGCCACCTCCACCACCAAGGCCCTGGCCGGCGAGGAGCCGCCGGGTCCGTCCCGCGCCGGGGACGGCAAGGAGACCTCACGGCGGCGCGGCGCCTGGCTGCACCGCCTCGACGTCAAGGGCGCCCCGTACGCGTTCGTCGCCCCGTTCTTCGTCGTCTTCGCCGCGTTCAGCTTCTACCCGCTCGTCTACACCTCGTGGATCTCCCTGCACGACGTGGAACTGGCCACGCTCGACGTCATGGAGTGGGTCGCGTTCGACAATTACGTCGACCTGTGGGGCGATTCACGGTTCTGGAACGCCCTCCAGAACACCATCACCATCGGCGTCATCTCCACGGTGCCGCAGCTGCTGATGGCCCTGGGCATGGCGCACCTGCTCAACTACCGCATGCGCGCCTCGCTGTTCTTCCGCGTCGCGTCCCTGGTGCCGTACGCCACGTCCGTCGGCGCGGCCGCGCTCGTCTTCACCATGATCTTCGAGCGTGACTTCGGCATGATCAACTGGGCGCTCGGCACGGTCGGCATCGACCCGGTGAACTGGGAGGCCGACAAGTGGCCCGCCCAGGTGGCGATCTCCACCATCGTCATCTGGCGCTGGACCGGCTACAACGCCCTGCTCTACCTGGCCGCCATGCAGGCCATCCCCGCCGAGCGCTACGAGGCCGCCTCCCTGGACGGCGCCTCCCGCTGGCAGCAGTTCACGCACGTCACCGTGCCCGGCATCCGCTCCACCATCGTCTTCACCATCGTGCTCTCCACGATCGGCGCCACCCAGCTGTTCGGCGAACCGCTGATCTTCGGACAGGGTCCCAACGGCGTCACCGGCGGCGCGGACAACCAGTACCAGACGCTGGGCCTGCTCCTGTACGAGGAGGGCTGGAAGAACTACCAGATGGGCCGGTCGGCGACCGTCGCCTGGGCGATGTTCATGGTGCTGGTCCTCGCCTTCCTGGTGCAGCGGCTCGTCAAGCGCCTGCGCTCCCGTACGTCCTGACCTGGAGACGTCATGACCATCCACGACCTCCCGGCCCGGACGGACGCTCCGGCCCGGACCGAACCCGACAAGCCGGCCCGGCGCGGCGGACGCCGTCTGCTGCGCGAACGCGCCGGCCGCACCCACCACGCCGGACCGCTCGCCTACGTCCTGCTCGCCGTCATGGCGATCCTGTCCATCTTCCCGCTGTACTGGACGATGGTGGCGGCCTCCACCGACAACACCCGGGTCAGCCAGACCCCGCCGCCGTTCCTGCCCGGCCCGAACCTGTTCAGCAACCTCGCCCGCGCCTGGGACGAGGCGGCCATGGGCAAGGCGATGATCAACAGCACCATCGTGGCCGGCGTGATCGCCCTGTCCACGGTGTTCTTCGCGACGCTCGCCGGGTTCGCCTTCGCCAAGCTGCGTTTCAAGGGCCGCAACATCCTGCTCATGCTGGTGATCGGCACCATGATGGTGCCGCCGCAGCTCGGCGTCGTCCCGCTGTTCATGATGATGTCGGAACTCGGCTGGTCGCAGGAGCTGCCCGCCGTCATCTTCCCCACGCTGGTCAGCGCCGTCGGCGTGTTCTTCATGCGGCAGTACCTCTCCGAGGCGCTGCCCGACGAACTCGTCGAGGCCGGACGGGTCGACGGGGCGCACTCGCTGCGCATCTTCTGGAGCATCGTGCTGCCCGTCGCGCGCCCCGCCATGGCCGTCCTGTTCATGATCACGTTCGTGCACGCCTGGAACGACTTCTTCTGGCCCTTCGTGGTGCTCGACATGACCAACCCGACCGTCCCCGTCGCGCTCACCCAGCTCAGCGCGGGCTATGTGCGCGACCAGTCGCTGATCATGGCCGGCGCGCTGCTCGGCACCCTGCCCCTGCTGGCGATGTTCGTCGTCTTCGGCCGTCAGATCGTCAGCGGCATCATGGCCGGCGCCGTCAAGGGCTGACCGCCTCCCCGCAGTCACCGACCGACACCCCCACCGGGCCGGCTCGCCCACCCACGCGAGCCACGCCCACCATCCCGAAAGGACTTACGTGGTCACCGCAGCACAGCAGACCGCGTCCGCCCCGGACGCCGCCCGCACCTTCCCCAAGGGCTTCCTCTGGGGTTCTGCCACCGCCTCCTACCAGATCGAGGGCGCCGCCGCCGAGGACGGACGCACCCCGTCCATCTGGGACACCTACGCCCGCACCCCGGGCCGGGTCCGCAACGGCGACACCGGTGACATCGCCACCGACCACTACCACCGGTGGCGCGAGGACGTCGCCCTCATGGCCGAACTCGGCCTCGGCGCCTACCGGTTCTCCCTCGCCTGGCCCCGTATCCAGCCCACCGGACGCGGCCCCGCCGTGCAGAAGGGCCTGGACTTCTACCGGCGCCTGACCGACGAGCTGCTGGAGAAGGGCATCCAGCCCGTCGCCACCCTCTACCACTGGGACCTGCCCCAGGAGCTGGAGGACGCCGGCGGCTGGCCCGAGCGCGCCACCGCCGAACGCTTCGCCGAGTACGCCGCCCTGGCCGCGGACGCCCTCGGCGACCGCGTGAAGACGTGGACCACGCTCAACGAGCCCTGGTGCAGCGCCTTCCTCGGCTACGGCTCCGGTGTGCACGCCCCCGGCCGCACCGACCCGGTCGCCGCCCTGCGCGCCGCCCACCACCTCAACCTCGGCCACGGGCTGGCCGTCCAGGCCCTGCGCGACCGGCTCCCGGCAGCCGCCCAGTGCTCGGTCACCCTCAACATCCACCACGTCCGCCCGCTCACCGCCACCGAGGGCGACGCGGACGCCGTCCGCCGCATCGACGCGCTCGCCAACCGCGTCTTCACCGGCCCGATGCTCCAGGGCGCCTACCCGGAGGACCTCCTCAAGGACACCGCCGGCCTGACCGACTGGTCCTTCGTGAAGGACGGCGACCTCGAGCAGATCAACCAGCCGCTCGACTTCCTCGGCGTCAACTACTACACGCCCACAGTCGTCTCCGAGACCGACGGCAGCGGCACCCACACCTCCGACGGCCACGGCAACAGCCCGCACAGCCCCTGGCCGGCCGCCGACAGGGTCGCCTTCCACCAGCCGCCCGGCGAGCGCACCGCGATGGGCTGGGCCGTCGACGCCACCGGCCTGTACGACCTGCTGCGCCGGCTGTCGGGCGACTTCCCCGAGCTGCCGCTGGTCATCACCGAGAACGGCGCCGCCTTCGACGACTACGCCGACCCGTCCGGCAACGTCAACGACCCCGCGCGCATCGCCTACGTCCGCGACCACCTGGCCGCCGTCCACCGTGCCATCCTCGACGGCTCGGACGTCCGCGGCTACTTCCTGTGGTCCCTGCTCGACAACTTCGAGTGGGCGCACGGCTACAGCAAGCGGTTCGGCGCCGTGTACGTCGACTACCCGACCGGCAAGCGCATCCCGAAGGCCAGCGCGCGCTGGTACGCGGAGATCGCCCGCACGGGCGTCCTCCCCGCGGCCTGACCCGGGCCCCGCGAGCCCGGCTCCCTGCCCGTGGGGGACAGGAAGCCGGGCTCGCGGCCGTTCACGCGGCCGTGCAGCGGGCGCGGAGCAGGTCCACGCCCTCCCCGTCGAGCTCGTCGCAGAACGCCGCGCGCCCCGTCATCGCCATGACGAGGGCGACGGTCCGCCCGGACACGGGAAGTCCCTTCCCGGTGGCGAAAGGACCGTCGTCCGCGACGAGTTCCAGCCCGCCGATGCGCCCCTTCGCGACGACCACGAGATCGGTCCCCCGGTAGTACTCGGCGACGGCGGTCACCGTCTCGACCGGGTGGGCCCGCCGTAGGCCGAGCGGCCGCCGGATGTCCTCCCCGTGCACGACCGTCTCACCGAGCATGGCGAGGGCGGGCAGGGGCGGCTTGGTCGTACTCGACACGGAGCGCCGGAAACGGCCGAGGGTGTCGTCCGGCCCCGTACCGAGCTGCTCGGCCAGACGCATCGCGACCTGCTTGTCGAAGTCGAACCGGCAGCGGACGACGCCGGCCAGCCATCTCACGGTGTTGAGACGCGCCCCCGCGGTGAGATGCGCGAGTACGTCGCGCACGGTGAGTCCGTCACACAACGAGGGCGTGTCCCACCGGCCGGCGTCGACCCCGGCGAGATCGTCGGCGAGCGCGGCCCGCTCGGCACGGATCATGGACCACACGGTGGAGTCGGGAAGGCGGCGGACGGTCGCGCGTCCCGGACGAGTCGTCATGGGCGAGGGGCTCCTGTCGGTGGGGCGGTCGACACGGGTGTGTCCACGGGGGAAGACCCCCGCCCCGGGCGGAACTCATCGCAGGGAGCCGAGCAGACGCGACCGGCGAGCCGGACTCCGCCAGGCGGCCGTGCGAGGGTCCGGTTGGCGCCCGTGGGGCCCGAGAGCTGGCGTCACCTCGAGCCCGGCCAGGTGATCACCCTGCACGAGACCCGAGCGGTGGCCGGGACGGCGGTCGTCGTTCAGGCGGGTCTCCGCCACACGGAGATGTGCTGGGGCGAGTCCTGAGTGAACGGTGAACCGTCCCAATCACCCACACGGCGTTCCAACTCCAGGCCGGCGATGCGGGCCATGAGGTCGAGCTCCGCCGGCCACGCGTAGCGGTGGCGGGAGGCCCCGCGGCGGTAGCGGCCGTCGTCGCCGTCACGGGTGAAGTGGTGCGAGACGAGGAGCTGTTCGACCGGGTCGACGGTGTCGAACCCCACATGCCGCTCGGACACGTCGAACGGCACCGCGATCTGCCCGGGCGGCAGGAACCGCAGGGGCGGCACGCCCAGCTCGACGACGAAGCGGCCCCCGGGCCGCAGATGCCGCGCGGCGTTGCGGAAGCACTCGACCTGCTCGTCCTGGGTGAGCAGGTTCGAGATCGTGTTGTAGACGAGGTACACCAGGGAGAACTCACCCGGCACGACGGTCGTCGCCATGTCCCCGATGACCACCGGGAGCGTGTCCTCGTCGACCTTGCGGCGCAGCACCGCCGCCATGTGCTCCGACAGTTCGATGCCCGTCACCGGCACACCGCGCTCCCGCAGCGGCACACCCACACGCCCGGTCCCGACGGCGAACTCCAGCGCCTGTCCGTCCCCGGCCAGCTCGGCAAGGAAGCCGACGGTCGCTTCGAGGACGGTGGCCGAGGTCGTCTCGGCCTCCTCGGCGTCATAGCGTTCGGCGGTCTCGCGGTCCCACAGTTCACTGCTCGTCACGAACGGCCACTGTGCCGTGCCCGAGAGGCACTGTCGACGTATTTATTCGGCTGCGGCGGCGGTGTGAGGCTCCGGCCTGTCCGACAATGGCCGCTGCCGTTACTCCCTCGACAGACAGGTGGGCAACCCCGTGGGCGCACCGCACCCGCTCCTGACGTACTTCCTGGCAGCCGCCGACGGCCGCTTCCCGCCGGTCGACGGCAAGGTGACGGTGCTCCCGCCCCTGCCCGGAGGGCTGGAGTGCTCGGTCGCCTTCACCGGTCACGCCGTCGTCGCCACCGCCCTGAGCGAGGAGGACGTGCACGCCCAAGGACCGGACGGCTTCGGTGCGTCGCTCGCCCCGGACTTCCTGCGCCACCTCGCCGGTCCGAAGGGCTGGATCGACGTCGTCGACGTGACCCTCACGGCCCGCGGCACCGGTGGCCCGCCGCGACTCGCGGAGCTGACCGGTGCGGACGGCCATCCGCGCGTCCGCCACGCCAGGGACGTCCGCACGAACGTCGAGGTCCACGGGGACGAACGCGGCCTGATCACCCTGGCCGACGGTGTCGCCGGACGGCGGGAGCTGAGCATCGAGCTCCACGACGTCCAAGGCGGCGGCCGAGGACACGGGAGGTCGCTCATCGCCGACGCCCTGTCCCTCGTCCCGGACGGCGACCCGGTCTTCGCCGCCGTGTCCCCCGGCAACGCCCGCTCCCTGCGCGCCTTCCTGGCCTGCGGGTTCACCCCGACGGGCAGTGAGGTGCTGCTGCGTCCCGAGCGGGGGTGAGCGGGCGCGCCGAGCGGCGTCACGGGCTCCGGTACCCCTCGACCGGCTCGGCGGCCCTCTTCGACTCCCTCGGATCGGCGGCCGCCCGGTCCGACATCGCCGGCTCGGTTGCCCGGTCCGAGACCTCGGGTTCGGCGGCCCTGTCCGACACCTCGGGCTCGGCCGCCCGCTCCGACTCCCTCGGCCCGGGCGTCGGGACGACGGCACCCCGAGGCGTCGTCGTCTCGTCGGTGGCGGGACTGGGCCGGGCGTCCTCGGAGGGCTCGGCGGCCTCCGGCGACACAGTCGGGCCCGTCGCGGGGGAGGGGGTGCCGGTCAGGGGCGGCGGAGCCAGCGGGACCGTGGGCGAGACCGGCCGCTCGGACGTCGTCGAGCTCTGCAACGGCAGCGCGACGAGCAGCGCCACGGCGCAGGTGAGACCGGCCCCGACCGTCGTACGGACCAGCCGTCGCCGCGCCGCCCGGCGGCGGACCGTCTCGAACCGGCCGGGCGGGGGGCCGAGATGGTCGGACGTGGGCCGCAGGAGTTCGGCGAGCGGGTCGTCCGGCTCGAACTCGGGCCCCTCGTCAGCGTGAGTGATCAAGGTTTCTCCTCAGGTGGGCACGGAGCAGCTCCCTGGCCGCGTGAAGATCGGCCTTGATGGTTCCTTCCTTGCGTCCGGTCACGGCGGACACCTCCCGGACCGGCAGATCAGCGTAGTAGTGCAGGAGGATCGGCACCCGTAGCCGGTCGGGCAGCGACTGCACGAGCATCCGCACCGACGGGTCGGACGGTTCCGCGTGCGGGCGTACGGCGGCCTCGGTGCCGACCCTGCGCACGGTGGTGCGTTCGCGGTCGAGCCTGCGCCAGTGGTCGCGCACCAGATTGGCCGCGGTGACGTACAGGAAGCCCCGTGGTTCCGACACGGAGGTCCACCGCGACCACAGCCGGGTGAACGCCTCCGAGGCGATCTCGTGGGCCGTCTCGTCGTCGTCGACCAGACGGCGGCACCAGCCGGCGAGGCGCGGGTAGAGGGCAGCGAAGAGCTCGGACGCTGCCTGCTCGCGGGACCGTTTCAATGCTCTCCATGGTCGGGGCGGCCCCGGTGACGGGGAACCGCTCATGGACGGTATGCGGAATGGACACCGAGGGGACGACGGGGCACCGGACATTCCCCGACGACCGGATGCCGGACCGCCGGTGCGGCGGCCCGGCACCCGGTGCGGGTCAGGGGGCGGTGGCGCGGAGCGCCGCGAAGACGATCACGTTGTCGCGGTACTCGCCGTCCTCCAGCGGCCCCCCGCACGTGATGAGCCGCAGCTCAGGACGTGCGGTGTCGCCGTAGACGTCCTCCGTGGGGAAGTCGTCCTTGGCGACCGTGCGGACCG
Source organism: Streptomyces pseudogriseolus (assembly GCA_002154585.1). Lineage (GTDB taxonomy): Bacteria > Actinomycetota > Actinomycetes > Streptomycetales > Streptomycetaceae > Streptomyces > Streptomyces pseudogriseolus. The sequence goes on from MUNG01000162.1 coordinate 16,822, forward strand.
AGGTGACGGCGAACTCCGCCGCCGTGCCGTTCTCCAGACGCACCGTGATCCCGTCGTCCCGCCGCAGCCGCGCCAGATGACGGAAGACCCCGTCGCCGTAGGCGCCGACCGTGACATGACCGAGGATCACCGAGGGACCCGGCCGGCCCGGCGTGGGCGAGTACCGGTACCAGCCGGCCGGGTCGTCCGCCTGGATCGGCGGCACCTCCACCGTGTGGTCCGGGGCCAGGCCCAGCCGTACGACCGGTGTGTCGACGCCGATCGCGGGGATGCTCAGGCCCACCGGGGCCGAACGCGCCAGGGGGCGCGCCGCGGAGTCGGACGCCCCCGCCGCGGCCGGCGCCCGGGTCCCGGACGGTCGCGTCACGTCCGGCCGGGACCCGGAACCCTCACCGTCGCCTCCGCCGCACCCCGCGACCAGGCAGGCCACGGCCACGGCGACGACGGCGCGCCTGGAGAGGGGCGTCATGCCCCGGACGCCCGACGGCGCACGACGAAGACCGCCGCGCCGCCCGCGGCGAGCACCGCGGCGGCGCCCCCGCCGATCAGCAGACCGTCGCTGCCCGACCGGGCGGCGGCCGGCGCGTCACCGGTGTCCGGCGCACCGCGCGGCACCACGGAGACCCCGCCCCGGTCCTCCGCCGGAACCGGAGTCGCCTCGGCGGCGTCGCGGTCGGTCGGCACCGGGCTCGCGGCCGTCTCGGCCGTCTGGTCGCCGGTCTCGGGGACCGCCGTGGTCGCGGGCACGGGGGAGGGGTCGTCGGCGAACGCCGGCATCGCGGTGGCCAGCACGGCGGTGCACGCGAGTGCCGCTCCGCTCAGGACGTTTCGGCGCATGGAACGCTCTCTTTCCTGGGTCCGCCCGCACGGTCACCCGGCGGGCTGGGGGATGGATCGTGCGAAGAGACGGGGGAGCGCGGACCCAGGTTGCAAAGAGAAGGTAAAGCCGCCGACGGCGGTGACGACAGGGGACGACAGGGGGGGCTCAGCCGAGGATCGCCGTCGCCTCCACCTCCACCAGCACGTCCGGCTCGAAGAGGTGGTCGACGCCGATGAGGGACGACGGCGGGAGCGGCACCGGCAGCCCGATCTCGCCGGCGACCTCCTCGACCCCCGCCATGAACGGGCCGATCTTCTCGGGCGCCCAGTCGGTGACGTAGAAGGTCAGGCGCAGGACGTCGTCGAAGGAGGCGCCGGCCCCGCGCAGGCCGCGCGCCGCGCCCCGGAGCGCGTGGGCGACCTGCCCGGCGAGGTCGCCAGGGGCGAGCGGAGTGCCGTCGGCGGCACGGGCGATCTGCCCGCTGACGTGCACGTGACGGGTGCCCGTCCCCACGGCGACGTGCGCGTACGGGGTGGGCTGAAGCATGCCTTCGGGCGTGAAACGGCGGACGGCCACGGGGGTCTCCTCGTGTCGAAGCAGTAGGTATACCGTTGATACTTGGTGGCCGAAGGACACTTCAAGGAGACCAGGTATCGTGCCGGAAACCGAAGGCGGCCGTGCGAGCGGCGAGTTGCGGATCGAGCACGCGCACCGCGAGCTGCTCGACCAGGTGCTGGACAAGTGGTCGCTCAGCGTCCTCAACGAACTCTGCGAGCGGCCCTGCCGGTTCAACGACCTGCGCCGCGCCGTGCCCGCGGTGACGCAGAAGTCGCTCACCGCGACCCTGCGCAGACTCGAACGCAACGGCATCGTCGAGCGCGAGGTCGTCAGCTCCCGCCCCGTCGCCGTCCAGTACCGCATCACGCCGCTGGGCAAGACCATGCGCCGCCCGGTCGACGTGCTGCTGGACTGGGCCACGGCCCACATGCCCGAGATCGAACGGGCCCGCGACGCCTTCGACGCCGGCCTCGACGCCGCGCACCCCGGCGCGGCCGCCGACGGAGGTTGACCTCAACCGGAGTTGAGTTCCTACGGTCGTCCCCGAGCGCCGCGGCAGCGGGCCGCGGCCCTCAGGAGGAGGTCCGTCATGGACGAGCGCACGGCCGAGGCCGCCGTTCCCGAGCGCTACCACTACGCGGTGGTCCCGCACATCATGGTCGACGACGCCGCGGCCGCGATCGACTTCTACCGGCGGGCGTTCGGCGCGCGGGAGGACTTCCGGCTGGAGGCGCCGGGCGGGGGAGTGCTGCACGCCGAGATCACCGTGGGGCGGTCGACGCTGATGCTGGGCGACGCGAGCGTGAAGGAGGCGGAGGACGCGTCCTTCACCGCGCCCGCCTTCCTCGGCGGCGGTACGTCCGTCACGCTGCACGTCTTCGTGCCGGACGTCGACGCGCTGGCCGCGCGGGCCGAGGCGGAGGGCGCGGAGATCCTCCAGCCGCCGACGGACATGTTCCACGGCGACCGCACGGTGATCCTGCGCGACCCGTCCGGGCATCTGTGGGTGTTCCTCACCCACCTCGAGGACGTGAGCGAGGACGAACTCAGGCGACGCCTGGCGGCCGCGTCCGCAGCCGTGTGACCGTGCGGTCCTCCGCGTTCGGGACGTCCTCTACTCGTCCGCGGGTACCCGGTCGTCCCGGTCCACGACGCCGGTCTCCAGGATGGCGGTGCTGTTGTAGAGGGTGGAGGGCTCGGTCCCGGCGGTGCGCGTGAGGTAGGAGCGCGACCCGAGCAGGGTGAAACTGTTCCGGTCGAAGATCCACTCGTCTCGGGTCGCCGTGCCGGTCTCCTCGCGGGTGATCCCGATCCCGTGCCGCCCGGCGGCGTCGGTGGCGTCGGGCGTCACGCGCACGCCCGGGATCGTGGCGACCGTCCTGTACAGGGCCGCGGCACTGGCCGGCGGCATGACTGTCTCGTTCAACAGGTCGCCGATCTTCCGGAAGACGGCCTGGTCCTTCGATTCGTCGTCGAGAGGCCGGGTCCGGGCGTAGAGCAGCTCGCGCAGGGCGTCGGTGTCGGTGGGCAGCCCGGCCAGCCACCGGTAGGTGGGCCGGTCGATGCCGGCGGGGACCCCCTGCCCGGCGCTGCCGTCGGGGGCGGCCGTCTCGACGGGAATCCGCTGCCCGGACATGGGAACACCCTGTCCGTACTCACGGATCACCCCGACGCGGGTGACCGGTGCGGAGTCCTGCGACACCCAGATCTCTCGGCGGTGCGGAGCGCCGAGCTTCACCGGGCCGTCGAAGGCGCCTTCGTTGCTGCGGACCAGGCTGCGGACGTAGACGAACTGGTCGTCGCGGACCGGTTCGACGTCGACCGCCATGGACGCGGCGGCGATGCGGTCGAGCGTGAGCACCACGCCGTCCGCCGCGGTGTGACGCGCGTCGGTCGCCTCCGCCCTGGCGCCGGGTTCCTGCTCCGTGCCGGGAAGCGTGACGATCAGAGCGCCGGCGAGGGCCATGGCCGTGGCCGGCAGCAGGAGGACCGGACGCGGCCACCGCCGCCGGGGCGCGGGCGTCGCCGGGGCGGGGACGACCGTCCGCGCCCGGTCGATCTCGCGCAGCAGCACGTCCCGGTGGTGGCGCCGGCGGGCGGGCGTGAGGTCCCATTCGGGTGCGTCCGGCAACAGCCCACGCAGATGCGCGGCGTCGTCGCCGGAACCGTCAGGGCGGTGTGAGGCGGTCATCGGTTCTCCTCCTGTGAGCGCGCGGCCGCGAACGCGGCCTGCTTCCTTACCTCTCCGCGAGGGCCGTGCGGTTCCAGGTTCTTCGCGCTGAGCCGGTCGAGCCGTCGGCGGGCACGCGCGAGCCGGGAGCGCACGGTGCCCAGGGGAATGCCCAGTGCCTCGGCGCATTCCTGATAGGTGAGGCCGGACCACACGCACAGGACGAGAACGTCACGGTCCTGGCTGCGCAGTCCGCTCAGGGCGTCGCGGACCACGGCCAGCCTGCGGGCGTCGTCGATCCGGCCCGCGCTCTCCTCGGCGAAGTCCGTCACCGCGGGCGGAGCCGGCTGGCGTGAGAGGAACAGGCGCTGTCGGCGCAGACGGCGTGTGGCATTGTGCGCCTTGTGGGTGGCGATCCCCAGGAGCCACGGTCCGAGCGACCCGCCCTCGGGATGCAGGGAAGCCCGGGTCCGCCACGCGGCGAGGAACGTCTCGGACATGACGTCCTCTGCCAGCGACCAGTCCCCGGTCAGCCGCAGCCCGTGGTTGTACACCGCACGCGCGTGTGCGTCGTACAGGCTGCCGAACGCGTCGCGGTCCCCGGCTCTGACGCGCGCACGTAGCTCGTCGTCTTCATCTGTGTCTCTCACACCAAGTACTCGCCGCGGCCCCGCCGGAGTTCCCGTGGCCTGCGTCACACTCCTGCCCAGGCCAGACGGGACGGCAGCCGAGCGGCACGTGCCGGGACTTCGCGTGGGCGAAGGGCGGGCTCCCCGCTCAGGCGGCCGCCGGGTCCTCCACGGTGACGTCCAGCCGCTCGGCGACGGTGGTGAGCGCCGCGCCCAGGGGCAGCCCGACCCGCGTCAGGGCATGACGGTCACCCCGGGTCGCGTCCCGGTTGACGATCAGGACGGGCTTGCCGCTCTCCGCCGCCAGCCGCACGAACCGCAGCCCCGACATCACCGTCAGCGAGGACCCCAGCACGAGCAGGGACGTCGACTCCCGGACCATCCGCCGGCACAGCTCGACCCGCTGCGGCGGGACCGTCTCCCCGAAGTACACCACGTCCGGCTTGAGGACGCCGCCGCACACCGCGCACGGCACCACACGGAAACCGACGACCTGCTCGTCGGTGAGGTCGGCGTCACCGTCGGGGTTGATGCCCGCGGCCACCGGCGAGAAGCCGGGGTTGGCCGCCTCCAGCCGCTCCGCGAGGTCCCGGCGCGGGCTGGTCCGCCCGCACGACAGGCACACCACCCGGTCCAGGCTCCCGTGCAGCTCCACCACACCCTCGCTGCCGGCCGCCTGGTGCAGCCCGTCCACGTTCTGCGTGATCACGCCCGACACCAGACCGTGGCGGGCGAACGCGGCCACCGCCCGGTGCCCGGCGTTGGGCAGGGCGCGGCCGAAGGTCCGCCAGCCCAGATGACTGCGCGCCCAGTACCGGCGCCGGGCGGCGGCCCCGCCGACGAACTCCTGGAAGGTCATCGGGGTGTGCCGGCTCAGGCTCCCGCCCTCGCCGCGGTAGTCGGGGATCCCGGACTCCGTGGAGATCCCGGCCCCGCTGAGCACCAGTACGCCGCCGGCGCGCAGCGCGTCGACGACGGGTGCCAGGTCCGTGGTGGCCGGCGGCAGGTCGTCCGTCGGGGTCCATCTCAAGGTGGGGCGCACGCGCATGCCCACCAGGGTACGGAACCCCCGCGGACGCCCGGCGGTCCCGTGTTCCGGTGACCGCCGGCGACCCGCGCCGCCTCCAGCCGGCGACTCAGGACTCCGCCTCGCCCCTGTCCCGCAGCGCCTGACCCACCGACCACACCGTCGCATCACGCCTGGTCCAGCAGCCGCTCCGCCATCGCGCGCGCGTCCCGCAGGCAGCGGCTGTCGCCCTCCAGGCCCGCCCGCACCATCGCCCCCTCCAGCAGGAAGGCGATCTGCCGTGCCGTGGCCCGGGCGGCGTCGGGACGGCCGGGCAGCAGCGCCGTGACATGATCCGCGATCATCCGCTCCACCTCCTCCTTCTGCCGGCGGACCTGCGCCCGCCCCTCGTGTCCGGCGGGCATCTCCGCGGCGGCGTTGAGCAGTCCGCACCCCCGGAAGCGGCCCGTGGGAGGGGCGTCCGCGCCGTCGATGTAGGTGTCGAAGACGCCCAGCACGCCGTCGCGGGGGTCCGGTTCCGCGCCCACACGCTCCCGGTACCGCACCAGCCAGTCCTCGTGCCGGTCGTCCAGGTAGGCCCTGACGAGGTCCGCCTTGGAGGAGAAGTTGTTGTAGAGGCTCATCTTCGCCACCCCGGCCTCGGCGGTGATGGTGTCGATGCCCGTGGCGGTCACGCCCTCCTGGTAGAAGCGCCGCGCCGCCGCCCGCAGTATCCGCTCCCGCGCCGGCCGTCGCCTCCCCGGTCCGGCCGTTCCCGCCGAGTCCTGCTCTGCCGACATGGCGCACCCCTCACTGGGTAGACTGGTCTACCTAGTCTACGGGACGGTCGGCGCCCTCGCCGACGTTCCACCGCCCCGGCCCCGAGGAGGGCACCATGTCGTTCCTGACCGACCACGTCGTCGTCGACGGAGTACGGCTGGCCTACCGCGACAGTGGAAGCGGAGAGCCGGTCGTCTTCCTCCACGGCACGCCCTCCCACTCCTACGAGTGGCGCGACGTCGTCCCCCACATCGAGGCGGCCGGCCACCGCGTCATCGTGTACGACCTGCTGGGCTACGGCCTCTCCGAACGCCCGGCCCGCCGGGACACCTCCGTCGCCGGCCAGACCGACCTGTTCGGGCACCTCCTCGACGCCCTCGGCGTCGAGGAAGTGAGCCTGGTGGCGCACGACATCGGGGGAGCCGTCGCCCTGCGCTTCGCCCTCGCCCACCCCGGCCGGGTACAGCGCCTGATGATCATGGACTCGGTGAGCTACGACTCCTGGCCCTCGCCCACCTGGCGCCGGATCATCGACGAGGAGCTGGACTCGTACGCGGCCCTGCCGCAGGAGGAGTTCGACGCCCTGCTGACCCGTCAGCTCTCCATGACGGTCGCCGACACGTCGCGGATGAGCGGTGACGTCCTGCGTGCGTACCTCGCCCCCCATGCGTCACGGCTCGGCCGCACCTCCTTCTTCGAGCACCAGGTGCGCCACTACGACGCGCGCTACACCCAGGAGATCGCCGGCCGGCTCGCGGAACTCACGATGCCGGTGCGCATCCTGTGGGGCGCGGAGGACCAGTGGCAGCCCGTCCACTACGCGGAGCGCCTGCGCGACGACATCCCCGGGGCCGAACTCGTCGTCGTGCCCGACGCCGGCCACTTCCTCATGGAGGACGCGCCCGGCCGCGTCGTCCACGAGATCCGTGACTTCCTCACCGCGACGCCCGTGTCCTGACCCTCACCCGGCCCGGCGGACGAGCAGGACATGGTCGGTCACCTCGGCCGTGCTGCCGTCCGGGCCGGTCGCGAGGTGACGGGGCGCGTCGGCCCGTTCCACCGTCCACACCGCGGGGTCGAGCCCGATGCCCGCGGCGACCTCACGGGGGCTCGGGAAGCGGATGTCGGGGTCCTGGTTCCACGACCAGGGCGCGGTGGAGCCGTGGTCCACGACCAGCAGGCGCCCGCCCGGCCGCAGCGCGTGGGCGGCCGCGCGCAGCACGGCCGACCGGTCCAGGTCGTACGGGGTGTGCAGGTAGTGGGTGGTGACCAGGTCGAACGTACCGGCGGGGAACGCCGTGCGCAGGTCCAGCCGTACGGCGGCGACCCGGTCGTGAACGCCGTGGGCGCGGGCCAGGGCGGTGAGCCGTTCGACCGCGACGGCCGAGATGTCGGCCGCGGTGACCCGCCAGCCCTGGCGCGCCAGCCACAGCGCGTCGCCGCCGTTGCCGCAGCCCAGGTCCAGGGCGTCGCCGGGCGGCAGTTCCGTGACCGTCTCCGTCAGCCGGACGTTGGGGGACGGGGCGGCCGTCGCGGGGCGGGCGGCGTGGACGCCGTCCCAGAACGTGACCGCATCGGTGCTGCTCATCGTGAACTCCCTCAGGTTGCCTTCGATGCGCCCAGTCTCGGCAGCCGGCCACCGTTCCGGCACGCGGGCTTGCCGTTGTGGCAAGCTGGCCCGATGGACGGCAGGACGGACGACGAGGTGCTGGACGCCGTGGGCCCGCGGCTGCGCGCGCTGCGCCGGGAACGCGGGCTGACGCTGGCCGACGTGGCGGCCGTCACCGGCGTGTCCGAGAGCACCCTGTCCCGCCTGGAGAGCGGACAGCGCAGGGCGACGCTCGAACTGCTGCTGCCGCTGTCCCGCACGTACGACGTGCCGCTGGACGATCTGGTGGGGGCGCCGCGCGCCGGCGACCCGCGGATCCATCTGAAGCCGGTGAACCGGTTCGGGATGACCTTCGTGCCGCTGTCCCGCCGGCCCGGCGGGGTGCACGCCTTCAAGATGATCATCCCGGCGCGGAAGGAGCCGGCCCAGCCGACGCCGCAGACCCACGAGGGGTATGAGTGGCTCTACGTCCTCACCGGCCGTCTGCGGCTCCTCGTCGGCGAGCGTGACCTGACCCTGTCGGCGGGCGAGGCCGCGGAGTTCGACACCTCCCTGCCGCACTGGCTGGGCAGCGCCGACGGGAAGGCGGTCGAACTCCTCGTCCTCTTCGGCCTCCAGGGCGTCCGCGCCCACCTCCGCACCGACCCCCGCACCGGCCGCGACCCGGAGTGAACGCACACGCGGAAGGCCCCCGTCCGCAGACGGGGGCCTTCCGCGTGGCAGGCGTACGCCTGCGGGGTGTCACCTCACACCACTCGAATCGCCTTTAGGCGTGGGCGTGACCGCCACGGCGACTGCGGCCGGTGAAAACCCGGTACAGGGCGAGGAGAATGACGGAGCCGATGATGGCCGCGATCCACGTCGACAGGTCGAAGAAACCGTCGATCGAATCCACCCCGAACATCACCTTGCCGAGGAAGCCGCCGAGCAGACCGCCCGCGATGCCGATGAGCATGGTGATGATGATGCCGCCCGGGTCCTTGCCCGGCATGAGCGCCTTGGCGATCGCGCCGGCGATCAGACCGATGAAAATCCAAGCGATAATGCCCATCACTGACTCCTTTGACGTCGGTTCGTCGAACGTGTATCCGCGAATCGCGCCCACTAACAAAACTTTTAAGGGAATCAGCGCGCGGTGACGTCGGTGTGCAGCAGATGGTGATCGGAATACCGGCTGGGCCGCACCTCGTGCCCCAGCGCCGAAAGCCCGCGCAGGAACACGTAGTCGTACTTGGTCTGCCAGTCCGTCGTCGGCTCGCAGGCGCCGGCGGCCGGCGGCCGGCACCCGGCGTCGGTGTCCTCGGCGAGCGCCCAGATCGGGGCGAGTTCGGGGGCGTCCGGCACGGCGTTGAAGTCGCCGAGCACGAGGGCCCGTTCGTACCGGGCGACCTGCGGGGCGAGCACCGCGGTCTGCCCCTCGCGCACCGACTCCTGACGCCGTTGCGCCAGATGCGTGTTGAAGACCCGTACGGTCTGCCCGGCGACCTCGGTCGTGACGGCGATGTACCCGCGGTCCTCCGAGCCGCCGTCCGGGTACTCCTCCGTGACGACGTCGGTCATCGGCGCGGCCGACAGCAGCGCCTGCCCGTAACCCCCCGGCTTCCACGGAAGGCCGCCGCAGCGGCTCCAGTTGCGCAGCACCGGGCCGTACGCGACGTGGTACTCCAGCCCGTGCAGATTCGCCAGGTGGTCCCTGATCCGTTCGACGTCCCGGACGCACGCCTCCTGGAGGCCGACGACCTGCGGCGCGTACGCGGCGATCTCCGCGGCCCGGTCGACGTTGCTCTCCTCACAGGGATTGCACAGGTTCCACGTCATGACCCGGTTGGGCACCACGTCCTTCGCGGCGTCGACCGGCACCGTCCGGGCGAACGGGGCGCCGGCGGGCGTACTGGGGCCGAGGAGCAGCATGCACGTCACGGCGACGGCTCCCGCGACCAGCCACGCGCCTCTACCGAGCACCCCCGCCTCCTCGACCTCGACACCCACCCGCACCGCCTGTGTCGGTGCGTCCTGCACCGAGGGTAGGCGACGGGGGTGTCAGCAGCGTGTGAGGACCGGCCGTCCGGCCGCCGCGCGGGAGTTGACGGGCCCTGACCCCGGCCGGGGTGGGCCCGCCACGTCCCCCGGGCCGCTCAGCCGTTCGCCGCCAGCCGGTGGAAGGCCGCCAGCGCCGCGTCGATCGCGTGCGGCCTCGGACGGCCGGACGCGTCGAGCTCGTTCCAGCGCTGGAGGTTGACGGCGACGCACCACTGCCGGCCGCCGTCGGCGCGGGCCATCGCCAGCGTCCCGCCGCCCCACACCGTGCCGCCGTGCCCCCAGTACGGGTCCTGCCCCGGGCTCAGCGGCTCCAGCGGGTGCAGGCCGAGGCCGTAGTCGATGGTCCTGCCCTCCTGGGAGATCACCGGGACGGTGCGCCGCATCTCCGCCAGTGAGGACGGGGCGACGATCTCCCCGGCCAGCAGCAGCGCGTAGAACCGGTTGAGGTCCGCGACCGTCGAGATCAGCGACGCCGAGGGGCCCACCCACGACATGTCGTGGACGCTGTGGTCGCGCGGCGGGTCGATCATGCCGAACCACGCCTCGTAGAGCCGCGCGTGCGGCCCCTCGACGTGCGCCCCGACGGCGAGTTCGGTGTCCCGCAGCCCCGCAGCCCCGCAGCCCCGCCGGCCCGATGACGTCACGGGCGATGCAGCGCTCGGCCGGCAGCCCCGTCACCTTCTCCAACAGCTGCCCCAGCAGCAGGTAGTTGGTGTTGGAGTACACCCCGGGCGTGCCGCCCGGCACGCCGACCGGGGGAGCGGCCACCCCCATGCCGATCAGCTCGACCGGGTCGAACCGCTTGAACTGCAGCTCCTCCAGACTCTCCGGCCCCGTCCGGTCGAGCGCGGGGAACGCCTTCAACGACGGATAGGCGTACGGGAGGTACTCGGCGAGTCCGCTGGTGTGGTTGAGCAGCATCCGCACCGTGATCGCGTCACCGCGCTCTCCCGGTACCAGACCGGGCAGGTACCGCGACACCGGCACGTCGAGGCCGACCGTGCCCGCCTCCACCTGCTGCAGCACCGCGGCCGCGGTGAAGGTCTTGGTGACGCTGCCGACCCGGTGCCGCAGACGGGCGGTGACGGGACGGCCCGTCTCCACGTCGGCGACCCCGGCGGCGCCCCGCCACACCCGGTCGCCGTCCCGCACCTCCGCGAACACCCCCGGCACTCCCGCGCGGTGCACGGCCTCGAGGGCGGCGTCCAGCGCCGCCGGATCCGGACGCCTTTCACCCTGTCCCATGACGTGCCTCCTTCCGGCTTTGCTGCCGAACGACCCCGTGCGGCACCGCCCGGCCTCCATGTCCCCATTATGCACGCGGTGCGTGCAGCACCAAGTGCATAAGTTAGGCTGGAGCCGGACAGCACGGCGGAAGGGAAGCGATGGCAGGCCGAAGGCGCTGGTCGACCGAGGAGATCCTGGACGCGGCGGCCGAGCTGCTGCGCACGGACGACGCCGACGCGTTCAGCGTGCGCAGGCTCGCCGCGGTGCTCGGCACCGACTCCTCCAGCCTCTACCGCCACTTCCGCAGCAAAACCGAACTGCTGCGCGCCGTCGCCGACCGCACCCTCCTCACCGCCCTGGACGGCTACCGCCCCGAGGGCGACTGGCGCGCTCGCCTCACCACCCTCGCCCTGCGCATCAGGGACGCCTTCGCCCGGCAGCCGCAGCTCGCCGCGGTATGGGGTCGCTACGCCTCCAGCGGCGCCGGCTCCCGTCTGGTCATGGAGGAGGTGCTCCAGGCCCTGCGCGCCGCCGGCGTGCCCGACGAGGAGATCCCTGCGCGCTACCACCGCCTCGCGGTGCTCCTCGTCGCGCTGATCTCCTCCGACGCCGGCATCGGCACCGTGACACCCGAGGAACGGGAACAGGGCCTCGAACTGTTCCGCGTCGCGGTCCTGGGCGCCGACCCCGAGCGCTTCCCGGCACTCGCGCACTTCGCCCGCGACGTCCGCCCGCTGAGCGCGGACCGCCGCGCCGCCTTCGAGGACATCCTCGACGCCCACCTCGACCGGATCGAGGCGGCGGTCGCACGCGGCTGACCCTCCGCGCCCGGCGACGCTCCCGCGCCCGGCTTCCCTGCGCACCGGCGACGCTCCCGCCGAGATGCCGGGCCGCGGCGACTCCTGAACAATGGGAACCGCCCTCTTCCGAGAGTGGGGATGCGACATGGCCGTCATTTCGCGCGGATTCCACGGCCGGGCACGGGACAAGGGACACGAACTCCCGCCGGGCCAGTACGAGACCACCGGCTTCCCCGTCCTGTCCGCCGGACCCACCCCCGCGGTGAGCCTCGACGACTGGGAGTTCACCGTCCGCACCGAGACCGGCGTCCGGTACCGGTGGAACTGGCAGGAGCTGATGGCCCTGCCGTCAGAGACGCCCACCGTCGACATCCACTGCGTGACCAAGTGGTCCAAGTTCGGCACCCGATGGCAGGGCGTCTCCCTCGACGTGCTCCTCGAGAACGTCGAGTCCGGCGCCGAGTACGCCCTCGTCCGCTCCTACGGCGACTACACCACCAACATCCCCGTCGAGGACCTCCTCGACGGCAAGGCGTGGATCGTCCACCGCTACGACGACGAGGAACTCCCCGCGGAACACGGCGGCCCCGCCCGCCTGCTCGTCCCCCACCTGTACTTCTGGAAGTCCGCGAAGTGGGTGCGCGGCATCCAGCTGCTGGACGAGGAGGAACGCGGCTTCTGGGAGTCCGTCGGCTACCACGACTACGGTGACCCATGGCGCGAGCAGCGGTACCAGGGCGACTAGGCGCGCGGCTGCGCTGGCTGGAGGCCCGCCTCACCGGCCGGCACGACGAGTCCGACACCGCGCGCACCCTCGTCTTCGACGTCCCCGGCTGGCCGGGCCACCTGCCCGGGCAGCACGTCGACGTGCGGCTCACCGCGGAGGACGGCTACAGCACGGAGCGCAGCTACTCCATCGCCTCCGCGCCCGACGGGGAACGCGTGGAGCTGACCGTCGAACGGATCGACGACGGCGAGGTCTCCCCGTACCTGGCGGACGTCATGGAGGCGGGGGACCGGGTCGAGCTGCGCGGGCCGGTCGGCGGCTGGTTCGTGTGGCGGCCCGACGAGCAGAAGGAACCGGTCCTGCTCGTCGCCGGCGGCTCCGGCCTGGTACCGCTGATGGCGATGATCCGCACCCGGCGCGCCCTCGGCAACCGCGTCCCCTTCCGCCTGGTGTACAGCCTCCGCGACCCCGCGTCGCAGTTGTTCGTCCCGGACCTGCGGACACAGGACCCGGGGCTCGACAAGACCCTCCTCTACAGCCGCTCCGCACCGGACGGCTGGCCGCGGCCGCCCGGGCGCGTCACCGCGAACGATCTGTCCGCCGGCGGGTGGCCGCCGGACTTCGAACCGGCCTGCTACGTCTGCGGATCCACCGGGTTCGTGGAGACGGCGGCCGGTCTGCTCGTGGCACTCGGCCACGACCCCCGCCGCATCAGGACCGAACGCTTCGGGCCCGGCGGATGAGCGACGCCGGCGGACGAGTGCCCCGGCGGACGACGGAAGGGACCCCGCCCCATGACCAGCGAACCCGGCTTCCTCGACGGCAACGCCGCCGCCGGCGACCTCGAGTCGCTGTTCGGCGCCGACATGACCACGGCCTCCGGACAGTGCCAGGGCTGCGGCCGGCGGATGCGGCTGGCCGAGGCACACGCCTACCTCGGCGGCCCCGGAACGGTGCTGCGCTGCCCCGGGTGCGAGGACGTGCTGCTGCGCATGGTCCGCTCCCCGGGCCACCTGTGGCTGGACGCGAGCGGCCTGGACTACCTGCGGCTCCCGGCGGCCGCGGGCTGAGCACAGGCCGAGCCGCGGACCGAGCACCTCGGGGTGACGGCCGTCGCCCCGGATGAACGGGACGACGGCCGCCCGGAGTTGCCCTTGGAGTTGACGCGGCCGGTGTCGGCGCCGCTCGGCGTCGCCGCCTGTCAGCGGCCGGGGAGCCGCTGCCGCACCTCCTGGAGCACCCAGCCGTTGCCGTCCGGGTCGCTGAAGGTGGCGAAGGAGCCGTAGGACATCCGGTCCGGGTGGAGACCCGGCAGCCGGCCCTGGCCCTGGGCGGGGTCGTGGGTGAAGTCCCCGCCGCCGTGGCCGTGGTGGAAGACGGCGTTCGCGTCGTGGAAGACCTCGCTCACCTCGATGCCCCGGTCGACGAGTTCCGCGCGGCTCTTCTCGATGTCGTCGACGACGAGGTACATGCCCTGCGCGGAGCCGGGCGGCACGGACGTGAGTCCCTTGCCGAAGATGACGGAGCATTCCGAACCGGGCGGGGTGAAGTGCACGGCCCTCCACTCCTCGCCGGCCGTCTTGTCGAGGTCGAGCCGGAAGCCCATGGCCTCGTAGAAGGCCTTGGCCCGGTCGACGTCCGACACGGGCAGCACGATGAGTTCGAGCTTGAGATCCATGAGAGTGACTGCTTTCCGTCGTGGCGGAACCCCCGCCCCGACGGGTGCGGCGCCTTGGCGTCACTCGACGGCGATGACGGTCTTGCCGGCCGTACCGGACTTGGTGCGCAGCGCGTCCGGCGCCTCGGCGAGCGGACGGACGCTGCCCACCAGGGGCCGCAGCCGGCCCTGCCGGTGACGGTCGACGACCTGCGCGAGATGACTGCGGTCGGGCTCGACGATGAAGTACATCGCCAGGCCGTCCTCGGGCCGCACGGTCGGCGGGCGGGAGATGCTGATGAGGGCGCCTCCCGCTCTGAGGACGGCGGCCGAGCGGTCGAGCACCGTCCCTCCGACGGCGTCGAACACGAGGTCGACGAGGCCCACGGCTTCCTCCCACGCCGGCTGTTCCAGGTCGACGAACTCCTCCGCGCCCAGTTCCAGCACCAGGTCCCTGCTCTTCGCGCGGCCCGAACCGAGGACACGCGCTCCGGCGTCACGGGCGAGCTGCGTGGCTGCCATTCCCACCCCCCCTCCCGCTCCGTGCACGAGGACGCTCTGCCCGGTCCGGAGCCGGCCGTGCACGAACAGCCCCTGCCAGGCGGTCAGTCCCGGCATCGGCAGGGCAGCCGCCCGCACCGGGTCGACGTCCGCGGGCAGCGGCGTCAGATTGCGCGCCTCCACCGCCACGTACTCGGCGAGGGTGCCGTCGCGGTTCCAGTCGGTGAGGCCGGTCACCCGCTGGCCGACGGACAGTCCGGTGGTGCCGAGCGCCACCTCCGCGACCTCCCCCGACACCTCGTGACCCGGCACGACGGGGGACCGCGGCCGGCCGGCCCGGTCGACCCACGAGGCCGGCCAGGTCAGTTCGCCGGGTGTGAAGCAGGCCGCCCGGACCTTCACGACGACGTCGCCCTCGCCCGCGTACGGGTACGGGGTCTCCTCCGCGACCAGACTGTCCACGGGTGCGTCACGGTCGTGAGCTCGTACCGCTCTCATCGAGGCCCCCTGTGCCCTGTGCGGAAGACCTCCTTCCAGCGTGACCCCATGACGCCGCCAGGTCGAACGGAGCGGCCCCGTCGCGCACGCCGGCTCACGCGTCGCCGCCCTCGACGCCCGACCGCCGCCCTCCCCGCGTGTTCAACCGGGCCGCCTGGCGCGTCAGATGGTCGCGTTCGGCGAGGTTGGACGCCTTGAGCGCGGCCTCCGCGTACAGCGCCGCCGCCGTCCCCGCGTCGCCGTCGCGCTCGTGGAGGTACGCCGCGACCGCCGCGTACCGGGGCAGCGAGTCGTCCAGTCGCGCGAGTTCCGCGAGCCCCGCCCGCGGCCCGTCCGCCTCGCCGACGGCCACCGCGCGGTTGAGCCGCACCACCGGGCTGCCGGTGAGCCGGACCAGTTCGTCGTACCACTCGACGATCTGCGTCCAGTCCGTCTCCTCCGCTCTCGGCGCGTCCGCGTGCAGTGCCGCGACGGCGGCCTGCGCCTGGAACTCGCCCAGCCGGTCACGGGCCAGGGCCGCCTGGAGGATGCCGACGCCCTCGGCGATCAGACCCGTGTCCCACCGGCTCCGGTCCTGCTCGGCGAGCGGCACCAGACTCCCGTCGGGCGCGGTACGGGCCGCCCGCCGCGCGTGGTGGAGCAGCATGAGGGAGAGCAGCCCCGCCACCTCCGGGTGGTCGATCACGGCCGCGAGCTGCCGGGTGAGCCGGATCGCCTCGGCCGCCAGGTCCACATCGCCCGAGTAACCCTCGTTGAACGCCAGGTACAGCACCCGCAGCACCGTGGACACGTCCCCCGGACGGTCGAACCGCACACCGGAGACGGTGCGCTTCGCGCGGCTGATGCGTTGCGCCATGGTCGCCTCCGGCACCACGTACGCCTGCGCGATCTGACGCGTGGTCAGGCCGCCCACCGCCCGCAGGGTGAGCGCGACCGCGGACGCCGGCGTCAGCGACGGGTGGGCGCACAGGAAGTACAGCTGGAGCGTGTCGTCCACCGAGGGCGCGGGGCCGGGCGGCGGCTCCTCCTCGGCCCGGTCCTCACGCCTGCGCCGCGCGGTGTCCGCCCGCGTCGCGTCGAGGAACCGGCGCCAGGCCACGGTGACCAGCCAGCCCTGCGGATCGCGCGGCGGGTCGTCCGGCCACACGCGCACCGCCTCCACCAGCGCGTCCTGCACCGCGTCCTCGGCCGCCGCGAAGCCGGCTCCGCGGCGGCCGAGGATCGCGAGGACGCGCGGGGTGAGCGCCCTCAGCAGCGCCTCGTCCATCGTCAGCGCCTCGTCCATCGGCGAGGTCACTCGGTGACGGTGGGGTGCGCGGTGAGGAAGGGCCGCACCTCCAGCCACTCGTGGATCGGCCGGCCGCCCGCGCCGGGCGCGGCCGACAGCTCCCCGGCCAGTTCGACGGCGCGCTCGTGGCTGTCGACGTCGATCACCATCCAGCCGGCGATGAGGTCCTTGGTCTCGGCGAACGGCCCGTCGGTCACCGGCGGGCGCCCCTCGCCGTCGTACCGCACCCACGATCCCTCGGGTGCGAGCGCCTGGCCGTCGACGAACTCGCCGGTCTTCTCCAGCCGGGCGGCGAAGTCGTTCATGTACCGCACATGGGCCGAGATCTCCTGAGGGGTCCACTGGTCCATGGGGACGTCGTTCACCGGGGCCGGGGCGCCGCGGTAGTGCTTCAGCAACAGGTACTTGGCCATGACGGTTCTCTCCTCGTGCTGGTGCGACCCATTGTCGTCGCGTTCACACCGGGGACGGAGCCGGACGCGGGTTCTCGACATCACCGCCGAAGATTTTTCTCAGGGATCGGCGGCCGACCCGCCGGCGCCCGGCGCGAAGGGCCGGGCCGCCCGTGCGAAGCTGGTCACATCCTCGATACCGGGCCCGCCGGAACCGCGCCGTGCGCCGGGCGGTTTCCGGCACCGGACGGATGCCGACGGGCGCGCGGCGGGCCGGCCGGGCCGGAGGGAGGCCGATCATGCCTTCTCAGCCCGTCCTCGTCACCGGAGCCGGCGGTGTGGGCCGCACGGTGATCGAACGCCTGTGCGCGGACGGGGTGCCGGTACGCGTCCTGGTCCGCCGCGACGACGATCGGGCGGCGGCGCTGCGCCGGCTCGGCGCGGAGGTGGTCCTCGGCGACCTCACCCGGCCCGAGACCGTCGCCGCGGCCCTGTGGGACATGGACCGCATGTACTTCGCCATGCCGGTGTCCCGTGACCACCTGCTGGCCGCCACCGTCGTGGCGAGCGTGGCCCGGGAGTACGGCGACCTGGACGTCCTCGTCGGCCTGTCCCAGATGACGGTGTCGCAGATGACGGCCACCAGCACCGACGAGTCGCACCAGCAGCGCCTGCACTGGCTGGCCGAGCAGGTGCTCGACTGGTCGGGCCTGCCCGTGGTGCACGTCCGGCCCACCTCGTTCCTCGACAATCCGCTCTTCACGGACCTCGCCGCCCGGTCGATCCGGACGGACGGCACGCTCGCCCTGCCCTTCGGCAGCGGCCGTATGTCCCCCGTCGCGGTCGCCGACGTCGCCCGGGTCGTGGCCGCGCTGCCGGCCGACCGGCACAGCCACCTGGACCACGTCTACGAGCTGACCGGTCCGCGGGCGATGGACATGACGGAGATGGCCGGGGAGTACTCGCGGGCGCTCGGCCGGTCCGTCGTCTACCTGGACGTGCCCCTGGAGCGGTGGCGGGACGAGGTCCTCTCCCGGGCGGGGCTGCCCCCGCACATCGAGGACCACATCGTCACCATGTGCCGGCTGCACCAGCAGAACCGCTACGACCGGGTCACCGACGACGTCGAGCGGGTGACGGGCGTACCGGCCCAGGCCGTGGGGGACTTCGTCGCCGCCCGCCGCGACCGGTTCCTCGCCCCCGAGCCGGCGGAACCCCTCGGCTGACTCCGCCTCTCCGGCCGGTTCACCGGGTACCAGGCCCCCCCACGCCGGACGATCGCCCGTTCCGAAGCCCTCACGGTGCACCTTTTCCGGAGCGGGACCGCTTCTCGCAGGACGATTACGCCCGATTTGGCGGGATCGGACGTGATGTCCGACCATGGCTCCGGCCCGGCGATCCCGGGCACCAGTTCGACGAGAGGCGCACCACCCCATGCACGTCACCGGAACCGTCCCCCCACCGGCTCCGGCCCCGCAGGACACGGGGCCGGAGCCGGTGGGGG
>MUNG01000163.1 GCA_002154585.1 Streptomyces pseudogriseolus
TGCGCCGGGAGCTGGACCGGGGCCCGCTGCGGGTGGCGGACGGGGCCGGCGGGGCCGCGGCGAACGCGGTGGCGGTGCTGATCGTGGCGTGGGTGGCGGCGAGCGTGCTGGGCGCGTCCTCGTCGCCGCTGGTGACGTCGGCGATCCGGGACTCCCGGCTGCTGGGCGCGGTGCAGGAAGCGATGCCGGACACCACGCCCGCCTGGTTCTCGCGGGCCACGTCGGCGCTGACGGAGGCGGGTTTCCCGCAGGTGTTCAACCCGTTCGAGAACGAGTCGACCGCAGAGGTCGCCGCGCCGAGCGGGGACAACGTGACGCCGGCCGCGACCCGCGCGGCGCAGCGCAGCACGGTGAAGGTCGAGGGGGTGGCGGGCACGCAGGGCCGCGAGGGCAGCGGGTTCGTGTACGCGCGTGAGCACGTGATGACCAACGCGCACGTGGTGGCGGGCATCGACGAGCCCACCGTACGGGTGGGCGGGGCCGGGCGGACGTACGAGGCGCGGGTGGTGCTGTTCGACCCGCGGACGGACGTGGCCGTGCTGCACGTGCCGGACCTGCGGGCGCCGGTGCTGGCGTTCGACGACGACGCGGAGCGGGGCGCGGCGGCGGTGGTGGCGGGCTATCCGCAGGACGGCGCCCTGAACCTCCAGGCGGCGACGGTCGCGGCGCGGGTGCAGGCGCGCGGGCAGAACATCTACAACGACGAGCGGGTCACCCGGGAGATCTACTCGATCCGCTCCACGGTCCGGCCGGGCAACTCCGGCGGCCCGCTGCTGACCACCGACGGGCGGGTGTTCGGCGTGGTGTTCGCGCGCTCGACCTCGGACGCGGAGACGGGGTACGTGCTGACGGCGGACGAGGTGGCCGACGAGGCCGCGCGGGCGGCGACGGCGACCACCCCGGTGGACACGGGGCAGCCGGTGACGTCGTAGGGCGGGCCCCCGGTCAGACGAGGCTCTGCCCCATCAGGACGTCGTCGACGTAGCGGCCGTCGAGGTGGAACTCGCCGGGGAGCACGCCCTCCACGGTGAAGCCCTCCGACGCGTACAGGGCGCGGGCGACGGTGTTGGGGCCGAGGACGCGCAGGCTGATCCGGCGGGCTCCCCGGCGGCGTGCCTCCGCGACGGCGGCCCGCACCAGGGCGCGGCCGGCGCCCTTGCCGCGTGCCTCCTCGGCGACGGCGAGTCCGCGGATCTGCAGGACGTGCGCGTTGGTCGGCATCCCGGTGGGGTGGCCGAGGCGGACGTAGCCGACGACCCGTCCGTCGTACTCGGCGACCTGGTGGGCGTCCGGGCCGCAGGCCGGGTGGAAGAAGGGCTCGTCGGGTGCGGGCGGCTCGGGCCTGACCTCGTGCAGCGGTGACCAGGTCTCGCGGTCCAGGCGGGCCAGGGCCGGCTCGTCGTCGGGGCGGGCGGGACGTATCAGCGGTTCCGGCATGCGCGTCACTCTACGTGCCGTCCCCACCGTGATTTCCGGGGCGCCGGGGGCAGGATGGACGTCATGGAACATGCGCGGATCGCGGTGGCCGGGGCGTCCGGACTGATCGGCGGCGCCCTGGCGCGGTCGCTGGCGGCGGACGGGCACACGGTGGTGCGGCTGGTGCGCCGGGCGCCCCGGTCGGCGGACGAGGTCCGCTGGGACCCCGGGCGCGGGACGGTGGACGCGTCGGGCCTCGCCGGGTGCGACGCGGTGGTGAACCTGGCGGGCGCCGGGGTCGGCGACCGGCGCTGGACGGCCGCGTACAAGGACTTGATCCGCTCCAGCCGGGTCGGCGGCACGACCGCGCTGGCCGAGGCGGTCGCGGGGCTGCCCGAGGAGGCCCGGCCGCGGGTGTTCCTGAACGGCAGCGCGACCGGCTACTACGGCGAGACCGGCGACCGCGCGGTGGACGAGGGCGCGCCCCCGGGCGAGGGGTTCCTGTCGCGGGTCTGCGTGGAGTGGGAGGCCGCCGCGGCTCCCGCCCGGGAGGCGGGTGCGCGGACGGTGTTCGCGCGCACGGGGCTCGTGGTGGCGCCCGGGGG
>MUNG01000164.1 GCA_002154585.1 Streptomyces pseudogriseolus
CCACGGCCTCGGCGAGCTCCTCGGCGTTGGGTTTGACGACGTCGGGGTGTTCGGGGAGGGCGGCGCGCAGGGCGGGGCCCGAGGTGTCCAGGGCGATGCGCAGGCCGGCGGCGTGGACGCGGGCGACGAGTTCGGCGTACCAGGAGGGGGCGAGGCCGCGGGGGAGGCTGCCGCAGCAGACGATCCAGTCGGCGCCGGCGGCGTGGCGGCGGACGGTGTCGAGGAGGTGTTCCTGTTCGGCGGGGGTGAGGTCGGGGCCGGGTGCGTTGATCTTCGTGAGGACGCCGTCGGCCTCGGCGAGGGCGATGTTGGAGCGGGTGGCGCCGGCGACCGGGACGGGGGCGACCTCGATGCCCTGCGCGTCGAGGAGGTCGGCTACGAGGGCGCCGGGGGCGCCGCCGAGCGGCAGGACGGCGACGGTGCGGCGGCCCNNACGTTGACGCCCTTGCCGCCGGGGTCGACGCGTTCGCCGGTGGCGCGGACGACCTCGCCGCGGTCCAGGGACGGCACCTCGTAGGTGCGGTCCAGGGACGGGTTGGGGGTGACGGTGAGGATCATGCGCGTACCACTTCCGTGCCGCCGGCCTCGATGGCGGCGGCGTCCTGCGGGGTGAGTCCGGTGTCGGTGACGAGGAGGTCGACGTCGTCGAGGCCGCCGAAGCGGGCGAAGTGTTCCTGGCCGTGCTTGGTGGAGTCGGCGAGGAGCACCACGCGCCGGGCGGCGGCCAGCGCGGCGCGTTTCACGGCGGCCTCGGCGAGGTCGGGGGTGGTGAGCCCGTGCTCTGCGGAGAAGCCGTTGGCGGCGAGGAACAGCACGTCGGCGCGGATCTCGGCGTACGCGCGCAGTGCCCAGGCGTCCACGGCGGCGCGGGTGCGGTGCCGTACGCGTCCGCCGACGAGGTGGAGCTGGATGCCGGGGTGGTCGGCGAGGCGGGCGGCGATGGGCAGGCTGTGGGTGACGACGGTGAGGGAGAGGTCCGGGGTGAGGATGCCGGCGAGGCGGGCGGCGGTCGAGCCGGCGTCGACGATCATCGTGCCGTCGGCGGGGACCTCGGCGAGGGCGGCGCGGGCGATGCGGTCCTTCTCGTCGGCGGCGGTGGTCTCGCGTTCGGCGAGGTCGGGCTCGAAGTCGAGGCGTCCGGCGGGGATGGCGCCGCCGTGGACCCTGCGGACGAGTCCGGCGCGGTCGAGGGCCTTGAGGTCCCGGCGGATGGTCTCGGCGGTCACCTGGAACGCCTCGGCGAGCGAGACCACGTCGACGCGTCCGCCGTCGCGCGCGAGGCGCAGGATCTCCTGCTGCCGCTCCGGTGCGTACATGACCGCCTGCCTCCCGGTTCCGTCCACGCCCACGTGCGCTGACGCGTCCGCGTCCGTGTCCGAACGTGTGATTTCGGTGGGAGGCTACGTCGGGATGTCCGGAAAGTAAACAGTCGAAGCCCGGAAACGGGCATGACCGGGCGTCCGGTCATGCCCGTTTCCGGGCTCCAGCACGTCGGTGCGGTCCCGTCAGGGCACCAGCTCCGGCTCCTTCTCCCCCGCCACCGGCGCCTCTTCTCCGAGGTCCGCGCCCTCGACGTGCTGTGCCGGCCGCTTCGGCAGGGCGAACATCAGCAGGAAGATCACTCCGAGCACCGCGGCCACCCAGCCCAGTGCGTGGGTGAAGCCGTCCACGAAGGCCGGGCCCGTCTCGGCGGGCGCGAGCGGCTCGTCGATGACACCGAAGAACACCACGGACACCAGGCCCAGGCCGAGCGCGTTGCCCATCTGCTGCACGGTGTTGATGAGCCCGGACGCCGATCCGGCGTGCTCGCGCGGCACCTCGGACAGCACCGCGTCGGTCAGCGGCGCCACGATGAGGCCCATGCCGACACCCATGACGGCCAGCGGCAGGACCATCTGCCAGGAGCTGATGGCGAGTCCGTACCGTTCGGCCTCGGCGAGGTAGATCAGCACGCCGGCCGCCATGACCAGGGCGCCCGCCTGGAGCACCTTGCGGCCGAAGCGCGGGACGAGCTGCTGCACGGACACCCCGGCGGCCACCGACACCGCCACGGAGAACGGCACGCCCGTCAGCCCGGCCCGCAGGGCGCTCCAGCCGAGCCCGATCTGCATGTACAGCGTCCAGACCAGGAAGAACACGCCGAGGCCGACGCCGAACACCGTCTGCACGGCGATGCCCGCCGCGAAGCTCTTCACCCGGAACAGCGACAGCTCGATCAGCGGGGACCCGTCCCGGGCGCCCTTGGCCCGCTCGTACGCCACCAGGACCGCGAACACGACCAGCGCGCCGGCCATCGACACGTAACCCCACACCGGCCAGCCCAGCTCGCGGCCGCGGGTGAGCGGGTAGAGCAGCATGAGCAGGGCGAGGGTGACGAGGGCGACGCCGGGCAGGTCGAGCTTCAGGGCTCGCGGCGCCTTGGACTCGGTGATGAAGCGGCTGCCGAGGACGAGAGCGGCGACGCCGACCGGCAGGTTGATGAGGAAGATGGGCCGCCATTCCAGCCCGAACAGGTTGCCCTGGGTCAGCAGCGCGCCGAGGAGGGGTCCGGAGACCGCGCCGAGGCCGACGATCGCCCCGAACAGTCCGAAGACCTTGCCGCGTTCGTGCGCCGGGAAGGTGGCGTGCACGATGGACAGCACCTGCGGCACCATCAGCGCGGCCATGGCGCCCTGGAGGATGCGGGAGGCGACCAGCATCTCGGGGTTCACGGCGAACCCGCACAGGGCGGAGGCGACGGTGAAGCCGCCGATGCCGAGCAGGAAGATCCACTTGCGGCCGTGGATGTCGCCGAGCCGTCCGCCGGTGACCAGACCGGCGGCGAAGGCGAGCGCGTAACCGGCGGTGATCCACTGGATCTGGCTGAAGCTGGCGCCCTCGTCGCGCTGGATCGACGGGACGGCGATGTTGACGATGGTGACGTCGACGAGGTCCATGAAGGCCGCGGTCATCACGATGGCCAGCGCGAACCAGCGCCGGCGGTCGCCCGTGGCGGGCTCCGGTGTCCGAGCGTGAGCGATGTCGGTGGAGTGCATGGCGCCGACGCTAGGACTCCAGTAGGTCAGATCCGGTCCTAGTGGTGCGGCATGCTCGGAGCATGACGACGGACACCCCGGCACGGCTGCTCCAGTTGCTCTCCCTCCTCCAGACCCCCCGCGAATGGCCCGGCGGCGAACTGGCCGACCGGCTCGGCGTCTCCCGGCGCACGGTGCGCCGGGACATCGAGCGGCTGCGGGACCTCGGCTATCCCGTGCAGGCGTCGATGGGCGCGGACGGCGGCTACCGGCTGGTCGCGGGGAAGGCGATGCCGCCGCTGGTGCTGGACGACGAGGAGGCGGTGGCGATCGCGGTCGGGCTGCGGGCCGGCGCCGGGCACGCCCTGGAGGGCGTGGACGAGGCGTCGGTACGGGCCCTGGCGAAACTGGAGCAGGTGCTGCCCGGCAGGCTCCGGCACCGTGTCAGCACCCTCCAGGCCGCGACGACTCCGCTGACCAGCGGGGACGGTGCGACCATCGCCCCGGAGACGCTCACGGTGATGGCGTCCGCGGTGGCCGGGAACGAGCGGCTGCGGTTCTCCTACCGGGCGGCCGACGGCACCGAGTCCCGGCGCCTGACGGAACCCCACCGGCTGGTGTCCACCGGCCGCCGCTGGTACCTCGTCGCGTACGACCTCGACCGCGCGGACTGGCGCACGTTCCGCGTCGACCGGGTCGGCGACCCGTTCGCCACGGGCGCCCGCTTCGCACCGCGCGAACTGCCGACGGGCAGCGCCGCGGAGTTCCTGCGCCGGTCCATGTACCGGGCGCAGGAGTCGTACGAGGCCGTCGTCACGTTCGCCGCGCCCCCCGCGAAGGTCACGGCACGGCTCCCGCACTGGGTGGGCGCGCCCGAGCCGCTGGCCGACGGCAGGTGCCGGCTACGGGCGACGGTGAACGACCCGAAGGACTGGCTGGCGGTACGCCTGGCCATGACGGGCCTCCCCTTCACCGTCGAGGCGCCACCGGAACTGGCGGAGGCGACGAGAGCACTGGGCGCACGTCTGATGGAGGCGGGGGGCGGCCTGGGCACGGGGGGTGCCCAGGGCACGGCGGGAACGGGGAGTCCCCGAGGCACGGGGAGTGCCCAGGGCACGGCGGGCACGGGAGACGCAGGGGACGCGGGGAGCGCGGCAGGTGCGCCGGGCCCGACGGCTGCCGCGGGCACCGCCAACGCGGGCAGCGCGGCAGACGCCACATGCCCGGCGGGCACGGAAGGCGCAGGGCACGCGGAGAGCCCGGCAGGTGCGCCAGGCCCGACGGCTGCGGCGGGCAGCGCGGCAGGCGCCACGTGTCTGGCGGGCGCGAAAGGCGCAGGGGACGCGGAGAGCCCGGCAGGTGCGCCGGGCCCGACGGCTGCCGCGGGCACCGCCAACGCGGGCAGCGCGGGCGGCACCGCGAGCGCAGGCACAGCGGACGCGGCGGGCGCCGCAGACGCGGCTGAGTAGCACCCCGGGGTCTCCGGGCGCCCCACTCCCCCGCACCTCACCTACCGCCCGCTTCCCCCACCACCCCGTCCCAAGGAAAGTCCCGCAGCGCGGCCAGATTCGTGGCCGCGAGTTCCGCCGGGCTGTCCGGGCCCTTCGCCGGGCCGTCGCCGGACGCCCAGCTCTCCATGGCGGTGCGGACGGCGGCGCCGGCGACGGCCGCGGCGAAGCACAGGCGGGTGCGGGCGGCGACGCCGGCGTCCGGGTGCGGCGGCCGGCCGCCGTTCAGCCG
This sequence comes from Streptomyces pseudogriseolus, assembly GCA_002154585.1. GTDB lineage: Bacteria > Actinomycetota > Actinomycetes > Streptomycetales > Streptomycetaceae > Streptomyces > Streptomyces pseudogriseolus. Next base: position 4,755 of record MUNG01000164.1, read on the forward strand.
GTGGGCCAGCGCGTCCGCCAGGTTCTGTTCCGAGGCACGGCAGGCCTCCGCCCACACCCTGCCGAGTGCGGGATTGTCCGCCGCGAGCCGGATGAGGGTGCGGACCCAGTTCCAGGACTCCTCGGTGACCCCGAGCCCCGGGGTGAGGGTGTGCCGCGCGGCCTCCTCGAGCACGCTCGGCAGGGGCGTCCCCGCGGGGGCGTTGCGCACCGCGTCCACCCAGCGCCGGGCGCCGAGGGCGTAGAGGGGGCCGATGGCCTCCTCCTTGGTGGGGAAGTACCGGTAGAAGGTGCGCGGCGCGACGCCCGCCGCCTGGGCGATGTCCTCGGCGCGGGTGGCGCGCAGCCCGTGCCGGACGAAGAGTCCCGCGGCGGTGCGCGCGATGTGCAGGCGGGTCTGCGCCTTGCGTCGTTCGGTCAACGAGCCGTCGCCGGCCGGGTCTTCGGGGAACGGCGGGGGCGGCGTCGGGGTGGTGCTGCTCACGTTCGGCAGACTATGCCCATGTGGCACAATCTGCCATCTGGCGGGCCACCCCGGGGTTCAGGTCCGGGGTGACCCGCTATGAGCGCGGCACGAAGCACCGAGCGCGACACAGGGCAAAAGCCGGGCCCGACGCCCGGGGGGACAGGCGCCGGACCCGGCGGGGGAAGTCCCGGCGCCGGGGGGGGTGGTGCGTCGGGACGTGGTGCGTGGGCCGGCCCGGGGGCCCGAGGCCCCAAGGCTCGCGTACTGCTGGGTTCACCCGTCTTGTTCCCTGGCCCCCGCGGGTTGAAGCGGCGGGGAACAGCCATGTTTTGCGCGGTCTTCCGCCACCCGGCGCACGCGGCTCGCGCCCCTCACGCGACCGCGCGGGACCCGGCCGTCACGCGCGGCCGTCACGCGCCACAGGAGGCTTACGCGCGCGGGGGCCGGCCGCCGCGCAGGCGGCCGGGAACTCCCGTCACGCCGCCGCGTCGAACCCGGTGGAACGGGCCAGCTTCTTCAGCTCGAGCAGCGCGTGCTTCTCGATCTGGCGGATGCGCTCGCGCGTCAGTCCGTGCTCCTTGCCGACCTCGGTCAGCGTCCGCTCGCGGCCGTCCTCGATGCCGTAGCGCATCTTGATGATGGAGGCCGTGCGCTGGTCGAGGCGGCCGATCAGGTCGTCCAGCTCCTCGCTGCGCAGCAGCGTCATCACCGACTGCTCCGGCGACACCGCGGAGGTGTCCTCCAGGAGGTCGCCGAACTGGGTCTCGCCCTCGTCGTCCACCGACATGTTCAGCGAGACCGGGTCGCGGGCCCAGTCGAGCACGTCGGTGACGCGCTCCGGCGTGGAACCGAGCTCGGCGGCGATCTCCGCGGGCTCGGCGTCGCGGCCGTGCTCACGGTTGAACTCGCGCTGCACGCGCCGTATCCGGCCCAGCTCCTCCACCAGGTGGACGGGCAGACGGATGGTGCGCGACTGGTCGGCTATGGACCGGGTGATGGCCTGCCGGATCCACCAGGTGGCGTACGTCGAGAACTTGAAGCCCTTGCGGTAGTCGAACTTCTCGACCGCGCGGACCAGGCCGGCGTTGCCCTCCTGGATCAGGTCGAGCAGCGGCAGACCGCTGCGCGGGTAGCGGCGGGCGACGGCGACGACCAGTCGGAGATTGGAACGGATGAAGACGTCCTTCGCCCGCTCGCTCGCGTCGACCAGGGCCTGGAGCTCCTCGGGGGTGGCTCCGGCCTTGTTCTCCTCGAGGCCGTCGAGAATCTGTCGTGCGAACACACCCGCTTCGATGATCTGCGACAACTCGACCTCCTTGGCGGCGTCGAGCAGCGGCGTGCGCGCGATCTCGTCGAGGTACATGCCGACCAGGTCGCGGTCGGCGATCTCGCCGCCATGGGCGCGAACACTGCTTGCCGAGTCGACCGTCTCGCCGGAGGCGGACTGACGACGGGCGACGGCACGGGTTGCCATGCGTGCTCCCTTGCGATGATGAGGTCAGCGGGCGGTCCTGCGGACACTCGGCACGGTCTTCAGGGTCTCTTCCGGACTCTGCTCGGGTGCCCGCATCCGTAGGAAACAACGACTGGAATCAGGACAGAATTCCCAACCCGTCCCCCGATTTTTCTGATCATGCGGTACCCTCTCCGGCCACGCGGGGAGGAGCGACGGTGTCGGATCACGCAGAGGTGCAGGTCAGGCCGGGGGACGAGGGCGACCTGGTGGCCCTCACCGACCTCTACAACCACTACGTACGTGAGACGGCCGTCACGTTCGACACCACGCCGTTCACTCCGGCGGAGCGACGCCCCTGGCTGCTCTCCCACCCTGTAGACGGCCCCCACCGCCTGATGGTTGCCACGGCGGCGGACACCGGCCGTGTCCTGGGCTACGCCTCGTCGAGCCCGTTCCGCGCGAAGCCCGCCTACGCGACGTCCGTGGAGACCACGGTGTACGTCGCCCCGGACGCCGGCCGGCGCGGCATCGGCACGCTGCTCTACCAGGCCCTTTTCGACGCCCTGGCGGACGAGGGCCTGCACCGCGCCTACGCGGGCATCGCCCAGCCGAACGCCGCCTCGACGGCGCTGCACGAGCGCTTCGGCTTCCGGTACGTCGGCACGTACCGCGAGGTGGGTCACAAGTTCGGCCGCTGGTGGGACGTGGCCTGGCACGAGAAGGAGCTCTGAGCTCCGCGCCGACAGCCCCTCTCAGCCGAACTGCACCGACCGCTTGGCCAGCCCCATCCAGAACCCGTCGATCACGGACTTCTGTTCCCCGAGCTCCCCGGCCGCGTCGGCGGCGCCCATGGTGACGAAGAGCGGGGCGAAGTGCTCGGTGCGCGGGTGGGCGAGCCGGCCCGCCGGGGACTTGCGGGTGAAGTCGAGCAGCGCGTCCACGTCCCGCGCCTGGAGCGCCTCCCTGCCCCACGCGTCGAACTCGGCCGACCAGGCGGGGATGCCGCCCTGGCGCAGCGCGGCGAGGTTGTGGGTGAAGAACCCGGAGCCGACGATCAGCACGCCCTCGTCGCGCAGCGGCGCGAGACGGCGGCCGATCTCCATCAGTTTCACCGGGTCGAGGGTCGGCATGGACACCTGGAGGACGGGGATGTCGGCCTCCGGATACATCTCGACGAGCGGGACGTAGGCGCCGTGGTCCAGGCCCCGGTCGGGGACGTCCTGGACGGGGGTGCCGGGGGCGCGCAGCAGCTTGCGCACGGACGCGGCGAGTTCGGGGGCGCCGGGGGCGGGATAGGTGACCCGGTAGTAGTGCTCGGGGAAGCCCCAGAAGTCGTAGACCAGGGGGACGGTCTCGGTGGCGCCGAGGGCGAGCGGGGCCTCCTCCCAGTGGGCGGAGACGACGAGGATCGCCGTGGGGCGGGGCAGGCCCGCGGACCAGGCGGCCAGCTCGCCGGGCCAGACGGGGTCGTCGGCCAGGGGCGGCGCGCCGTGGCTGAGGTAGAGCGCCGGCATGCGCTCCTGAGTGGCGGCGGTCATGACGGCGACTCCTTCCCGCTCGTACGAGAACTCGTACGTGAACGCGCACGTGGACTCGTACTCGATCTATTACTTGAACTCTCAAGCTCTACGGGGCGACTGTACCCCTCGTTTGTTTAACCTTCAAGGAGAGCGCCCGTACAGTGGAGTACATGAACACGGCACCCGCATCTTCGGCAGCCGCCGGGGAGCCACGCTGGCTCACCGACGAGGAACAGCGCGTCTGGCGTGCGTACGTCGACGCCACCACGCTCCTGGAGGACCACCTCGACCGTCAGCTCCAGCGGGACGCGGGCATGCCGCACGTCTACTACGGCCTGCTGGTCAAGCTGGCCGAGGCGCCGCACCGGCGGCTGCGGATGACGGAGCTGGCGAAGGACGCCAAGATCACCCGCTCCCGCCTCTCGCACGCGGTGGCCCGCCTGGAGCGCAACGGCTGGGTCCGCCGGGAGGACTGCCCCTCCGACAAGCGCGGCCAGTTCGCCGTGCTCACCGACGAGGGCATGGAGGTGCTGCGCCGCCACGCCCCCGGCCATGTCAACGCCGTACGGCAGGCGGTGTTCGACCGGCTCACCCCGGAACAGCAGAAGTCCCTCGGCGAGATCATGGGGATCGTCGCCGAGGGACTTCAGCCGTGCGAAGCGGGTGCGGACCTGCCCTGGCTCCGCTGACGCCGCGGAAGCCGGGGCAGGTCCTGGGGAGCCGCGCGGAAGGGGCGTCCCCTTCCCCTCCCGCACGGGTGGCTCCGTGGACGCGGCCCGTGGGCCGGTGGGTCAGTGCATGGCCACCGGTACGGCCGCCTCGTTCTCCACGGCCGCGTCGGAGGAACCCGCGACCGTGGTGCCGCCCGGACGGCCCGCGTTGATCAGGGTCAGGGCGATGGCCGCGGCCGCCACCAGGATCCCGACCGCGAACCAGATGGCGCTGGTGTACCCCTGCACCTGACCCTGGAGCTGGACCAGCTGCTGCTGGGCCCGGCCCGATGCGCCGCCGATGTGGTCGGCGACGTAGGCGGTGGTGGCGGAGGCGGCGATGGTGTTCAGCAGGGCCGTGCCGATCGCGCCGCCCACCTGCTGCGAGGTGTTCACCATCGCGGAGGCGACACCGGAGTCACGCGGCTCGACGCCCAGGGTGGCCAGCGACATGGCCGGCATGAACGCCGTACCCATGCCGAGACCGAGCAGCAGCATGCCCGGCAGCAGCACGGCCGCGTACGAGGTGCCGATCTCCAGCTGGGTCAGCAGCAGCATGCCGAGCGCGGCGACCAGGAAGCCGGGGCCCATCAGCAGCCGGGGCGCGACCCGGGTCATCAGCCGGGTGCCGATCTGGGTGGAGCCCGTGATCATGCCCGCGATCATCGGCAGGAAGGCGAAGCCGGTCTTCACCGGCGAGTATCCCTTCACGACCTGGAGGTAGTAGGTGAGGAAGAGGAACAGGCCGAACATCGCGATGATCGCCAGGCCCAGCGACAGGTAGACCCCGCCGCGGTTGCGCTCGGTGATCACGCGCAGCGGCAGCAGCGGCGCCTTGACCCGCGCCTCCACGGCCACGAACGCGGCGAGCAGCACGGCGGAGGCGACGAACATGGAGATGGTGAGGGTGTCGCTCCAGCCCTCGGACTCGGCGCGGGTGAAGCCGTAGACCAGCGCGACCAGACCCAGGGTGGAAAGGATCACGCCGGGGATGTCCAGCGGGGAGCGGTTGCGGCCGCCCGCGGGCTCACGGATGACGAAGTACGCGCCGGCCGCGGCGACCACGGCGAACGGGATGTTCACGAAGAACGTCCAGCGCCAGTCCAGGTACTCGGTGAGGAAACCGCCGAGGATCAGGCCGACGGCGCCGCCGCCACCGGCGATCGCGCCGTAGATGCCGAACGCCTTGGCGCGCTCCTTGCCGTCGGTGAACATCACCGCGAGCAGCGACAGCGCGGCGGGCGCGAGCAGCGCGCCGAACGCGCCCTGGAGTGCGCGGGCGCCGAACATCATCGCCTCGTTGGTGGCCGCGCCGCCCAGTGCGGACGCCAGCGCGAAGCCGCCGAGCCCCACCACGAAGGCGCGCTTGCGCCCCCACAGGTCGGCTATCCGGCCGCCGAACAGCAGCAGACCGCCGAAGGCAAGGGCGTAGGCCGTGACCACCCACTGGCGGTTGCCGTCCGAGATGCCGAGGTCCTGCTGGGCGGAGGGCAGGGCGATGTTCACGATGGTGGCGTCCAGGACGACCATCAGCTGGGCGATCGCGATGAAGACGAGCGCTTTCCAGCGGTTGGCGTCCGGGGCGCCGGCGTCGACGCGGCCCGGGGCCTTACCGGCCGAAGAGACTGTTTCAGACATGGGGGTACCCACTTCGGGACATGTAGCGGAATGAATGTGTGAGTAACGAAAAATCGGGCGTGTTTCGGCACCGGCTCGTCCCCGTCGACGGCCGTGAACACCGTTGCCCGTGATCAGGACGGGCGGCCTGGTGGCGTCAGGAGTGGCTCAGCGGCGCAGGTCCTCCACGGTCACGGCCGAACCCGGCAGGGCGGAGCGGGCGGGCGCCCGCATGCCGTCCAGGAACAGCTGGAGGTGGCGGTGGACGAAGCGGTCGGCGTTCATGCAGGCGGTGCCGGCCGGGGGCCGGCTCAGCTGCGCGACGCCCACCATCAGATCGCCGTACTCCACGTCGTCCCGCAGCTGGCCGGCCTCACGGGCGCGGTCCATGAGCCGGGCGACGAGAGCCTCGACGCGTCGCCGCGCCTCCTCCAGGTCGGGGTGGCTCCGGTCGAAGGTGCTGGAGACCATCGGGCACAGCGCACTGATCCGCTCGTCGGCGGCCGTGTGCGCGAAGCGCTCCAGCGCCTCGAAGGCATCCCCGGTCTCGCTGAGCGCCTGCTCGGCCGCCCGCACCGTACGGTCCATGACGGAGCAGACGACCTCACGCACGAGCGCGTCGCGGTCGGGGAAGTTGCGGTACACCGTGGCGTTGCCGACGCCGGCCCGGCGGGCGATCTCGTCGAGCGGGACCTCGGGCCCGAACTCGGTGAACATCTCCCGGGCGGCGGCGACGATCCGCTCCCGGTTGCGCAGGGCGTCGGCGCGGGGCCGGGGCGCCTTGCGCGGCACGGGGGTCACGGTCGTCGCGGTCACGGTGCACTCCTCGGGGTGTGGCTCTGACGTCTGGTCCGCGTCTGCGGTGATCTGTACGTCCGCACTGATCGTGTCTCTGCGGTGATCGTGTCCCTGCAGTGATCGTGTCCCTGCAGTGATCGTGTCCCTGCAGTGATCGTGTCCCTGCAGTGATCTGTGCGTCTGCGGTGATCGCCGCGTCTGCGTTGTCTGCGTGTCTGCGGTGAACCGGGGATCGATTCCCCGGATCGTGCGGACACAGGTGTAAACGGGGAGACGATCCCCGGTTATTTCCCGCCCCGGAAGTTTTTCCCGTGACCCAGGTCACATTCTCCCGCTCACCCGGCCCCACGATCGGACCACCCGGCGAGCACGCCCCCGACCAGTGACGCAGGGTGATCGGGAGGGTGCAGTCGGAGACGGCGGCTGCCGTGCGGAGCGGAGGTCCCCCATGCAGCCGCAGCCGAGCCGAGGCCGGATATCCCCGCGCCGACTGGCCGCCCTGGGTTCCGTCGCCGCCCTCACCCTCGCGGTCTGCAGCTCGGCCGGCACCGGCCACCTCTCCCCCACGACCACCGCACCCGGCGCCGGCCCGAGCGCCCTCTCCCGCAGCTCCGCCCACGGCCCCTGCATGATCGGCAGCGACCGCGACGTCCAGATGTCCGAGGGCATCCCGACCGACCCCGGCTACACCCGCTCCACCGGCACCGTCCGCGCCCTCACCCTGATGATCGACTTCTCGGACGCGCCCGGCGAGGGAGACGCCCTGGACCGCTACCGGGAGTTCTTCCCGCAGACCCGCGAGTGGTTCACCACCAGCTCCTACGGCCGCCTCGACTACCGCCCCGAACTGCCCGTCCCCGAGTGGCTCCGCATGCCCAGGTCCTTCCGCCAGTACGGCATAGAGCGCGGCGCGCCCTTCGACCCCGGCTACCGGGAGCTGATCCGCGACATCGTCGCCGAGGCCGACACGAAGGTGGACTTCCAGGCGTACGACCTGGTGAACGTCCTGGTCACCCCCAACGCGGGCCCCGCCGCCCTGGACACCGTCCTGTCCGTCACCTTCGCCGGCAACGACGAGGCGCCCACCGCCGACGGCCGGCCCCTCTCCAACGCGTCGTTCGTCTACTCCCGCCAGGACGACGGCTCCGGCTCCTACGCCCGCACCGGCTACCGCGTCCTGCCCCACGAGAACGGCCACGTCTTCGGCCTGCCCGACCTCTACACCGCCGAGGGCGGCGGCGCGGTCGGCCACTGGGACATCATGAGCGAGGACTGGGGCGCCAACAACGACTTCCTCGCCTGGCACAAGTGGAAGCTGGGCTGGCTGGACTCGTCCCAGGTGCGCTGCGTGGCCCAGCGCGGCTCACGGGAGTACGTCCTGACGCCGCTGGCCCGCGCGGGCGGCCCCAAGCTGATCTTCGTGCCGCTCGACGCCCACTCCGGATACGCGGTCGAAGTGCGCACCCGCGGCGGGAACGACGAGGCGGTGTGCCGGCCGGGCGTCCTGATCTACCGGGTGGACGCGGACGTGGACACGGGCATGGGCCCGATCCGGGTGCACGACGCCACCCGGGACAGCGGCGGCTGCACCCGGGCCCCCAACGTGCACGCGGAACTGTCGGACGCGACGTTCGCGCCGGGCCAGAGCTTCGTGGACCGCGAGGAGGGGGTACGGGTGGCGGTGCTGGCCGGGGACGAGGACGAGTACCGGGTGCGGGTCACCCGCACGACGGCACCCTGACACGCCCGCCGCGAGGGGGTGCCCCCTCACCCTCAACTCCCGCCGCTAGGTTGCTCCTTGACAGCTGCTGGCCTGGCTCAGGGAGGACGTAGTGTCGGAGATATCCGCGGCATCGCTCGAGGCGCGCAAGCGCATCAGGACGGACCAGCCGCACACCGCCCGCATCTGGAACTACTGGCTCGGCGGCAAGGACAACTACCCGGTCGACCAGGCCGCCGGCGACCAGATCCGTGCCCTGCACCCCGGCATCGGCGACTACGCCCTCGCCGACCGGCAGTTCCTCGGCCGCGCGGTGCGGCACCTGGCCGGCCCGTGCGGCATCCGCCAGTTCCTCGACATCGGCACAGGCCTGCCCACCGCCGACAACACCCACGAGGTCGCCCAGCGCGTCGCCCCCGACTCCCGCGTCGTCTACGTCGACAACGACCCCATCGTCCTGGCCCACGCCGAGGCGCTGCTCACCAGCACGCCGGAGGGCGTCACGGCGTACCTCGACGACGACCTGCGCAACATCGACGCCGTCCTCGAACAGGCCGCGCAGACCCTCGACTTCAGGAAGCCGGTCGCCCTGGTCCTGCTCGGCGTGGTCATCTTCATCGAGGACGACGAGGAGGCGTACGGGGTGGTGCACACCCTGATGGACCGGCTCCCGTCGGGCAGCCACCTCGTCCTCTCCCACACGATCACCCGCCCGGACATGCCGGACGTCGACGCGGCGGTCGCCTTCTGGAACGAACACGGCACCCCGAAACTGACGCAGCGCACACCGGGCGCGGTGTCCCGCTTCTTCGAGGGCCTCGACCTGCTGGAACCGGGCGTGGTCTCCTGCAACCACTGGCGCCCGGAGGACCCGTCCGGCGAACTGCCGGCGGAGGTGGCGATGTTCGGCGGGGTGGGGCGGAAGGGGTGAGGTCGAGGAGGCCGGGGCAGGGCGATCTGTCCAGGGCAGGGGCGCCCTGCCCTTCCCCTCCCCGGTCCACCACCCGCCCGGCGTCGGGGGCTCACCGGATCGCCAGGTGGTCGAGATACGAGGTGACGTTGCGGCGGGTCTCGGTGACGCTGTCGCCGCCGAACTTCTCCGCCACCGCGTCCGCCAGCACCAGGGCGACCATGGCCTCGGCGACGATGCCGGCCGCCGGGACGGCGGAGACGTCGGAGCGCTGGTGATGGGCCTGCGCCGGCTCGCCGGTGGTGACGTCCACCGTCCGCAGGGCGCGGGGCACGGTCGCGATCGGCTTCATCGCCGCGCGGACGCGCAGCAGCTCGCCGGTGGACAGGCCGCCCTCGGTGCCGCCGGCCCGGCCGGAGACCCGCCTGATGCCCTCGGGGGTGCTGACGATCTCGTCGTGCGCCTTCGAGCCCGGCACCCGGGCCAGTTCGAAGCCGTCGCCGATCTCGACGCCCTTGATGGCCTGGACGCCCATGAGGGCGCCGGCCAGCCGGGCGTCCAGCTTGCGGTCCCAGTGCACGTGCGAGCCGAGGCCCACGGGGACGCCGTAGGCCAGCACCTCGACGACGCCGCCGAGGGTGTCGCCGTCCTTGTGCGCCTGGTCGACCTCGGCGACCATCGCCTTCGAGGTGTCCGCGTCCAGGCAGCGCAGCGGGTCGGCGTCCAGCTTCTCCACGTCGCCCGGCGTCGGGTACACGCCCTGCGGGGCCTTCACCGAGCACAGCTCGACGACGTGGGAGACGATCTCGACGCCGGCCGTCTCCTTCAGGTACGACCGGGCCACCGCGCCGAGCGCCACCCGGGCGGC
>MUNG01000165.1 GCA_002154585.1 Streptomyces pseudogriseolus
GCGCGGGCGCCGGTGCACAGGGCGGCTGTCCTGAGGTGTGGCCTACAGGAACGAGTTGATCTCGATCGTCTCGGTACGGCCCGGGCCCACGCCGATCGCGGAGATCGGGGCGCCGGACATCTCCTCCAGGGCCTTCACGTACGCCTGGGCGTTCTTCGGCAGGTCGGAGAAGGTCTTCGCCTTGCTGATGTCCTCGCTCCAGCCCGGCAGCATCTCGTAGACCGGCTTCGCGTGGTGGAAGTCCGTCTGCGAGTACGGCAGCTCCTCGACCCGCTTGCCGTCGATCTCGTACGCCACGCACACCGGGATCTGCTCCCAGCCGGTGAGGACGTCGAGCTTGGTGAGGAAGAAGTCGGTGAGGCCGTTGACGCGGGTGGCGTAGCGGGCGATGACCGCGTCGAACCAGCCGCAGCGGCGGTCACGGCCGGTGGTGACGCCCCGCTCGCCGCCGATGCGGCGCAGCGCCTCGCCGTCCTCGTCGAACAGCTCCGTCGGGAACGGTCCTGCGCCGACGCGGGTGGTGTACGCCTTGAGGATGCCGATGACCCGGCTGATCTTCGTCGGGCCCACGCCCGCGCCCGTGCAGGCGCCGCCCGCGGTCGGGTTGGAGGAGGTGACGAAGGGGTACGTGCCGTGGTCGATGTCGAGCAGGGTGCCCTGGCCGCCCTCGAAGAGGACCACCTTGTCCTGCTCCAGCGCCTCGTTCAGCACCAGCACGGTGTCGGCGACGTACGGGGCGAGCTTGTCGGCGTAGCCCAGCAGCTCCTCGACCACCTGGTCGACCGCGATCGCGCGGCGGTTGTAGAGCTTGGTGAGCATCTGGTTCTTGACGTCGAGGGCCGCCTCGACCTTCTGGGTGAGGATCGACTCGTCGTACAGGTCCTGGACGCGGATGCCGACGCGGTTGATCTTGTCGGCGTAGGTCGGCCCGATGCCACGGCCGGTGGTGCCGATCTTCCGCTTGCCGAGGAAACGCTCGGTCACCTTGTCCACCGTCACGTTGTACGGCGTGATGATGTGCGCGTTACCGCTGATCAGGAGCTTGGACGTGTCGACGCCGCGCTCGTTCAGACCGCTCAGCTCGGAGAGCAGGACCGACGGGTCGACGACGACGCCGTTGCCGATGACCGGCGTGCAGCCGGGGGAGAGAATCCCGGAAGGGAGCAGGTGCAGGGCGTACTTCTGGTCGCCCACGACCACCGTGTGGCCGGCGTTGTTGCCGCCCTGGTAGCGCACCACATAGTCGACGGAACCACCGAGCAGGTCCGTCGCCTTTCCCTTGCCTTCGTCACCCCACTGAGCACCGAGCAGCACAAGTGCGGGCACGCGCGTACACCCCTTCCGGGCGGGGCATGTCCAAGGTCAGGGGCGCACACGGAGGATCTCCGCCGCGTGCACCGCGACCACCGTTGGCCGCCAACCGTCGGACCGGATGCCCCGGAATAGACGAAGCCCCTGGCGCAATAGCGCAAAGGGGCTCTTGCACAAAGATGCTACCCGAGGAAGCGAGGCATGGCCGAGGTGGCGACATCCGGGACTTCTTCCGCGACGTCCGATCAGCTCCTGGTGGTCATCGATCCGGTCGCCCGGCGGGCGGACGGCGAATCGGTCCGGATCGCGAAGGACGTGCTCAGCGCGGGTGCCGCGGGCATGAAGGTGTGCCTGCCGGACGATCCGGAGGAGTTCGCGCGGGCGCTGGCGCGGCGCGGCTCACGCCGCCCGGTGGTGATCGGCGACGACCGGGCCCTGGTGCGGGCGGTGACGCTGCTGCACCGGCAGCGGGAGCTGGCCGGGTGCGTGCTGTCGCTGGTGCCGGTGGGCGGCGCCGTCTCCCTCGCCCGGGCACTGGGGGTGCCCACGGGGGCGGTGGCGGCGGCGCGGGCCGTGCTGGACGGGGCGGAGCGGCGCATGGACCTGCTGGTGGACGACAGCGACGGGGTGGTGCTCGGCGCGCTGCGGATCCCGCCGCTCGGGCGCACGGCACGGCTGCGGGAGGCGGGCGGTGACGGGGGGCGCCCGTGGCTGCGGACGTGCCGCTCGCTGGTGCGGACGCTGGTGCCGGCCAGGCCGCCGGGGACGGCCGACGCGCCCGGGTCGGGGCCGGCCCGGCTGCGGGTGGAGGTCGACGGGGAGACGCTGGTCGACCTGGGGCAGCCGGTGGAGGGCGTCTCGGTGATGCCCGGCGTGCCGGGGACGGCGCGGGTCGAGGTGCGGCCGGTGTCGGTGGGCGCGGAGGCGTCCCCGCTGCTGGCGGAGGGCCGGACGGTGACCGTGTCGGGCGCGCACTTCCGCTATCGCGCGGACGCGGTCGTCTCGGGGCCGGTGCGGACGCGGACGTGGGAGGTGCGGGAGGGGGCGTGGGGGCTCACGATGCCGGCGCGGTAGCGGGGCGTCAGGCGCGGGGCGCCGTGAAGTTGGTCGTGTCCAGGACGCAGTCGAACGGGGCCGGGACGGACAGCTTCTCGCCGAACGGCTTGATCTCGCGGGCCTCGTAGCCCTTGGCGGAGGGCATCGAGAAGACCGTGGCCTGTTCCTCCTGCATGTCGAGGAGGAGGTAGACGGGGACACCCGCCTTGCCGTAGGTCCCGGCCTTGTCGGTCAGGTCGTCGTCACGGGTGGAGGGAGAGGTCAGTTCGGCGACGAAGGACAGGGCCTCGCCGTCCAGGCGGTTGCTCTCCGTTTCGAAGGCCCGTTCATGCGCCGCATGGATGTCCGGCCCGAATGCGCAAGCGTCCCCCGGAAAGACGTACAGGAACGGGGCGGAACTGATCTGGTGCCCCTCGGGGAGATGCGGCCGAAGCTGCTCGCACACCAGATGCATCACGCGGTGGTAGTAACCCTTCGACCACGGCGACACGACGATGTTCCCCCTGATGATCTCGGCTTTGAAGCCATCACGCAGTTCCAGCTCGTCGAGGAGGTTCAGCATCTCCTCGAAGTCGCCGAGCTCGGTGCCGTGTGTCGTCGGTCGCTCTGCCATGACTGTCATGATGCGCCCTCCCCCGGTGACGGACCAGCCGCAACTCATTGTAGCCGAGCAGCTACTGTCCGAACCGCTTCTCCCGGTGCACCCGCCAGCGCTCCATCATCGCCTCGACCTCCTTCTCCACGAACTCGAAGAAGGCCAGCGTCTCCGCCAGCCGGCGCCCCGCCGGGGTGTCGGCGCCCAGGCTGGTGACGCCTTCCCGCAGCGCGTCCTCCCAGCGCTTGATGACGGCCTCGCGGTTGGTGAGCGCCTCGTACCACTGGTCGCCGTGGACCCGGTAGCGCTCGCGGCGCGAGCCGGGCTCCCGCTCGCGGGACACCATGTGGACCTGGGCCAGGTAGCGCACGGCGCCGGACACCGCCGCCGGTGAGATCTGGAGCTGTTCGCCGAGTTGCGCGGAGGTCAGCGCCCCGGCGTCGGACGCGAGCAGGGCCCCAAAGACGCGGGCGGGCATGCGCTGCATCCCGGCCTCGACCAGCTGCGCCGCGAAGTGCTCGACGAACCGGGAGACCGCCTCCGGGTCCCGTGCCGTCCCGCTCGGTTCCGCCATGATCCGCACCATCTCCCCTGCTCGGACGCCGTGCCCAGTCTAGCCGTCGATTCATACGCTTCCTTAACTTCACAAATTTCTGAAAGAAGCGTACGTTCCGGAGCATGACGAAGGCCATCACCGTGTCCGGACTGCACAAGTCGTTCGGCCGGACCCACGCACTGGCCGGTCTCGACCTGACCGTCGAGACCGGCGAGGTCCACGGCTTCCTCGGACCCAACGGCTCCGGGAAGTCCACCACCATCCGCGTCCTGCTCGGTCTGCTGCGCGCCGACTCCGGCGCGGCCCAGGTGTTCGGCCGGGACCCCTGGACGGACGCCGTGGAGATCCACCGCCGGATCGCCTACGTCCCCGGTGACGTGACGCTGTGGCGCAACCTGTCCGGGGGCGAGGTCATCGACCTGTACGGCAGGCTGCGCGGTGGCCTGGACCCGCACCGCCGGGCCGAGCTGATCGAGCGGTTCGAGCTGGACCCGACGAAGAAGGGCCGCACGTACTCGAAGGGCAACCGGCAGAAAGTCGCCCTGGTGGCGGCGTTCGCCTCCGACGTCGACCTGCTGATCCTCGACGAGCCGACGTCCGGCCTGGACCCGCTGATGGAGGAGGTCTTCCAGCGCTGTGTCGCCGAGGAGCGGGAGCGCGGGCGGACCGTGCTGCTGTCCTCGCACATCCTCAGCGAGGTGGAGGAGCTGTGCGACCGGGTCAGCATCATCCGCAAGGGCGTCACGGTGGAGAGCGGTTCGCTCGCCGAGCTGCGGCATCTGACCCGGACGAGCGTCAGCGCCGAACTCGCCGGTCCGCCGAACGGCCTCGCCGCGCTGCCCGGCGTGCACGACCTCGACGTCCAGGGCCGCCGGGTCCGCCTCCAGGTCGACACCGACAAGCTGGACGCGGTGCTGCGCTCGCTGAGCGAGTCGGGCGTACGGTCGCTCACCTCCACCCCGCCCACGCTGGAGGAGCTGTTCCTGCGGCACTACCAGGACGAGGTGACCGTCCGATGAGCGCCGCCTCCTTCGCCGTACGGCCCACGAGCGCGCGCCGGCTCGCCGGCACCGGCATCCTGCTGCGGTTCGCGCTACGCCGGGACCGGGTGATGATCCCGCTCTGGGTCGGGGTGAACGCCCTGATGGTGCTGTCCATGCCGAACACGCTCAAGGGCCTGTACGGCACCCCGGCCGAACGCGCCGACCTGATCGGCCAGATGGCCGGCAACTCCTCCCTGCGCGCGATGGTCGGCCCCGTCTTCGGCGACTCCCTCGGCGCGCTCACCGCCTGGCGGGTCGGCGTGTACGCGGGCGCGCTGGCCGCCGTGGTGGGGCTCCTGGTCGTCGTCCGGCACACCCGCGACGAGGAGGAGAGCGGGCGTCAGGAAATGGTGGCATCCGGGATGGTGGGCCGCAGGGCCTCGCTCACGGCGGCGCTGCTCGCGGCGGCCGTCGCGAACGGGGCGCTGGCGCTGCTGGTGACGGCGGGGCTGGCCGGTCAGGGCGCGGCGGGAGCGCTGGCGTTCGGGCTCGGGATCGCGGGCGTGGGCATGGTCTTCGCGACGACGGCGGCGATCGTGGCCCAGCTGACGGAGAGCGCGCGGCTGGCCCGGGGGCTGACGGCGGCGGTGCTGGGCGCGGCGTTCGTGCTGCGGGCGGCCGGCGACTCGGCGACCGATGGGGGCACCTCCCAGGCTTTCGGCACTGGGGGAGGTTCTTCACTGCTGACGTGGGCGTCCCCGCTCGGCTGGCTGACGAACCTGCGGGCGTTCGCCGGGGAACGGTGGTGGGTGCTCGGGCTGCTCGCGGGCGCGGCGCTGGTGCAGGGAGCGGTGGCGTACGCGCTCGCCGACCGCCGGGACCTCGGCATGAGCTTCCTGCCGAGCCGCCCGGGACCCGCCGCCGGACGGCTGGGCGGCGCGCGGGCGCTGGCATGGCGGCTGCAACGGGGCTCCGTGCTCGGCTGGAGCATCGGCTTCCTGCTGGCGGGGCTGGTCTACGGCGGTATGGCGGACGGCGCGGCCGACCTGCTCGGCGACAACGAGGGCGCCCGGGAGATCTTCGAGCGGATGGGCGGGGAGGCCGGGCTGACGGACGCGTTCCTCGCGGCGATGGCCGGGATGCTGGGGCTGGTCGCCGCGCTGTACGTCGTGACGTCGGTGCTGCGGCTGCACGGCGAGGAGACGTCGGGCCGCGCGGAGCCGGTGCTCGCGGGGTCGGTCGGGCGGCTGCGCTGGGCGGCCGGTCACCTGGTGGTGGCGTTCGGCGGGTCGGCGCTGTTGATGCTGCTCGCGGGCGCGGGTCTCGCACTCGGCCACGGCGAGCGGACGGGGGCCATCCTCGGCGCGTGCCTGGTGCAGGTCCCGGCGGTGTGGGTGATCGGCGGGGTCGCGGTGCTGCTGTACGGGCTGGCGCCCGGGGCGGCCATGGGCGCGTGGGGGGTGGCCGGCGCGGTGCTGCTGATCGGCTGGGTCGGCCCGGCGCTGGACGTCCCGCGGGCGGTGCTGGACCTGTCCCCCTTCGGTCATCTGCCGAAGCTGCCGGGCGGGGAGATGACGTGGGCGCCGGTGCTGGTCCTCACGGCGCTCGCGGTCGCCCTGGTGGCGGCGGGGCTGGCCGGGCTGCGGCGCAGGGATCTGTCGACGTGACGGAGACGGTCAGTCCATGAACGGCTTGAGCTCCTCGGTGTCGAACTCGATGCCGACGGGGTCGGGAAGCACGACCTTCTGGCCCAGCTGGCGCTTCTGGACGTTCCGGTAGCCGACCACCGGGTCCGGGTCACTGTGCACGAGGACGGAGCGGCGGTCGCGGTCGATCAGCAGGTAGACGGGGATTCCGGATTCGGCGTAGGCCTGGGGCTTCTCCACGCGGTCGCGATCGTGCGTGTCCGAGTCGAAGGAGGTGACCTCCACCGTCATCAGCACGCCATCGGTGTCCGCCCAGTCCCCCTGCCCCGCGAAGTGGGCGACAGGGGCGAGCACCGCGTCCGGCAGGGCCCTGCCCCTGCGGTAGGACTCCACCTTCAGCCCTTGCACCGGGCTGAGATCGAGCTCGGGCCTGGCCTGCATGCACTGGCGGACCAACCACATGATGATCGCTCCGTGATTGCCGTTGGTCACTTTCCTGAGCCCGATCCGTCCGTTGATGAACTCGAACCTGACGGTCTCGTCCTCACGTTCGGCGAACTCGGCGATCCGCTCGAACATGTCCACCGACAACTGGGATGACCCACGTTCTGCCATAACCGTCATGGTGCCTCCCTCCGCAGGCGGACACCAGCTTGACGAGCCATCCATGTCCATCGCCGGAAGGCGGCCGGTGATCAACCGAACGGGTGATCACCGGCCGACTTCCACGGCCAGCCCCTCCAGCCCCCTGATCACGAAGTTCGGCTTCCGCTGCGGCTCCGTCGCGAGCCGTAGGGTCGGGGCCTTCTCCAGCAGGGCCGTCATCGACGCCGCCAGCTCGATGCGGGCCAGCGGCGCGCCGATGCAGTAGTGGATGCCGGCGCTGAAGGAGATGTGCGGGTTGTCGCGGCGGGTGAGGTCGAGGCGGGACGGGTCGGTGAAGACGGCCGGGTCGTGGTTGGCGGAGCCGAAGAGCATCGCGATCTCCGCGCCCCTCGGGATCACCTGGCCGTCGATCTCGATCTCGTCGAGGACCCAGCGTTCGAAGAGCTGGAGCGGGGTGTCGTAGCGCATCAGCTCCTCGATCGCCGTGGGGACCAGGGAGTGGTCCGCGCGCAGGGCGGCGAGCTGGTCGGGGTGGCGGAACAGCGCCCACCAGCCGTTGACCGTGGAGTTCACGGTGGCCTCGTGGCCCGCGTTGAGCAGCAGGACGCAGGTGGAGATCATCTCCTGCTCGGTGAGCCGGTCGCCCTCGTCGTGGGCTGCGATCAGGCCGGAGATCAGGTCGTCGCCGGGGCGCTCGCGGCGTTCGGCGATCAGGTCGCGCAGGTAGTCGGAGAACTCGACGGACGCGCGGACGGCCCTGGCCGCCGTCTCCTCGGACGGGTTCAGCTCGTACATGCCGCAGATGTCCGCCGACCAGGGCCGCAGGGGTGCCCGGTCGGACTCCGGGATGCCGAGCATCTCGGCGATCACCGCGACCGGCAGCGGCTCGGCGACGTCCCTCAGCAGGTCGCCGCCGCCCGCCTCGACGAGCGCGGAGACCAGGTCGTCCGCGAGCCCGCGCACGTACGGCCGCAGCCGCTCGACCGTGCGCGGGGTGAACGCCTTCGACACCAGGCGGCGGATGCGCGTGTGGTCCGGCGGTTCGAGGTCGAGCATGCCGTGGTCGTTGAGGGTGTGGAACGGCTCGTGCTCCGGCGGCGGCGCGGTGCGGCCGAACTCCTCGTGGGTGAAGCGGTGCTGGTACGTCCGTCCCAGGCGCCGGTCGCGCAGCAGCGCCGAGACGTCCGCGTGGTGCGCGACCAGCCACTGGTCCGTGGGCTCGAAGTACCGCACCCGGCCCTGTTCCCGCAGTTCGGCGTAGGCGGGGTAGGGGTCGGCGACGAACGCGGGGTCCCACGGGTCGAAAGCGAGGTCGGAAGGAGCTGCCATGGACGGACGGTAATCCGCCGCCCCGCCCTCTGACCAGGGGTGCCGGGCGCTCGTCAGGCGGCGCCGAAGTCGGGGAGGGTGACCGTGCCGTCCTCGGCGAGCGGGAGACCGGGGTTGTGGGCGACCTCCCAGGCGTGGCCGTCGGGGTCGGTGAAGGCGCCGGAGTAGAAGCCGATGTCGTTGACGACGGCCGGCTTGGTGACCGTGCCCCCGGCCCGGTCGGCCGTCGCGAGCAGCTCGTCGACCTCGGCGTCGGAGCGGACGTTGTGCGCGAGGACGATGCCGCCGAACCCGCCCGCGGCGCCGGGTGCGAGTCCGGTGTCCCGCGCCAGCTTGTCCCGGCCCCACAGGACCAGGCCGAGACCGCCCGCCTGGAAGAAGACGGTCTCCTGGACCTCCTGGCCCCGCCAGCCCAGCGCCTCGTAGAAGGCCTTCGAGCGGGCGAGGTCGGTGACCCCCAGCGTGATCAGGGTGATGCGCTGTTCCATACGCCTCACCCTAGGCCGCGCGGCCCCCGGGCTCAGCCCGGTGTGACGAGACGCGCCTCGTACGCGAAGACCGCCGCCTGGGTGCGGTCGCGCAGCCCCAGCTTCACCAGGATGCGGCTCACATGCGTCTTGATCGTCGACTCGGCGACCACCAGCCGCTCGGCGATCTCCCCGTTGGAGAGCCCCTGCGCGATCAGCACCAGCACCTCCGTCTCCCGCTCGGTCAGGTCCCCGTACGCGGCCTGCGCGGACGGCAGCACGCGGGGCGCGTCGGACAGCTTGGAGAACTCGGTGATCAGCCGCCGGGTGACCGAGGGGGCGAGCAGCGCCTCGCCGGCCGCGACGATCCGGACGCCGTCGGCGAGCTGACGGGCGGAGGCGTCCTTGAGGAGGAAGCCGGACGCGCCGGCGCGCAGCGCCTGGTAGACGTACTCGTCCAGGTCGAACGTGGTCAGCACGAGCACCTTCGCCGCACCGTCCGCGGCGACGATCTCGCGGGTGGCCTCGATGCCGTTGAGCTCGGGCATGCGGATGTCCATGAGGACGACGTCGGGGGCGAGCTCTCGGACCTTCTCGACCGCCTGCCGGCCGTTGACGGCCTCGCCGACGACCTCGATGTCCGGCATGGCGTTGAGCAGCACCGAGAAGCCCTCGCGCACCATCATCTGGTCGTCCGCGATCAGTACGCGAATGGTCATGCGTCACCCTTGTCCGCCGCGGTGACCGGCAGGAACACCGCGACCTCGTAGCCGCCGTCCTCGGTGGGCCCCGCGGTCATCTCGCCGCCCAGCATGGCGACCCGCTCCCGCATGCCGGTGATGCCGTGCCCGGCACCGATCGGAGAGGGCGGGCGAAGCCCTCCATCAGGGGCGGTGGCCGGGTGACGGGTGGGCTTCACCAGGCTCGGCTCCGGCATCGGGCCGTTGACGACCCGGACGCCGAGGCCGCCGAGAACGTACCCGATCTCCACGCGGGCGCTCGCGCCGGGCGCGTGCCGCAGGCTGTTGCTCAGCGCCTCCTGCACGATCCGGTACGCCGACAGCTCCACGCCCTGCGGCAGTTCCCGCACCGCGCCGGTCACGGCCTTCTCCACGGTCAGTCCGGCGTCCCGCACGTTGACCAGCAGGGCGTCCAGGTCGGCGAGGGTGGGCTGCGGGGCGTCCGGGGCCTCGTAGTCCTCGGCGCGGACGACACCGAGGATGCGGCGCAGCTCGGTGAGGGCGGCGACCGCGTTCTCCCGGATGGTGACGAAGGCGCGCTCCAGCTCCGGCGGCGGGTTCTCCACCCGGTACGGCGCGGCCTCGGCCTGGATGGCGACCACCGACATGTGGTGGGCGACCACGTCGTGCAGCTCGCGGGCGATGGTGGTGCGCTCCTCCAGCAGGGTGCGCCGGGACCGTTCCTGCTCGGTGACGGTCTGCTGGGCGGTCACCTCCTGCCGGGCGGTGTGCCGGACGTGCCAGAGGCAGACGACGAGCAGGGCGAACGCCGACGTGATCAGCATCGGCCCGCCGTTGGTGTAGTAGTACGAGCCGCCCATGAAGACGTCCGCGAGGACGGCGTACGCGGCGGTGACGACCCACATCCAGACGGCGGTGCGGGGCCGGGTGCGCAGCGCGACCACCACCAGCACGGTGAGGTGGCTGACGAACGCGCCGGGCATCCAGGGCCAGTCGTATCCGCCGCCGTTGAGCAGCGCGGTCACCGGGCTCACGGCGATGGACAGCCAGAACGCGCCGATCGGCCGGGTCAGCGTGGCGACCACGGGCAGCGCGCACAGCAGACCGCTCAGCAGCGCCCTTGCGTCCCCGCCGGGTTCGCTGCCGGAGACGGCGCCGATCAGCAGGGTGAGCAGCGCGATGCCCCCCACCAGTGCGTGCGGGAGCCGTTCCGCCACGGTGCGCGTCCGCGCGGGGACCAGGCGCAGGATCGGCCCGGTCGTCGGCCGGGGCCCCAGCGGGTGGTAGGCGAAGGGGTCGTGGAACAGGTCCTGGCGCAGCCCCTTGAGGGCGTTCTGGGCCAGCCGGTACTCCGGGCTGCGGTCACCGTCCCCGGCGCGCGGGGACTGCGGGTGCGTCGTCTCGGTCACGCTGACACGGTAGGCCGAGCGGGTGAGCCCGGTCGTCCCCGCTGAGAGGGGTTCCGGGGCGTCCGTCTGAAGTACTACGCAGGCCACACGGGCTTGCCCCACGGTACGCGCGAGCTCAGTAGCCGGAGGGGCGCACGAGCCCCGACTCGTAGGCGAACACCGCCGCCTGCGTGCGGTCGCGCAGGCCCAGCTTCACCAGGATCCGGCCGACGTGCGTCTTCACGGTCTGCTCGGCCACCACGAGCCGTACGGCGATCTCCGCATTGGACAGGCCCTGCGCGATCAGCGACAGCACCTCCGTCTCCCGCTCGGTGAGGTCGCCCACCCTGCGGCGCAGGGGCGTGCGGGGCCGCGGGTCGAGACGGGAGAACTCGGCGATCAGCCGGCGGGTGACGCCCGGCGCGAGCAGCGCGTCCCCGGCCGCCACCACCCGTACCGCCTCGGCGAGCTGCTCGGCGGAGGCCTCCTTGAGGAGGAAGCCGGACGCGCCCGCGCGCAGCGCCTCGTACACGTACTCGTCGAGGTCGAAGGTGGTCAGCACGAGCACCCTCACCTGCGGGGTGGCGGCGGTGATGCGGGCGGTGGCCTCGATGCCGCCGAGTTCGGGCATGCGGATGTCCATCAGGACGACGTCCGGGGCGAGTTCCCCGACCTGCTCGACCGCCTCCAGGCCGTTCACCGCCTGGCCGACGACCTCGATGTCGGGCTGGGTGTTCAGCAGCACGGTGAAACCCTGCCGCACCATCTGCTGGTCGTCGGCGATCAGAACGCGGATCACGCGGGGCCTTCCTGGATGAGGGGGTCGGTGGCGGTCGGCGCGGGCACGGGGAGGCGGGCCTCGACACGGTAGCCGCGGCCGGACCAGGGGCCCGCGGTGAGCGTGCCGCCCAGCATGACGGCCCGCTCCCGCATGCCGAGCAGCCCGTGTCCGGCCCCGGAGGACGGGGGCGGCTCCCGGGTGGGCGCGGTGTTCACGACCTCCACCCGCAGGGCGCGCGGCCCGTAGGCGAGGGTGACGTGCGCGGTGGCGCCGGGCGCGTGCCGCAGCACGTTGCTCAGCGCCTCCTGCGCGATCCGGAACGCCGACAGCTCGACGCCGGGCGGCAGGGGGCGCCGCTCGCCGGTGACCTCGGTGGTCACCGTGAGTCCGGCGGCGCGGGTGTTCTCCACCAGCGCCGCCAGCCGGCCGAGGGTGGGCTGCGGGGCGTGCGGGGCGCGTCCGGATCCGTCGGCCAGGTCGTGGTCCCGGCCGTCGTCGGCGGCGGGGTGCTCGGAGCGCAGCACGTCGAGAACGCGGCGCAGTTCGGTGAGCGCCTCGACGGCGTTCTGCCGGATGCCGGCGAGGTTCTCCTTCAGCTCGTCGGACGGGTCCTGCACGAGGTGCGGGGCGACCTGCGCCTGAATGGAGATCACCGACATGTGGTGGGCCACCACGTCGTGCAGCTCCCGCGCGATGCGGCCGCGTTCCTCGAGAAGCGTGCGGCGGGCCCGCTCCTCGGCGGTGAGCGTGGCCTGCCGGCCCAGCTCGGCGCGGGCCTCGCGGCGGCCGCGCAGGGCGGACCCGAGGACGACCACGACGGTGAAGAGGATCACCGCGAGCTGGCCGGTGGGGTCGTAGTCCCGCGCGCCGATCAGCCCTTGCAGCACCCAGGTGACCAGCGCGGTCAGGGCCAGTGCCTCCACGGACGCCCGGGTGGGCACGCGCAGGGCGAGCAGCAGCATGACGAGGATGTGCCCGATCATCCCGGCGGCCGACCACGGCCAGGTGAACGAGTCACCGTCGCCGACGACCATCTCGGCGCGCACCGCGAGTGCGCCCACCACCGTCGCGGCCAGCGACAGCCACCAGCCGGGCTGCGGCCGCCACAGCGCGAGCGCCATCGCGCCGCTGTGGCCGAGCGCGACGGGGAAGGCGATGCTGAAGTCGAGCCGGCCGGAGTCCATGAGCTGCGCGAGGTCCCCGGCGAACACGCCGATGGCGACCAGCCACACCATGCCGTGCGGCAGCCACCGCAGCCAGGTCGACGGCGGCAGGGGATCGACCCGTGTGGTCATCAGGTCGTCCCGCAGGACGCCCAGCCACCGCCGTATGTGCTCCACCCCCGTGTCCGTCACGCCGTTCAGCCTAGACATGGGGGGTCCTCTCGGTCATCGGGCGGTGCGCGCGGACCACCCTCGACGGCCGTGCGCGCCGCCGCCGGCCGCCGCCCTGCTCCCAGGTGCGGAACGCCGCCCCGCACACGGCCAGGGCGAGCGCGAACACGATCAGCCAGGGCAGCCGGGCGGCGGCCCAGCCGAGGCCGTCGGGGACGGTGTGCAGACCTGGCAGCGGGCCGGCCGGGAGAAGCGCGGCGGTGGTGGCCATGAGGGCGGTCTGGTGCCACAGGAAGACCGTCATCGCGGACAGGTTGACCAGCGCCACCGCCGCCCAGGCGAGGGGCCGGCGCATCGCGCGGCGCAGCCGGTCCCGCAGCAGCAGCGCGAGCCCGCACTGGGCGAGGCCGAAGGTGACGGCGGCGAGCGTCGGCGGGTTCAGGTTGGACACCTCGGCGCCGGGCACCCCGACCATCGCCGCCGGATATCCCGCCCACGCGACCAGCGCGGCCGTCGCCGCCGTGCCGCCGCCCAGCAGCACCCACCCGGGCCTGCGGCTCTCCAGCTCGCCCCGGGTCCAGGCCGCGCCGAGCGTGTACGGCACCAGCCAGCCCGCGGCCAGGTTGAGCCAGCCGAGTCCGTCGGGGGCGCCGAACCCGAAGCGGAGCACGTCGACGTGGAGGACGACGGCGAGCGGCCAGAGCGGATGCAGCCGGGCGACCAGCGGGGTCGCGGCGGTGAGGGCGGCGAAGACCAGCAGGAACCACATCGGGGACAGCGCCAGCTTCACCAGCGTCCGCACGGTCGCGTACTCGGCGTCGGACAGGAGCAGCGTGAGCGTCACGACCGTCCACAGGCCGAGGACGGCGACGACCGGCCCGAACAGCCGCGCGAGCCGGGCGTGCAGCCACCGCCGGTACGGCACCCCGCGCTCCCGCGCCGAGGCGTACGAACGGGTCGCGACATGCCCGCCGACCAGGAAGAACACGGCGAGGGTCTGGAACGCCCAGGAGACCGGTGCCAGCCAGGGCAGGTGCTGGAGCGGGCTGGCGGCGCGCAGGGTGCGGCCGTCCGCGACCAGCGCGGTGACCAGCCAGTGCCCGAGGACCACGCCGGCGACGGCGAAGGCCCGCAGGGCGTCCACGGCGCGGTCGCGGTGGGCGGGGGTGGCCGCGTCGATGCGGGCGGCTGTGCCGCGTGCCGCGGCGGTGAGACGGGTCATCGGGTCACCTCCTGGAGACGGCCGAGGACGATGCGGGTCAGGTTGGCCAGGGAGGGGGAGCCGGGCGCGAAGTAGTCGCTGTGTCCGCCGTCGCCGGCCGCGAAGACCCGGGCGCCGTACGCGCGGGACACGGGGTCGGTGCCGAAGCCGACGGTGGTGCCGAACAGGCCGGCGTCGAGGTGCGGCACGTGCTCGACCCAGTCGCCGGCGCCGCGCGCGGC
>MUNG01000166.1 GCA_002154585.1 Streptomyces pseudogriseolus
CAGCACGCCCGGCGCGGCGACCCGGTCCCCGGCCAGGTACACCCCGTCGCCGCGGTCCACGGCGGGCCGGTCGCGCCAGGTGGCGCCGGGCGGGTCGACGGCCCCGGTACGGCCGTCCGCCAGCGCCTCGCGCCGCCAGGTGAGCCGCTCCCGCCAGCCGGGGAAGCCCAGGTCCAGCAGCTCGTCCGCGCGGGCGGCGCCCTCGGCCTTCGACGCGCCCGGAGCGACCGGGATCTGACCCTGGATCAGCTCCTCGCCGGCCGGGGCGAGGGTGTGGTCCTGCGCGGTGAACCGCTCCAGCCAGCCGGGCGCATCCAGGTCGGACACGACGAACGGGTCGCCGCGCCGGGTGCGCAGCGCCAGGTCGACCAGGACGGTCCGGCCGCTCGGCCAGGTCAGCGAGGAGTCGCCGAGGAGGCGGCGGGCGGCCTCCAGGGAGGTGGCGACGACCACGGGGGCGCCGGTGGGCAGGGTGTCGACGCGGGACAGGGTCTCGACCCGTACGCCCAGGTTCCAGGCGTGGGCGGCCATCCGGTCGATCAGCGCGCCCCAGCCGCCCCGCGGGTAGTGGGCCTCCGGCGGCAGCTTCGTGGCCCGGCGCAGCCGCTCGTGCACGAACGCGGCGGACAGGGAGCCGGGGTCGTGGTGGAACAGCGCGACGGCCGAGAAGTGCGCGGCGGCCCGGGCGCCCTCCGCGCCGGCGGCCGAGGTGGCCCAGGTGCGGAAGTCGGTGTCCACGGGCGCCCGCAGGCCGGGGCGCAGCAGCTTGAGCATCGCGGGCGGCGGGGTGCGGCGCAGGGCGCCCCGGTGGCGCAGCCGGAGCCGGGCCGCCTCCCGCAGCGGCAGCGGGGCGAGCGGGCCGAGCAGGCCCCGTTCGCGCAGCCAGGTCCAGTGCGGTCCGCCGTTGTAGAGGGCGTGCGGGCCCTCGTTGGTGCGGTAGGGGGTGTCGGCGGTGCGGGCGCGGCCGCCCAGGGTGTGGTGGGCCTCGTACAGGGTGACCTTGGCGCCCGCCTCGGCGGCGGAGACGGCCGCGGTGAGTCCGGCGAATCCGCCGCCGACGACGGTGATGCGGTGCATGACTGGGCTTCTCCCTCGGTCGGGCTCGGTCGGGCGCCGGAGGTGGTGTCCGGCGGCACACAACCAGGACGCGGGGCCGCGCCGGGATGTGACACGCGGGGTGTTTCCGCAGGCCGGGGCGGGTTGTCGGTGGCGGGGTGCAGCATGGGCGCATGGTGCGTGGAGCGACGGGGAGACCGGGTGTGCGGGCGGCGCGGCGGCCGGAGCTGCGGCTGCCGCCCCTGGAGCGGTACGAGGGAGGCGGTCTGGAGCCGGACGGCGACTACGACGGGCGGGAGTTCGCCGGCGCGGACCTCACCGGGCAGGACGGCGCGGGGGCCCGCTTCATGGACTGCGCGCTGCGGGGGTGCGCGCTGGACGAGACGCGGCTGCCGAGGGCGCGGCTGCTGGACTCGGTGCTCGACGGGGTGCGGGGTGTGGGCACGGATCTGGCGGGGGCGACCCTGCGGGACGTCGAGCTGACCGACGCGCGCCTCGGCGGGACCCAGTTGCACGGGGCGGCGCTGGAGCGGGTGCGGGTCCGGGGCGGGAAGATCGACTTCCTGAACCTGCGCGCGGCCGCGCTCAAGGACGTCGTCTTCGAGGGCTGCGTGCTGGTGGAGCCGGACTTCGGCGGGGCCCGCCTGGAGCGCGTCGAGTTCGTCGACTGCACGCTGAAAGGCGTGGACCTGTCGGGCGCGGTGCTGAAGAACGTGGACCTGCGGCGGGCGGCCTCGCTGGAGATCGCGCGCGGGGTGGACCGCCTGTCCGGTGCGGTGATCAGCCCGTCCCAGCTGCTGGACCTGGCGCCGTCGCTGGCGGCGGAGCTGGGGATCGTCGTGGAGGGGTGAAGGGGTGTCCGCACGGAACGGTGTCGAACAGGCGCGCGATATCCGTATGCTCCGCGCATGGGGATCTTCCGGCCGCGCGGCCGTCTCGACATGGTGTCGTCGCCCACCTCCCCGCTGGCTCAGGCAGCCGCCCTGCACGCCGCCGGGCGCTACGCCGACGCGGAGCGGGAGGCCCGGGACGTGGCCGCGTCCCGCGCCCGGCGACGCGACGACGCATGGCTGCCCCTGGCGCTCGGCGTCGCCGCGCTCGCGGTCGGCGCGCAGGGGCGTCATGCCGAGGCCGTCGCCCTCTACGACGAGGCGCTGCCGCGCTTCACCAGGATCTACGGGGGCGGCCGGCTTCTGACGCTGAAGGCGCGCTCCGACCGCGCCCAGGCGCTGACCTCGCTCGGCCGGCACGCCGAGTGCGAGGCGGAGTGCGCGGCCGTCGCGTCGGCCGCGGCCGGCAGCCGCGAGCCGGAAGCGCGGACAGTGGCGCTGGCCGCCCGCAACGGCCGGGTGTTCGCCCTCAGCGCGCTGGGACGCCACGCGGAGGCGGAGGCGCTCGCACGCGAGGCACTGGCGAACGTCCGGGGCCTGCCGGAGCGGTTCGTCCTGGTCCTGCGGCTCAACCTGGCCCGCAGTCTCAACGGCCAGTCCCGCCATGCGGAGGCGCTCGCCGAACTGAAGCCGATCGAGATGGCGCACCGCGCTTCCGCCGCGCCGCAGCGGCACCAGGAAGCCGGCGCCGTCGATCTGGCCGTGGCCACGGCGCTGTTCGGCCTGGGCCGCCGTGACGAGGCGCGGATCCGGGCGACGGCCGGTCACGACGCCTGTCGGGCCGTCCTCGGCCCGGACCACAGCCGCACCGCGGAGGCCCGGGAACTGATCGGACGCATCGACGCCGCCTGACCGGACGGCGTCGACGCGCCGCGCCCGGAACCGGGGCCGTCAGCTCACGCGGGGGAAGCGGGCCTGGAGGGTCCAGATCGCCGGGTTCTCGCCGAGGTCGTCGTGCAGGTCGATCAGGTCGGCCAGCAGGTCGTGCAGGAAGTCGCGGGCCTCGCGGCGCAGTTCGGTGTGCGAGAAGGTCAGCGGCGGCTCGGCGGCCGGCAGCCACTCCGCCTCGATGTCCACCCAGCCGAAGCGCCGCTCGAACAGCAGCCGGTCGGTGGACTCGGTGAAGTCCAGCTCCGCGTGCTGCGGCCGTGAGGCGCGCGAGCCCGCCGGGTCCCGGTCGACGCGCTCCACGATGTCGCACAGCGCCCAGGCGAAGTCGAGCACCGGCACCCATCCCCAGGCCGTGGAGATCTCCCGGTCCGCCTTGGTGTCGGCCAGGTAGACGTCGCCGCAGAACAGGTCGTGCCGCAGGGCGTGGACGTCCGCGCGGCGGTAGTCGGTCTGCGGGGGGTCGGGGAAGCGGTTGGAGAGGGCGTAACCGATGTCGAGCACGTGGGTGATGGTGTCACGGTCCGGCGCCCCCGCCGCCATAGGATCCCGGCGTGCGCACCCCCCGCCCCCTGAGCCGCGGAGCCGCCGCCCTGCTCGCGGTGGTGCTCGCCGCGTGCGGGCCCGGCTCCAGGGCCGAGGGCGCCGGCGACGACGGCGTGGGCGACCCGTACTTCCCGAAGGCGGGCAACGGCGGCTACGACGTCACCCACTACGACCTCGCCCTCGCCTACGACCCCGCCGACCGCCGCCTCACCGGCACCGCGACGGTCGACGCCCGCGCCACCGAGGACCTCACCGCCCTGAACCTCGACCTCCAGGGCCTCGACGTGGACGCCGTCTCCGTCGACGGCGCCGGCGCCCGCTTCGGCCGCGACGGCCAGGAGCTGACCGTCCGGCCGCGTCGCGCCCTCGACCGGGACGCGCGCTTCCAGGTCGTCGTCCGCTACTCGGGGCGCCCGGAGACGGTCACCGACCCCGACGGCTCCGAGGAGGGCTGGCTGCGCACCGCGGACGGGGCGCTGGCGCTGGGCCAGCCGGTGGGCTCCATGGCCTGGTTCCCGGGCAACCACCACCCCTCCGACAAGGCGTCCTACACCCTCTCCGTCACCGTGCCCGAGGGGCTGCGGGCGGTCTCCAACGGCGAACCGGCCGGCGAGGAGAGGAAGGACGGCCGCACCACGTACCGCTGGCACACGGCCGAGCCGATGGCGAGCTACCTCGCGACGGTCGCGATCGGCCGGTACGACGTCCACCGCGGCGAGACCGCCGGCGGGCTGCCGCTGTTCACCGCCGTCGACCCGCGACAGCGGGCCGCGAGCCGCGCGGCCGTGCGGCTGCTTCCCGACGTCGTGGAGTGGGCGGAGCGGCGGTTCGGGCCGTACCCCTTCTCCTCCGCTGGGGCCGTCGTCGAGCGCCCCGGGGACGCCGGGTACGCCCTGGAGACGCAGAACCGGCCCGTCTTCGCGGGCGCCCCCGACACGGCCCTGCTGGTGCACGAGATCGCCCACCAGTGGTACGGCGACTCCGTCACCCCGCGGACCTGGCGGGACATGTGGCTCAACGAGGGGTTCGCCACGTACGCGCAGTGGCTGTACGAGGAGGACCACGGCGGCGACAGCGCGCAGCGCACCTTCGACCGCTTGTACGCCGGCTCGTACTTCCCGGACGCGGGTACCAACGCGGCGCTGTGGTCCTTCCCGCCCGCCGACCCGCCGGACGCGGCGCACATCTCCGCCACGCCCGTGTACTGGCGCGGCGCGATGGTCCTCCACATGGTCCGCAGGACGGCCGGCGACGAGGCCTTCGGCCGGCTGCTGCGCGGCTGGGCGGCGGAGCACCGGCACGGGAACGCGGACACGGACGACTTCACCGCGTACGTCGAGCGGACGGTGCCGGGGAAGGACTTCTCCCGGGTCTGGGAGGAGTGGCTGCACGGGAAGGGACGGCCGGACGGGTCCTAGGCGGGGTCCGGGGTCTGCTCGGGCTCGGTGAGGGGCTTGCGCAGGACCCGGCAGGGGCGGCCGAGGTCCAGGTCGCGGCGGCGGGCGGTCTCCGTGTAGCCGAGGGCGGTCCAGAAGGCGAGGCCCCGGGCGTTGTCCTCCAGCACGGCGAGCCGCACGGCGGTGCGGCCGGCGGCGCGCAGGCGGTCCTCGACGAGCCCGGCGAGGCGGCGGCCGTGGCCCTGGCCGTGCAGGCTCGCGTCCACCATCAGCAGGCCGATCCACGGGTCCGGGTCGGCGGGGTCGGGGTGCACGGCGAGCGTGACGGCGATGCCGACGAGGGCGCCCTTCTCGCGGGCGAGCAGCACCTCCGTGTGCGGGTCGGCCAGCTCCCGGGCGAGCTCGGCCGCGACCTGCTCGGGCCGGACGTCGTACGGGTCCGGGAAGTCGCCGCTGAGGGCGTGGAAGGCGTGGTTGGAGGCGTACAGGGCGGTGACCTCGGTCAGCACGGGGCCGGGGAGGTCGCCGTCCGGGGAGAGGCGCAGCGGGGCGAGGAACACGGGGGCAACCTAGCGCGGGGTCGCGGCGCGGGCGCGGCGGAGCCCCCGCCCGGCGAGACGCGGGCGGGGGCTCCGTCGGGGTCGGTCGCGGTGCGTCCGTCAGACGTTCACGCCGAAGTCCTGGGCGATGCCCACGAGGCCCGAGGCGTAACCCTGGCCGACCGCGCGGAACTTCCACTCCGCGCCGTTGCGGTACAGCTCGCCGAAGACCATCGCGGTCTCGGTGGCGGCGTCCTCCGACAGGTCGTAGCGGGCGATCTCGGCGCCGCCGGCCTGGTTGACGATGCGGATGTACGCGTTGCGCACCTGGCCGAAGTTCTGGCTGCGGTTCTCGGCGTCGTAGATCGAGACCGGGAAGACGATCTTGTCGATGTCGGCCGGGAGGGCCGCCAGGTTGACGTTGATCGCCTCGTCGTCGCCCTCGCCCGCACCGGTGCGGTTGTCGCCGGTGTGGACGATGGTGTTGTCGGGGGTCTGCTTGTTGTTGAAGAACACGAAGTGGGCGTCCGAGTAGACCTTGCCCTGCGTGTTGACCGCGATCGCCGACGCGTCGAGGTCGAAGTCCGTGCCGGTGGTGGTGCGGACGTCCCAGCCGAGGCCCACGGTGACGGCGGTCAGGCCCGGAGCCTCCTTGGTGAGCGAGACGTTGCCACCCTTGGACAGGCTTACAGCCATTGTTGGGAGTCCCTTCCCTCGTTTGCGTAAGGCTACGAAGCTACAGCTACCACCTTGAACGCCGAGAGGGGTCCGCCAGGTTCCAGGTCGCTTTACTTTCTTTACCCGGATGCGGATATTCGGGTGACGTGGGCGGTGCGGGCGCGGGAACCTGTATGTCATGTCCGGTCCCCTTGTCGTACGCGGCTCCGTCTCCCTGCCCGAGGCCGAGCTCATGTGGCGCTTCTCGCGGTCGTCCGGGCCGGGCGGGCAGCACGTCAACACCAGCGACACCCAGGTCGAGCTGCGGTTCGACCTCGCCGGGACCGAGTCGCTGCCCGAGGTGTGGAAGCGGCGGGCGCTGGAGCGGCTCGCGGGGCGGCTGACCGACGGGGTGCTCACCGTACGGGCGTCCGAGCACCGGTCGCAGTGGCGGAACCGGGAGGCGGCGGCGGTGCGGCTGGCGGCGCTGCTGGCGGAGGCGACGGCGCCTCCGCCGAAGCCGCGGAGGCCTACGCGGGTGCCGCGGGGGATCAACGAGCGGCGGCTGCGAGAGAAGAAGCGGCGGTCGGAGACCAAGCGGGGGCGCTCCGCGCGGGACTGGTAAGGGGCGGGTGCCCCTTGTGGTCACCTGCGGGTGGGTGGAGGTCGTCCGCGCAGTTCCCCGCGCCCCCAGGGGGTGTGGGCCGGTGGGCGTTGGACGCGCAGTTCCTCGCGCCCCTTCATGATTTCCTGCGTGCTCCTCGTTGACGTTGACGACCACGCGCGCCCGTGAAGGGAATGTGCGGGCGCTCAGCCCAACTGGCGGTAGCGGCCGCGGAAATAGGTGAGCGGGCCGCCTTCCGCGCTCGGTACGGCGGCCGTCATGACGCGGCCGATGACGAGGGTGTGGTCGCCGGACTCCACGCGTTGTTCCGTGCGGCATTCCAGGGTCGCCAGCGCGCCACCCACCAGAGGCGCCCCGGTGTACTCGCCGCGCCGGAAGGGAATGTCCGCGAACAGCAAACGGTCGCTGAGCCGGCCCTTCATCGAGAAGCGGCCCGCGATGTGCCGCTGGCTCTCGGACAGCACCGACACCGCCCACAGCGGCTGCTCCTCGAGCAGCTCGTCCATGCGGGACCCGGTGCGCAGGCTGACCAGCACCAACGGCGGGTCCAGGGAGACCGACAGGAACGCGGTCGCGGTCATGCCGACGTCCTCGCCGGCCGGCGCCCCGGGGTCGTCCGGGTCCAGCGGCGGCTCCACGGCGGTCACCAGGACCACACCGGCGGCCAGACGGGACATGACGGCACGGAACTCGTCGTTGCTCACCCCCTCAGCATGCCGGGCGGCGGGCGGAACGGTGATCGAGGCCGGGGCGGCGGGAGTGTTCAGCACACCGAAACGCTAATCTCCGCCTCACGGGCACCGCATCGGACCGTGGCCCGAGCCGGGACCTAGGACCAGCGGCCGATCCGGGCACGTTTCATGCACAATCGCCACACAATCCGCGTCGCGGAAAAGGGCCGGGAAACCGCATCCGGACCATGCAATTGTTCACGTTTAGCTGTGACTTGAGTCACAAGGGGCAATAATTGTTGACCCTGTGTACCGGGTGAGCAGCGCGCTGTGATTCAGTGGCGGGGAAGCTGGTGCGACGATACGCCGATGATGACCCTTGATGCGCTGCGAGGTCTCGGGGGGAGGGCGAGGATGGAGACCGAGTCGGAACCCTACGTCCGTCTGGCATCCCTGCGGCAACTCCACCGGGCCATGGCCGACATGAACACGGCGCGCAGTCTGGCGGACACGTTGCAGACGGTCGCCGACGGCGTCGTGGGCGCCCTCGGGTACGAGCTGGCCTGCGTCAATCTCGTACGCCCCGACGGCGATCTCGTGGTCGCCGCCCTCTCCGGGAACGCGGCGGCCGAGGCGCTCATCACCGGCCGGGTCGGCTCCCGTGACTCCTGGGACCGCCGGCTCGCCATGGGCGAGCGCTGGGGCGACCTGGTGTTCATACCGCACACCGAGGGCTGGGTCCTCGACGACGACGACGTCCCGCAGTGGTACACCGACGGGCCCGCTCCCCGCTTCGAGGACGAGTGGCACCCCTCCGACCGGCTCTTCGCCCCGATGTACGCGCCCGGACCGCAGGGCGGCGGCACCTCCGGCGAACTGATCGGCGTGCTCTCCGTCGACCGCCCGCGCAACGGCCGCCGGCCCGGCGCCTGGGGCCGCGAGGCCCTCCAGATGTACGCCTTCCAGGCCGCCATCGCGATCAGCAACGCCCGGCTGCGCTCCAACATGCAGCGCGCCCTGGTCCGCCTGGAGCGCGAGCAGCAGGCGCTGCGGGCCAGCGAGGAGAGCTTCCGGCAGGCCTTCGAGTACGCGCCCTCCGGCATGGCCATCGCCGAGATGGGCGGCGACCAGCACGGCAGGATCCTGCGCACCAACGACGCCCTGTGCCGGCTGCTCGGCCGGCCCGCCTCCGCGATGCGCCGCTACTCCTTCTCCGACCTGGTCCACCCCGAGGACATAGGCACCCTGCTGCGCACCTCCGCCGAGGGCGGCCGGGCGGAGCTGCGGCTGTGCCGCCGCGACGGCACCTACGTGTGGGTCTCCCTGCGCAACTCGGTCGTCGCCGACGCCGCCGACGGGCCGCGCTTCCTGCTCACCCACGTCGAGGACATCGAGGAGCGCAAGCGCCGCGAGCTCCAGCTCGCCCACCGCGCCTCCCACGACTCGCTCACCGGCCTGCCGAACTCCGCCGAGCTGCGCTCCCGGCTCTCCGCCCGGCTGTGCAGCCAGCAGCCGCAGCACGCCCTGCCGGCGGCCGTGGACTCCATGGAGCCCTACGAGTCCTTCGACTCCCACGACGCCGCCTTCGGCCCGCCCGCCTTCGACCGCGGCCACGACTTCGACTTCCCGCCCGGCAGCGACGCGTACGACGGCTTCGACCACCATGTGCACACGATCGCGCCCGCCGCGGGCGCCGACGACGGCGCCAAGGGGCTCGCGGTGCTCTTCTGCGACCTCGACGGCTTCAAGTCGATCAACGACCGGTTCGGGCACAACGCGGGCGACGCGGTCCTCATCGAGGTCGCCCGGCGGCTCAGCAACGGCGTGCGCGACGGCGACACCGTGGCCCGGCTCGGAGGTGACGAATTCGTCATCCTCGCCGACGGGCTCGGCCGGGCCGACGCGCAGGACCTCGCCGTGCGGCTGCGCAACGAGATCATCCAGCCCATCCGGGCCGAGGGACGGGCCGTGCGGGTCGGCGCCAGCTTCGGCATCGGGTGGGCCCACTGCGGCATGACGGCCGACGAAGTGCTGAAGTCAGCCGACGAGCGGATGTACGTGGAGAAACGATCTCGTCCCAAACAGCACAGACGCGCCGGATGACGCCCAGGTCAGCGAGTTGATGCGGTCCGGGTCACCCTTTCGGGTCAAGGGAACCGGGTAGGCTCGGCATCTCCGCACACGTACGTACCCGATCCGCAGCTAGGAGCACAGGGGATGACGCCCGGCAACAACGGCGCGAGCACGCCCGAGGACGACGACCCGTTCGGCTACCTGTACGCCGACGGGCAGGCCAACGGAGCCCAGCCGCCGTCCGGGGGTTACGGCTACCCGAACTCGGTGAACCGGGTGCGGCCGGTCGGTTCCCGCCAGTACGGCCAGCAGGGGCCCGCCCCGCAGGTACCGCCCCAGCAGGGCGCCTTCGGCCAGCCCAGCGCGCACTACGCCGCCCCCGAGACGCTGCCCGGGGGCGCGCCCACCGCGCGCACCCCCCAGCCCTCCCGCGGCGGACGCGGCGGCGGCCCCAACACCAAGGGGCTGCTCATCGGCGCGATCGCCGTGGTCGCGGCGGTCGTGATCGGCATCGGCATCGCCATGATCAGCGGTGACGACGACGACAAGGGCGGCAACGAGGCGGGAGCCACGCCGACCGCCACCCAGGACAGCGGCGAGCCGAGCCCGTCGTCCTCCGAGGAGGACAAGGACGAGGACGAGGTGAAGCTCCCCACCATCGACGCGAAGGCCCTCCGCCTGGACGGCGGCGCGACCCTCGCCTCGGAGTTCAAGGGCGCGAAGGCCGACGGTGGCGTCTACGTCACCGGCTTCAACCAGGTCGGCGCGAAGGTCACCTGGACCGTCGACGGTGTGAAGGCCGGCAGCTACCGCTTCTACGTCCAGTACGGCATCCCGGGCGAGGACGCCGACGCGACCATCGTGGTCAACGGCAAGCCCGAGAGCCGCCCGCTGAACATGAAGAACTTCGGCAACACTCCCAAGGGCGACTGGGAGAAGGGCTGGAAGGAGACCTGGGCCAACGTGAACCTCAACGACGGCACCAACACCATCGAGCTGACCTGCGCCGAGGGCAACAAGTGCAACGCCGTCCTTGACCAGTTCTGGCTCGCGGAGCCGTAGAAGCCGTAGGAGGGGAGCACGCCCCTCAGGCCGCCGTGGCCTCTCCCGTGACGGTGACCGTGGCCAGGAGCTGTTCGTAGACCGCCGTGTCGAACTCCCCGGCGACCGGGGAGAGGACCGTGGCGGCCGAGAGGGCTGTGGCGCGGATCAGGCGCTCCGGCCAGGGGCGGTGTTCCACCAGGGCGGACAGCAGGCCCGCGACGGCCGCGTCGCCCGCGCCCGTGGGGTTGCCGGTCAGCGGGGCCGGCGGGGTCGCGCGCCAGCGGCCCTCCGGGGTCACCGCGAGCAGGCCGTCCGCGCCCAGGGACGCGACCACCGTGCCGGCGCCCCGGCGGCGGGCGTCCTGCGTGGCGCGCAACGGCTCGTGGGAGCCGGTGAGTTCGGCCAGCTCCTCCGTGTTGGGCTTCAGGAAGTCCGGCCGGCCCGCCACGCCGCGGCGCAGCGCCGCACCGCTCGTGTCGAGCAGCACCGGCACCCGGGCCGCGCGGGCCGTGCGGACGAGGTTCGCGTACGCGCCGACCGGGACGCCCGGGGGCAGGCTGCCGCACAGGGCCACCGCGGAGGCGGACGCGAGCAGGTCCTCGTAGACCTCCTGGAAGGCGGACCACTCGGCGTGGGTGATGTCCGGGCCGGGTTCGTTCAGATGGGTCGTGGCGCCGGTGCGGTCGTCCAGGAGGGTCACCGTGCGGCGGGTGGCGCCGGAGGCCGGGACCAATGCGTCGGTGAGGCGCGGCACTTCGGTGAGGCGGTCGCGCAGGACGCGTCCTGTGGGGCCGCCCGAGAAGCCCGTGACGGTCACCTCGTGGCCGAGCGCGGCCAGCACCCGGGCCACGTTGACGCCCTTGCCGCCGGGGCGTTCCAGCACCTCGGAGACCCGGTGGGAGGCTCCCGCCCGCAGTGAGGGGACGCGATAGGTGATGTCGAGAGCGGTGTTCAGTGTGACCGTGAGAATCACCGGGCCGACCTCCCCCTCTTGCCTGCCTTCCGTGGCCCCGGGGTCACGATCATGCCAAAAGGAAGGCGGTCGGCCCACCCCCGGGACCGGCCGCCGACGGCCGATCCCGGGGACGGATCAGGCCAGTTGGGGAGCGACCGCCCATTCCCCCTTGCGCATCACGCCGACCAGCTCGAAGGCGCCGTCCAGGACGACCAGGTCGGCGTCCTTGCCGGGCTCCAGCGAGCCGATGCGGTCGTCCAGGCCGAGCAGCCGCGCCGGGTTGGCGGAGACCGCCGCGACGACGTCCTCGACGGGCAGCCCGTCCACCGTCACCGCCCGCTTGAACGCGCGGTCCAGGGTGAGCGTGGAGCCGGCGATCGAACCGCCCTCCACCAGCCGGGCCACGCCGTCGGCGACCTCGACCTCCAGCGGGCCGAGCATGTAGCGGCCGTCGCCGAAGCCTGCCGCGTCCATCGCGTCGGTGATGAAGGCGACCCGGTCACGGCCCGCGTGGTGGAAGGCGAACTGCAGCGCGGCCGGGTGCAGATGGGTGCCGTCGTTGATCAGCTCGACGGTGACCCGCTCGTCCTCCAGCAGCGCGGCGATCGGGCCGGGGGCGCGGTGGCCGAGCGGCGGCATCGCGTTGAACAGGTGGGTGGCGACCCGCGCGCCCGCGTCGACGGCGGCGACCGTCTGCTCGTAGGTGGCGTCGGTGTGGCCGACGGCGGCGATCACGCCGTGCTCGACGAGCAGCCGTACGGAGTCCAGGCCGCCGGGGAGTTCGGTGGCGAGCGTCATCATGCGGGCGTGGCCGTGGGCCGCGTCGATCAGCTTGCGGACCTCCGCCGGGTCGGGGTCGCGCAGCAGGGTCTCGTCGTGCGCGCCCTTGCGGCAGGGGGAGATGAACGGCCCCTCGAAGTGGATGCCGGCGATGTCGCCCTGCTGGGCCAGCTCCGCCAGCATCCCCGCGTGCCGGGCGAGGAAGTCCAGGTCGCCGGTGACGGCGGAGGCGACCACGGTGGTCGTGCCGTGGTGCAGGTGGGTGCGGACGCCCTGGAGGACGTCCTCGGCGGTGCCGCCGGCGAAGGACACCCCGCCGCCGCCGTGGTTGTGGATGTCGACGAAGCCGGGGACCACCCAGTGGCCCGTCAGATCGACCGTGCCGCCCTCGGGGGAGGGGGACGGGGACGCGCCGGGCGCCGTGGCCGCGATGCGCGTGCCCTCGACGGTCACGCTCGCGCCGTCCACGGTCCCGGTGGGCAGGACCACCCGGGCACCGGTGAGAACCTTGGTGGGGGCCATCAGGTGGTTACCTCCGCGAGGTCGGTGGTCTCGATCAGATCCCAGGCGAGCAGGCCCGCGCCCAGGCATCCTGCGGTGTCCCCGAGGGCCGCGGGGACCAGGGACGGCAGCTTCTGGAAGGTGACCCGCCGCCGGACGGCCTCCCGCAGCGGTGTGAACAAGGTTTCCCCCGCCTCGGCGAGCCCGCCACCGATGATCAGCGTGCGCGGGTCCAGCAGGGTGAGCGCGGTGACCAGCCCGTCGGCGAGCGCGTCCACCGCGTCCCGCCACACCCGCACGGCCCGCTCGTCGCCCGAGACGACGGCCGCGGCGCAGTCCGCCGCGTCCGCGTCCGGGTCACCGCTCACCTCGGCCCACGCCCGGCTCACGGCCGACGCGGACGCGTACCGCTCCAGGCAGCCGCGCTGCCCGCAGGGGCACTCCGTGCCGCCGGGCCGTACGACGACGTGGCCGATCTCGCCCGCGAAGCCGTGCGCGCCGGACTCGACCCGGCCGGCGATGCCGATGGCGCCCGCGATGCCGGTGCCGAGCGGGACGAACAGGAAGCGGTCGGCGCCGCGCCCGGCGCCGACGCGGCCCTCGGCGAGTCCGCCGGTGCGCACGTCGTGGCCGAGGGCCACGGGGACGCCGCCGAGCCGCTCGGCGAGCAGGGCGCGCAGCGGGACGTCCCGCCAGCCGAGGTTGGCGGCGTAGGCGGCGACGCCCTCCGCCTCGTCGACGATGCCGGGGACGGCGACGCCGGCGGCCGAGGCCGCCTCGCCGTGGGCGCGGACGCCGTGGGCGCGGAGCTCCGCGGCGAAGTCGAGGATGTTCTCGACCACCGCGTCCGGGCCGCGCTCGCGGCCGGTGGGGCGGCGGGCCCGGTGGAGCAGCTCGCCGTCCGCCCCGACCAGGGCGGCCTTCATCCCGGTGCCGCCCACGTCGAGGGCGATGACATGTCTCACGGGGAACAGTGTGGCCCGCCGACCCGCGAGAGGTCTAGTCCACTCACGTGGTGTAGACCTTAATCCGATAATCGGTTTGACGGACGGCGCTGGGCGCCGGATCAGGGGAGAGCACGTGCGACGGCGGGTCAGGACAAGGACGATCGCGACGATGTCCGCGCTGGGACTGGCAGCGGTCCTCGGCGGATGCGGGGCCGGCGGCGCTTCCTCCGACGTGACCCTCACGCTGGTCGCCGCCGACTACGGCAACGGCGCGGCCGACAGCAGCAAGAAGTACTGGGCCGACCTGGTCGAGCGGTACGAGGCGGACCACCCCGACGTGGACGTCGAGGTCAGCGTGTACTCGTGGAACGACGTCGACCGCAAGGTCAAGGAGATGGTCGACGCCGGCAGCCCGCCGGACATGGCGCAGATCGGCGCGTACGCCGACTACGCCGCCAAGGGCCTGCTCTACCGGGCCGGCGACCTGCTCTCCATCCCCGTCCAGGCGGACTTCCTCTCGCAGCTCTCCGACGCGGGCGAGGTCAACAGCGTGCAGTACGGCATGCCGTTCGCGGCGTCCACGCGGCTGCTGTTCTACAACAAGTCCCTGTTCGCCGACGCCGGGCTCACCCCGCCCACCACCTGGGACGAACTCGTCGAGTGCGCCGAGGAGCTCAAGGCGCGCGGCGTGAAGTACCCGTACGCGCTGCCCCTCGGCCCCGAGGAGGCGCAGGCCGAGACCCTCCAGTGGCTGCTCAGCGGCGACGGCGGCTACACCGACATCGGCGGCACCTACGGCATCGACTCCACGGAGAACATCGAGACCTTCAGCTGGCTGCGGGACGAACTGGTCGGCAAGGGCCTCACCGGGCCCGTCGCACCCGGCAAGCTCGACCGCGCCAAGGCGTTCGAGGCGTTCGCCGCCGGGGACGTCGGCATGCTCAACGGGCACCCCTCGCTGATGGACATGGCGCGCAAGAAGGGCGTGAAGTTCGGCATGGTGCCGATCCCCGGCGCCGAGGGCGAGACCACGTCCACGCTCGGCGTGGCCGACTGGATGATGGCCTTCGAGAAGAACGGCCACCGCGACGAGATCG
This sequence comes from Streptomyces pseudogriseolus, assembly GCA_002154585.1. Taxonomy (GTDB): domain Bacteria; phylum Actinomycetota; class Actinomycetes; order Streptomycetales; family Streptomycetaceae; genus Streptomyces; species Streptomyces pseudogriseolus. The sequence continues at coordinate 14,667 of MUNG01000166.1, forward strand.
GCGACTTCCTCGACTTCGTCTACAGCGAGGAGAACGTGCTCGGCTTCTCCCGCGAGTACGACCTGCTGCCCGTCACCAACTCCGCGTCGCGGGCGATGGCGGCTTCGGGCCAGGACAAGGAACTCAAGCCGTTCCTGGACCAGTTGCCGCTGTCGGAGCTGTACCCGGTGGGCAAGACGTCGTGGGCGGCGGTGAACGCGGCGATCAAGCAGAGGATCGGCCGGGCCGTGGAGCCGGGCGGCAGCCCCGCGGGCGTCCTGGGCGAGCTCCAGGCGGCGGCCGTACGGGCGGAGAGCGCGGAGTAGCGGCTAGCCTGCCCGGCATGGGTGACGGTGAGGAACTGGGACGTCTCGAGCGGGACGTGCTCGCGCTGGAGCGGCGGGGGGCCGTGTCGCCGGGGGTGAAGGAGCGGGTGATCCGGGAGGAACTGGGGCTGGCGCCCGTGCGGTACTACCAGCTGCTGAACGCGCTGCTGGATGATCCGCGGGCGCTGGCCCACGACCCCGTGACGGTCAACCGCCTGCGGCGGGTACGGGAGGCGCGGCGCGCGGAGCGGTGAGGCTCCTGGAGCCCGTCCGGCGTTTGAGGACGAGGCGGCCAGGGCCGATGGGGGGTCTGGGGCGCAGCCCCAGGGACGGGACGGGAAGG
>MUNG01000167.1 GCA_002154585.1 Streptomyces pseudogriseolus
ACTGCGGGCAGTCGTGCCGCTCGGGGCGGCACGGGTGGGCGCAGGCGGCACCCCCCAGCGGCCCGCGCTTCACCTGCGTACGGCCACCGGGGTGCCGGTTGCTGTTGCACGCCGGGTGCGGGCTGGTGGGGGCTGGTCGCGCAGTTCCCCGCGCCCCTTGGGCGTGCTGGGCACACGGCGCTTCGAGGCGTGCGGCCTCCCGGGCCCCCCGAGCTACACCATGTTGGCGAACTCCCGCATGCCTTCCTCGAAGGTGATCTCCGGCTTCCAGCCCAGCTCCGCCCTCAGGCGGGCGGAATCGGCCGTGATGTGGCGGACGTCGCCCAGGCGGAACTCGCCCGTGACCACCGGGGACGGCCCCCCGTGGGCCCCCGCGAGGGCATGGGCGAGGTCGCCCACCGTGTGAGGGGTGCCGCTCCCCGTGTTGTACGCGGTGAGCACACCCGCGCGCGGATCCGCCTCCAGTGCCGCCACGTTGGCGGACGCCACGTCCCGTACGTGCACGAAGTCCCTCCGCTGGTTCCCGTCCTCGAAGACCCGCGGAGCCTCACCGCGGGCCAGGGCGGAGCGGAAGAAGGACGCGACCCCGGCGTACGGGGTGTCCCGGGGCATCCCCGGGCCGTACACGTTGTGGTAGCGCAGCGACACCGCCGAGCCGCCCGTCACCCGCGCCCACGCGGCGGCCAGGTGTTCCTGCGCCAGCTTGGTCGTGGCGTACACGTTGCGCGGGTCGACGGGCGCGTCCTCGGCGACCGGTCCCGGCGCGAGGGCGGCCCCGCACACCGGGCACGGCGGCTCGAACCGCCCGGCCGCCAGGTCCGCCTCGGCGCGCGGGCCCGGCCGTACGACCCCGTGCTCGGCGCAGACGTAGCGGCCCTCGCCGTACACCACCATCGAACCGGCCAGCACCAGCCGCCCCACGCCCGCCTCCGCCATAGCGGTCAGCAGGACGGCCGTGCCCAGGTCGTTGCGGGAGACGTACTCGGGCGCGTCGGCGAATCCGGTGCCGAGGCCGACCATCGCCGCCTGGTGGCAGACCGCGTCCACGCCGGCGAGGGCCGCCCGCACCGCGTCCGGTGCGCGCACGTCCGCCGCCGGATCGGAGCGGACGTCGAACACGACGGGCTCGTGCCCGCGCTCCCGCAACGCCGTGACGACATGGGACCCGATGAACCCGGCACCGCCGGTGACCAGCACTCGCATGCCCCCACGCTAAGCCGGTCGTCGCCCCCGGGACGGCTCCGCGCCCGGCACGTCACGGGTCCGTAAGACCCCGCGCCGGCAGCCGCACCGTGAACACGGTCGCGCCCGGCCGGCTGGTCAGGCCGATGTCGCCGCCGTGGGCGCGCACCAGGGAGCGGGCGACGGCCAGCCCGAGCCCGCTGCCGCCGCGGTCGCGGGTGCGGGCCTTGTCGACGCGGTAGAAGCGGTCGAAGACCCGGTCCCTGTGGTCCGCCGGGATGCCCGGGCCGGCGTCGGCGACCCGCACCAGGGCCGCGTCGCCGGCCGCGGTGACCTCGACGGTGACCGGGGTACCGGGCGGGGTGTGCACGGCGGCGTTGGCGAGCAGGTTGTCCAGTACCTGCCGTATCCGCTGTGGATCGAGACGCAGCACCAGCGGGCCCGTGGCGCGCGCGGTCACGGTGAGCGGACGGTCCGGGCGGGCCGCCCGGAACGCGTCCGCCGCCTGCTGCACCAGCTCCGTGAGGTCGGTGTCCTCCGGCCGCAGCGGCGCCTCCACCTCCGCCGCGTCCAGCCGGGCGAGCAGCAGCAGGTCGTCGAGGAGGACGCCCATCCGCGCGGCCTCGGCCCGCAGCCGGGCCAGGTGCCTCTCCCGCTCGGCGGGTTCGTTCGCGGCGGCGTACTGGAACAGGTCCGCGTAGCCGCGTACCGACATCAGCGGGGTGCGCAGCTCGTGCGAGGCGTCCGCGACGAAGCGGCGCAGCCGCAGCTCCGCCTCCGCGCGGACGGCGAGGGAGTCGTCGATGTGCTCCAGCATCGTGTTGAACGCGGTGCGCAGTTCGGCGACCTCCCGTCCGCCGTCGCGTCCGTCGGCGCGCAGCGGCAGCCGGGACGCGGACTCGGTGAGGTCGTGCGAGGCGATGCCGTGCGCGGTGTGCGCCATGTCGCTCAGCGGCTTCAGCCCGCGCCGCAGCATCCGCCGCCCGAACACCACCAGCGCCGCCAGCGCCAGCGCGAACACCACCACCTGCACGGTGACCAGCCGCTCGACGGTCTCCTCCACGCCCTCCACCGGGGCGGCGCTCACCAGCACCACCCCCGGCTCGACCTCGCAGCCGCGCAGCCGGTACGTGCCCTCCCCGTCGATCCGCGCGGTGCGCATCAGCTCGGTGTCGGAGTGCGCCATCGCCCGCGCGAGATCGGCCAGCGGCCGGGTGTCCTCGGGTACGTCGGCGGGCCGGCGCAGCGAGACGGAGCCGCCGCTGACGTCGTACACCGCCGTGTACCAGCCGTAGTACGGCTTGCGCCGCACCGTGCCGTGCGCCGCCGCGTCCTTGGCCTGCACGGTCTGGATGAGCTTCAGCTGCTCGCCGAGCTGCTGTTCCAGATAGTCCCGCATGTACGCGGTGAGCGCCGTGCCGACGACCGCGAACACCGCCAGCGACAGCACCCCGAGGCCCAGCGCCAGCCGGGTGCCGAGCCGCATCCGCCGGAAGCTGTCCCGCATCCGCCGGAGACCGTCCCGCGCCCGCCGGACGGCGGCCCTCACTCCGCCGCCTCCCGGATCATGTACCCGAAGCCCCGCACGGTCCGGATCAGCGGCTCACCCGTCGCGTCCAGCTTGCGCCGCAGCCGGCTGACCACCAGCTCCACCACGTTGGACCGGCCGCCGAAGCCGTACTCCCACACGTGGTCGAGGATCTGGGCCTTGGTCAGCACGGTGGGGGAGCGGCGCATCAGATAGCGCAGCACCTCGTACTCGGTCGGGGTGAGCGCCAGCACATGCTCGCCGCGCCGCACCTCCCGGGTGTCCTCGTCCATCGTCAGGTCGCCCACCCGCAGCACCGACCGCGGGAAGTCCGGGCCCGCGCTGCGCCGCAGCACCGTCCGCAGCCGCGCCATCAGCTCCTCGACCGCGAACGGCTTGACCAGGTAGTCGTCACCGCCCCGGGTCAGTCCCGCCACCCGGTCGGCGACGCCGTCCCGCGCGGTGAGGAACACCACCGGCACCATCCGTCCGGAGCGGCGCAGCCCGTCCAGCACCCCGAAGCCGTCGAGGTCCGGCAGCATCAGGTCCAGCACCACGATGTCGGGGCGGAACGCGTCGGCGCGGCGCAGCGCCTCCTCACCGGAGTGGGCGGTGACCGCCTCCCAGCCCTCGTACCGGGCGACCGTCGCCACCAGGTCGGCTATCGGAGGGTCGTCGTCCACCACGAGCAGTCGCACTCTGTCCACCCGGCCATAGTGCGCCACCCCGCCCCTTCCGCCGGGGGGCGCTGCACGACCGCAACCCGATCGACAGCGAACCGACAGAAAACCGCCGTACCGTCCGGGCCGTCCCCCGGACGGTCCAACGGCGGCGGGTGGTTTGGCACGCCGGGATCTGGGCAGGTGGCGGCGTGGCTCCGGCCGCCCCGGCCGCCGGGGTCCCGCGTCTTTTCCCCGGGGCCTTGTCGGCGCCGCCGTCTACACTCGACCGGCACCGCGCGGGCGACCCCTGCTGACCAATTTCCGCCACCCGAAGGGCACACGGCGTCTTGATACGGATCGACTCAGTCACGAAGCGGTACCCGGACGGCACGGTGGCGGTCGACCGGCTGTCGCTGGAGATCCCCGACCGCTCGATCACCGTCCTCGTCGGCCCCTCGGGCTGCGGCAAGACGACCACCCTGCGCATGATCAACCGCATGGTCGAGCCCACCGAGGGAACGATCCTGCTCGACGGCGAGGACGTCCAGCGGCAGCCGGTGACCACCCTGCGCCGCAGCATGGGCTACGTCATCCAGAACGCGGGCCTCTTCCAGCACCGCACCATCGCCGACAACATCGCGACCGTGCCCCGCATGCTCGGCTGGGGCAAGCAGCGGGCCAGGGAGCGGGCGGCGGAGCTGATGGAGCGCGTGGGCCTGGACGCCTCCCTCGCCAAGCGCTACCCCTACCAGCTCTCCGGCGGCCAGCAGCAGCGCGTCGGCGTGGCCCGGGCGCTCGCCGCGGACCCGCCGGTGCTGCTGATGGACGAGCCGTTCTCGGCCGTCGACCCGGTGGTGCGCAAGGGACTCCAGGACGAACTGCTGCGCATCCAGGACGAGCTGGGCAAGACCATCGTCTTCGTCACCCACGACATCGACGAGGCGATCAAGCTCGGCACCATGGTCGCCGTGCTGCGCGAGGGCGGCCGGCTCGCCCAGTACGCCCCGCCCGCCGAGCTGCTGTCGAACCCGGCGGACTCCTTCGTCGAGGACTTCCTCGGCGCCGACCGGGGCATCCGCCGGCTGTCCTTCTTCACGTCGGACGCGCTGGAGCTGACCACCGACGCGGTGGTCCCGGCCGGCGCGCCCGACGCACCCCTCACCACCGCCGAGACGCCGTACCTGCTGGTCACCGACGCCGAGGGCCGCCCCCTCGGCTGGCGGGAGCGCGGGAGCGCCGGCGACGCGGACCGGCTGCTGCCGTACGGGCGGCCGTTCCGGCCCGGCACGGACTCGCTGCGGGCCGCGCTGGACTGCGCGGTGCTCTCGCCCACCGGCTGGGCGGTCGCCGTCGACGCGGACGGCCGGGTGACCGGCGTGGTCTCCCAGCAGACCATCGGCGAGGCGATCCGCGCCGCGCACACCCAGGCGGAGACGGACGCCGCCCCGGCGCGGGGCGAGGACGAGAAGGTCGCCGGATGAACGGCTTCTTCGACATACCCAGCGACCTCCAGCACAGCTGGGCCGGTCTGATCGGGCTGCACCTGCGGGAGGCCCTGCTGCCGGTGGCCGCCGGTCTGCTGCTCGCCCTGCCGCTGGCCCTGCTGTGCAACCGGTTCCGCTGGCTGTACCCGCCGGTACTCGGGGTGACGACCATGCTCTACGCGGTGCCGTCGCTCGCCTTCTTCGTCGTGCTCATCGACTACACGGGCCAGACCGAGCTGACCGTGATGATCCCGCTGGCCCTGTACAGCCTGGTGGTGCTGGTCCCGGCGATCGCGGACGGCGTGCGCTCGGTGCCGGACGAGACCCTGTCCGCCGCCACCGCCATGGGCTTCGGCCCCGTACGGCGGTATCTCCAGGTGCAGTTGCCGATCGCCGCGCCCGCGATCATCGCAGGCCTGCGGGTCGCCACCGCGTCCAGCATCTCCCTGGTGAGCGTCGGCGCCCTCATCGGCAACCAGGGCGCCCTCGGCAACCTGCTCGCCGCCGCGCAGAAGTACGACCGGCCCGAACTCGCGGCGAACGCCGTGGTGACGACGGCCGTCCTGGCGATCCTGTGCGACGCCGCACTGGTCGCCCTGCGCCGGGCGCTGACCCCCTGGATGCCCCGCTCCGGACGGGAGCGGACCGCCGCCCCGCGCGAGGAGCTCCTCACGAAGGGCGCCGCCCGGTGAACGTCCTCAACTTCGTCCAGGCGTTCTTCAGCGACGGTGCCCACTGGCACGGCTACGACGGCATCCCGACCCGCTTCCTGGAGCACGTCCGGTACGCGGCGCTGGCGCTCGCGATCGCCGCGGCGATCGGCCTGCCCGTGGGGCTGCTGACCGGGCACACCGGACGCGGCGGCAACGCCATCGCGTTCGTCGCCAACGCCGCCCGCGCGCTGCCCAGTTTCGGCCTGCTGGTGCTGGCGGTGCTGCTCATCGGCTTCGGCCTGCTGCCCGTGATGATCCCGCTGGTCGTGCTCGCCGTGCCGCCGATCCTGGTGACCACGTACGAGGCGGTCCGCACCGTCGACCCCGCCCCGGTCGACGCGGCGCGCGGGATGGGCATGCGCGAGTCGCGGATCCTGTTCCGGGTGGAGGTGCCGGTGGCGCTCCCGCTGATCCTCAGCGGGCTGCGCTCCGCCGCCATCCAGATCGTGTCCACGGCCACCATCGCGGCCTACGTCAGCCTCGGCGGGCTGGGCCGCTACATCATCGACGGCCTTTACCAGCGGAACTACGAGAAGGTCGTCGGCGGGGCGACGCTGGTGGCGCTCCTCGCCCTCGTCACGCTCGCGCTGTTCTGGGCCGTGGGGCGGCTCGCGGTGTCGCCCGGAGTGCGCCGCCGCTGACATTCGATCAGTTGTACGACAAATGTGACCCTGACGTTCTTGACCGAGCGTGAGACGGCTGGATTGGATCGGTGAATGACACTTACGGCGAAGAGCAGCAGATCGAGGACGAGGCTTCACGGGGCGACGGCGGTCGCGCTCGCCGCCGCGGCGGCGCTGCTCACGGGCTGTTCCTCCGGGGACACCTCCGACAACCCGCTCGACGGCGGCAAGGCCGAGGCGGGCACCGTCGTCGTCGGCTCGAACAACTTCGCCGAGAGCACCCTGCTCGCCGACATCTACGGCGAGGCGCTGCGCGCCAAGGGCCTCAAGGTCTCCTACAAGCACAACATCGGCAGCCGTGAGACCACGTACGGCCTGATGAAGAACGGCTCGGTGACGGTCCTTCCCGAGTACAACGGCTCCCTCCTCGCCTACCTCGACGCGAAGGCCGAGCAGACCTCCGCCGACGCGGTCAACGAGGCGGTGAAGGCCAAGCTGGACAAGCAGCTCACCCTGCTGGAGTCCTCGCCGGCCGAGGACAAGGACTCGGTCAGCGTCAACGCCGCCACGGCGAAGAAGTACGGCCTCACCGCCGAGTCCACGCTCGCCGACCTCAAGGAGGCCGCGCCCGAGCTGGTGATCGGCGGCTCGCCCGAGTTCCAGACCCGGCAGCAGGGCCTCAAGGGCCTGGAGTCGGTCTACGGACTGAAGTTCAAGAACTTCAAGGCGCTGGACGCCGGCGGCCCGCTCACCCAGGCGGCCCTCGCGCAGAACGAGGTGCAGGCGGCGGACGTGTTCACCACGGACCCGGCCATCGTCAAGGAGAAGTTCGTCGTCCTGAAGGACCCGGAGAACCTCTTCGGGTTCGCCAACGTCACCCCGCTGGTCCGCAAGGACGGGCTGCCGCAGGAGGGCGTCGAGGCGCTGAACGCGGTCTCCGCGAAGCTGGACACCAAGACGCTGCTCGACCTGGACGCCCAGGTGCAGCTGGAGAAGAAGGACCCGCTGGACGTGGCCAAGGCCTGGCTGAAGTCCGCCGGTCTCGGCTGAGACGCGGCCGCGGGGCGCGGCGGGGTGCGGCGGAACGTTCCGCCGCACCCCGCGCGGTCAGCCCGCGGTGGCGGCCGCCTGCGCGATCAGCAGGTCGATGAGCGCGATCAGCACGTCCCGCGAGGACTCCCGCTCCCGCGCGTCGCACAGCAGCACCGGCACGTCCTCCGGCAGCGTCAGCGCCTCCTTGATGTCCTCCACCGGGTAGGGGTGTTCGCCGTGGAAGCCGTTGACGGCCACCACGAACGGGATGCCCCGCCGCTCGAAGAAGTCGATCGCGGCGAAACTCGACTTCGGCCGGCGCACGTCGACCAGGACCACCGCGCCCAGCGCGCCGAGGGCCAGGTCGTTCCACATGAACCAGAACCGCTGCTGCCCCGGCGTGCCGAACAGGTACAGCACCAGGTCGTCGGACACGGTGATCCGGCCGAAGTCCATGGCCACCGTGGTGACACGTTTCTCCTCGACGCCGTCCAGGTCGTCGACGTCCAGGCTCGCCATGGTCAGCGATTCCTCGGTGCGCAGCGGCCTGATCTCGCTGACCGAGCCGACCATGGTCGTCTTGCCCACGCCGAAACCGCCGGCGATGAGGATCTTGACCGTGTCGGGCGCCCCGCCGTCGGCGGACGCCCGGACACCGGTGTCAGAGCCGGCCAAGGCCTTCCCTCACTTTCTGGAGCAGGTCCGTATCCGGGGTGGTGACGGAACGCGGCGCGCGGACGGTGATCCGGCCCGCCTCCAGCAGGTCGCTCAGCATGATGGCGACCACGCTCACCGGCAGGTCGAGCCGCGCGGAGAGCTCGGCGACCGCCATCGGCCGCTCGCACAGTCGCAGGATCCGCAGATGCTCGGGCTGCGGCCGGGCGCCCGTCTCGGGCTGCGGATCCACCGTCGTCACCGTGGTGATGAGCGTGAAGTCGGCGCGGCTCGGCCGCGTGCGGCCCCCGGTCAGGGTGAACGGCCGTACCAGCCGCCCCGACCGGTCGGTCCCGCCCACCCTCACACGCCTGGGTCTTCGGAGGGACCGCTGACGTCCCGCGGGGCCGCGCTGAGGTGCTCGCCGATCTTCTTCACCAGCATGTTCATCTGGTACGCCACCACGCCGACGTCCGCCTTCGGACCGGTCAGCACCACCAGATGGGCGCCGGGGCCGGCCGAGGTGAGGATCAGGTAGCTGTGCGCCATCTCGATGAGCGCCTGGCGCACCGGGCCGCCCCGGAAGTCCATGCTGACGCCCTTGCTCAGGCTCATCAGACCGGACGCGGTCGCGGCCAGGCGCTCGGCGTCGTCCCGCAGGAAGCCGGTGGACTTGCTGACCACCAGGCCGTCCTCGGAGAGCACCACGGCCTGGTTCACGTCGGCGACCCGTTCCACGAGTCCGGTCAGCAGCTGGTCCAGCTGGGTGTGGGTGGCGGGCAGGGGGCGTGTCATGGCGGTGTTCCTTCGTCGGCGGTCAGCGGTCGGCGTCAGCGGTCGGGGTCGGGTGCCCGGAGGCGGGCGCGGGCACGCGGGGCGGCCCGTCCTGGGGTTCGTCACCGACGGCGTCCCGCGCCCGGAACGTGCCCTGCTGGAAACCGGCCAGGGACGAGGCGGCGTGCTCGGCGGTGAACTCGTCGTCGTGCGGGTCGGCGGCGGCCGGGTCCTCGAGCAGCTCGGCGGCGAGGCTGGTCTGCGGCACCCGGCGGGGGAGCGGTGCGAGGCCGCCCTTGCGGGCGGGGCCGGAGCCGTTCTGCCGGGACGCGGCGGCCTGCCGCGGGGCGCCGGCGCGCGCGGCGCCGGTGTCCCCGTGCGCGGGCTCGGACGCCGCCCGGGCGGCCCCGGCCCACGCGGGGGCGGGACGGTCCTCGGGGGCGCCCGCGTCGCCGTCCGGCTCACCGGAGGCCCGGGAGTCTTCCTCGGCGCCGTCCTCCGCCGCGGCCTCCGAGCCGCCGCGCGCGCCGGACGCCCGTTCCCGCGCCGGAAGCGGCGGCAGGGACGCGTCCGTGCCGGAGGCGGCCTCCCGGGAGGCGGACGCCCCCCGCCCCGCGTCCGACGCCTTGTCGGCCACGACGACCACCTCGTGCGGGAGCAGCACGATCGCCGTCGTCCCGCCGTACGGCGACGGGCGGAGCGTGACCGTGACACCGTGGCGGTGCGCCAGCTGGGAGACCACGAACATGCCGAGCCGCAGGTCGTCGGCGAGGGCCACCACGTCGAACTGGGGCGGCTCGGCCAGCTGGGCGTTGAGGGAGTCGTAGTCCTCCTCGGCCATGCCGAGCCCGCGGTCCTCGATCTCGACGGCGAGACCCTTGGCGACCAGCGCCGCGCGCACCGTGACCGGGCTCGGCGCCGGCGAGTACACCGTCGCGTTGTCGATCAGCTCGGCGAGCAGGTGGATCACGTCGGCCACCGAGGGCGGCGCCAGCGACACCTCCTCGTCGGTGTACACCTCCACCCGCTGGTACTCGGCGACCTCGCCCACCGCGCTGCGCAGGATGTCGATCAGCGCGACCGGCTCGCTCCAGGTGCGGCCGGGGCGCTCCCCGCTGACGATGACAAGGTTTTCCTCGTACCGGCGCAGCTGGCTGGCCACGGAGTCGAGGTCGTACAGGCCCTTGAGGACCTCGGGGTCGGTGTGCCTGCGCTCCAGCGCGTCCAGCTTGCTGAGCTGGAGGTTGACCAGGTTCTGGCTCTGCCGCGCGATGCCCAGGATGATCTTCTGGAAGCCGCGCCGGGTGTCGGCGAGTTCGACGGCGGTGTGGACGGCCGTGCGCTGCGCGGTGTTGAACGCCTGCGCCACCTGCCCGAGTTCGTCGTGACCGTAGTCCAGGGGCGTGGTCGCCGCCTCCGGGTCCACCTTCTCGCCCCGCTCCAGCCGGGCCACCACGTCCGGCAGCCGCTCCTGCGCCAGGCCCAGGGTGGCCAGGCGCAGCCCGCGCAGCCGGCGGGACAGCGAGCGGGTGATGCGCCAGGACAGGGTCACGCACAGCAGCAGCGCGAGCAGTCCCGCCGCGCTCAGCGAGGCGGCCGTCAGCAGCAGGCTGCGCGCCTCGTCGGCGCTGCGGGCGAGCAGCGCGTCGGTCTGCTGCCGGATCATGGCGCTGTACTGGGGGGAGACCTTGTCCATGGCCCCGGCCCACCGGTCCCGCAGATCCGGCAGTTCGACCTCGCGGTCCTCCCCCTCGGCCGGGGTGGCCAGCACCTGGTCCTCCACGGCCTCGAGCGCGCGCCACTCGGGCGTCGACAGGATCCGCTCGGTCCGCGTCTTCAGGTCGCCGCTCAGCGTCGGCCTGATCTGGTCGTTGACCAGCCAGCGCCGGGTGTGGACCAGCTCGGCGAACTGCCCCCACCGCTCGGCGTCCAGCCGGCCGGACGGCCAGGCGAGGGTGAGCAGCGCGTCCTCACGGGACATCAGCTCCGCCGCGTGCTCCAGCGACACCAGCGGCTGCGCCTGGGAGGTGAGGTCGCCGTCGTCGACCTGGGACAGCTCCTGGAAGGCGCGGATCTGGTCGCCGATGACCGACGTGTACTGCTCCAGCGCCTCCTCGGCGGTGATGTCGCGCGGGTTGTCGATCTGGTCGCGGTAGTACTCCAGGCTGCCCACCGAGCCGAGCACGGAGTACAGCCGGTCCGAGATACGCGGGGACGCCTCGGCGATCGCGTCGGCCTGCCCCATGAGCCGCGCCACGGACCGGTCGGTGGCGCGCCGCTGGGTCTGGAGCGCGGCCCGCGAACCGTCCGAGCCGGACAGCCAGTCGGAGGTCAGCGCCCGCTCCCGCTGGAGGTCGAGCGCGGCGTGCATGCCCATCGCGCCGGTGGACCGGCTCAGCTGGGTCTGGGACCGCAGCTCCAGCCCCTCCGAGAACATGCGGATCGTGGTCACGCCCCACAGCCCGGCGAGGGCGACGGAGGGCACCAGGGCGAGCATGATCAGCGAGAGGCGTATGGAGCCGAGACGGCGCCGGGCACCTGTCCGAGGAGACATCGTGGTCCTAGAGCGGTCGGGTGGTGGAGAGGGTACGCACGGCGGTCGTCAGCGGGTTCCGGCGGCGGCGAAACCGGCGACCGAGTCGGCCTCCGCCTTCGTGACGAACGCCGGCCCGGTGAGGACGGGCGCGGCCCCGCCGCTGACGTTGCCGTTGATCCGGTACAGCCACAGCGCGTCCACGGCGAGATAGCCCTGGAGGTAGGGCTGCTGGTCGACGGCGAACCGGACGTTTCCGCCGCGCACGGCGTCCACCAGCTCGCCGTTCAGGTCGAAGGTGGCCACCTCGGCGTCGCTGTCCGCCTCCTTCACCGCCTCCACCGAGGCGAGCGCGTAGTCCGCCCCGTTGGCGACCACCTGGTCGATGGAGGAGTCCTGGCGCAGCCGGGCCGCGAGGATGCCGCGGACGGCCCGCATGTCGGTGCCGTCCACGTACAGGTTCTCGGTCGTGCCGCGGAAGGTCTTCTTCACGCCGGCGCAGCGGGCCTCCACACCGACGTTGCCCCGCTCGTGCACGAGGCACAGCGTGTGCTTCGCCTTCAGGTCGTTCAGCTTCTCGCCGACGGCGCGGCCCGCCAGGCTCTCGTCCTGCCCGAAGAACGCCAGCAGCCCGGCCTCCTTCCACGCGTCCAGGCCGGAGTTGAGGCCGACCACGGGGATGTCGGCGGCGCGCGCCTCGTTCACCGGGCCCTTCATGGCCTGCGGCTTGGCCAGGGTGAGCGCGATGCCGTCGACGCCGTCCCGGATCGCCTCGCGCACCAGGTCGGCCTGTCCGGCCGCGTCCGGGTCGCTGACGTAGGTCAGTTCGATGCCGTCCTTGGCGGCCGCGGCCTCGGCGCCCTTGCGCACCCGGTCCCAGAACGCGTCGCCCTCGCCGCCGTGGGTGACCAGCGCGACCCGCAGGCCCCCGGAGCCGCGCGGGGCGCCCGCGCCGTCGCTCCCGTCGTCCGTGCCGGAGGAGGAGCAGCCCGCCACGAGCAGACCGATCACGGCCGTCAAAAGCGCCGTTCGGCGTCTCGGGGTGCGGCGGGACGGGGGACGAGTGTTCATGAGGAGCGCGGACCTCGCTGTACGGCAGAGCAGGTGCGGAGGAGAGACACCGACGGGATCGGGCCACCGCGACGTGCGGCCGTCCGGGTGACTCTCGCTGGCCGGAGCCAACCCTGTGGAACCACTGCTCGTCAAGTGAACAGCCACGCGAAGTGAGGCGCTGCTGCCGCATTGTGATGAACCGTGAGTACGCGCGAGGCGCCGGCGAGGGGCCCCGTACGGTGTCGAAACGGGCGCGCGCACGGATACCCGGCACGCCGGTTCACCTCGCGGCGTGCGCCCCGTATGCCCCGTATGTTCAACTGCGCTCGCCCGCCGGGGTGATGAACGCCAGCGCACAGTGAGTTATCGTGTACGGGGCGTGAGAACACAGGGCATGGGCGGTCGCTTTCCGGCCACAGGAGTGCAGTCGATGACACGGCAGGTACGCGCCGAGAAGACCCGCGCGACGATCATCACGGCCGCCGCCGACCTGTTCGACCGGCAGGGCTACGAAGCGACCAGTCTCAGCGACATCGTCGAGCACGCCCGCGTCACCAAAGGGGCCCTCTACTTCCACTTCGCCGCCAAGGAGGACCTCGCCCACGCCATCCTGGAGCTCCAGTCCGCGACCTGCCGCCGGCTGGCCCGCGACACCGGCGCGCGCGGCCGCACGTCCCTGGAGGCGCTGATGCGCCTCACCTTCTGCATGGCCCGCATGTCCGCCGAGGACCCCGTGCTGCGCGCCGGCCTGCGCCTGGCCACCGGCACCACCCGGCCGCGCCCGCCGCTCAGCCACCCCTTCACCGAGTGGCTCGACATCGTCTCGGCCCGGCTGGCCGCCGCCGTCGAGGAGCGCGACGTCCACGCGGACGCCGACATCGACGTCGTCGCCCACTCCCTGGTCTGCTTCTTCGTCGGCACCCGGGTCGTCGGCAGCGCCCGCGAACCCGTCACCCGCCAGCCCCGCCGCACGGCCGAGATGTGGCAGCTCCTCCTGCGCGGCCTGGTCCCCGTGACCCGCCGCTCCCGCTACCTGTCTCTCGCCGCACGGCTGGAGCGGGAGCCCGCCCCGCTGTGACGCCCGGCGCGCCGCGCCCCGGCGGGTTACGGTGAGCCCCATGCCCGACACCCCCGCCGCCCCCGTGATCGTCGCCGACCGGCCCGGCACCTTCCCGTACGGCGTGCTGGCCGAGCGGCACCCCGCGATCGTCCGCCAGGTCGCCGAGGACACCCCCTACGGCCCGGACCGGCGCCGCGCGCTCGACGCCCTGCGCACCGACTGCACCGAGGGCGTGATCACCCCGCTGCCCGACGACGCCCACGACCACGACCGCTGGGCGGCCTGGGGCATGCACGCCCACGCCGGCCGCTCCTGGCACGACGTGCCCTGGCTCTGGTCCGAGAGCTGGTTCTACCGCCAACTGCTCCAGGCCACCGGCTACTTCGAGCCCGGCCCCTGGCAGGGCGTCGACCCCTTCCGCCCCGCCAAGCTCGCCGAGCTCGACGCGCCCGCCACGGACGACGAACTCGCCGCGCTCGACGCCCTCGAGGACCTCCCCGAGGACGAACGCGCCCGCGCCCTGCTGCACGGCTCCCTCTGGGGCAACCGCGCCGACCTGGGGTTCCGCATGTCCGCCGAGGGCGCCGAGGAACAGGCCGCCGTCCCCGCGCTGGTGGCCGACGACAGCGACCGCCTGTGGTCCCTGCTCGACGGCTCCCCGCCCGGCACCCTCTGCCTGGTCGCCGACAACGCGGGCCGCGAACTCGTCCCCGACCTCCTGCTGATCGCCCACCTGCTCGCCCACGGCCGTGTCGCCCGCGCGCAGTTGCACGTCAAGCCGCACCCGTACTACGTCTCCGACGCCACCACCGCCGACGTCCTCGACGCCGTACGGCGCCTCACCGCCGCCAAGGGCGCCGCCGGGGCGTACGGACAGGGCCTGCGCGCCGCCCTCACCGACGGCCGGCTCGAACTGCGCGCCCACCCGTTCTCCTGCGCCCCCCTGCCGTACGCCGACATGCCGGACGACCTGCGGGCGGACTTCGCCGCCGCGACCGTCACCGTCCTCAAGGGCGACCTCAACTACCGCCGCCTCGTGGGCGACCGGCACTGGCCGGCGACCACCCCGTTCGCCGACGTCACCGCCTGCTTCCCGGGGCCCGTCGCCGCCCTGCGCACCCTCAAGTCCGAGGTGATCACCGGACTGGACCCGCGGACCGAGACGACGCTGGACGCGGACGAGGGCGGACGCTGGCGCACCGGCGGCACTCACGCGCTGATCCAGGTACGGACCTGAGCCCCCAACTCCCGTCCCCCGGGCAGGTTTCACACGAAGGTGTGATCATGAAGCGGCCGGCGGATGCGGCCGGAGCGCCACGGGTAGCCCCCGGCCATGACGCAGCCCTTCGAACTCCCGCACTTCTACATGCCGCACCCCGCGCGCCTCAATCCGCACGTGGACCAGGCCCGCGCCCACTCCACGGCCTGGGCGCGTGAGATGGGCATGCTGGAGGGCAGCGGGGTCTGGGAGCAGGCCGACCTCGACGCGCACGACTACGGCCTGCTCTGCGCCTACACGCACCCCGACTGCGACGGCCCCGCGCTGTCCCTGATCACCGACTGGTACGTGTGGGTGTTCTTCTTCGACGACCACTTCCTGGAGAAGTTCAAGCGCACCCAGGACCGCGTCGGCGGCAAGGCCCACCTGGACCGGCTGCCGCTGTTCATGCCCCTGGAGCCGGGGACGCCCGTCCCCGAGCCGGAGAACCCGGTCGAGGCGGGCCTCGCCGACCTGTGGGCGCGTACCGTGCCGGCGATGTCCGCCGACTGGCGCCGCCGGTTCGCCGTCGCCACCGAGCACCTGCTCAACGAGTCCCTGTGGGAGCTGTCCAACATCAACGAGGGGCGGGTCGCCAACCCCGTCGAGTACATCGAGATGCGCCGCAAGGTGGGCGGCGCCCCCTGGTCCGCCGGGCTCGTGGAGTACGCCACCGCCGAGGTGCCGGCCGCCGTCGCCGGGACGCGCCCGCTGCGGGTGCTCATGGAGACGTTCTCCGACGCCGTGCACCTGCGCAACGACCTGTTCTCCTACCAGCGGGAGGTCGAGGACGAGGGCGAGCTCAGCAACGGCGTCCTCGTCCTGGAGACCTTCTTCGGCTGCACCACGCAGCAGGCCGCCGACATCGTCAACGACGTCCTCACCTCCCGGCTGCACCAGTTCGAGCACACCGCGTTCACCGAGGTGCCCGCCGTCGCCCTGGAGCAGGGCCTCACCCCCGCCGAGACCGCCGCCGTCGCCGCGTACGCCAAGGGACTCCAGGACTGGCAGGCGGGCGGCCACGAATGGCACCTCCGCTCCAGCCGCTACATGAACGAGAACGCCCGCCCCGGCGCCTCCTGGCAGACCCTGACCGGCCCCGGCACGTCCGCCGCCGACGTCGGCGCGCTGCTCGCCCGGGCCGGCGCCGAGCGGCTGCGCCCCTACCGGCACGTGCCGTACCGGAAGGTCGGGCCGTCGGTCGTCCCGGACATCAGGATGCCGTTCCCGCTGTCCCTCAGTCCCGCCCTCGAAGGCTCCCGCCGCCACCTGCTGGAGTGGTCGCACCGCATGGGCATCCTCGGCGAGGGCGTCTGGGACGAGGACAAGCTCGCCAGCTGCGACCTGCCCCTGTGCGCGGCGGGCCTGGACCCGGACGCCACCCAGGAGCAGCTCGACCTCGCCTCCGGCTGGCTGGCCTTCGGCACCTACGGCGACGACTACTACCCGCTCGTCTACGGCCACCGCCGCGACCTGGCCGCCGCCCGGCTGACCACGGCCCGGCTGTCGGCCTGCATGCCGCTGGACGGCGAGGAGGTCCCCGCGCCCGCCAACGCCATGGAGCGGTCCCTCATCGACCTGTGGGCCCGCACCACGGCCGGCATGACCCCCGAGCAGCGCCTGCCCCTCAGGACGGCCGTCGACACGATGACCGAGTCATGGGTGTGGGAGCTGTCCAACCAGATCCAGAACCGCGTCCCCGACCCGGTGGACTACCTGGAGATGCGCCGCGCCACCTTCGGCTCCGACCTCACCCTGGGGCTGTGCCGCGCCGGCCACGGCCCCGCGGTCCCGCCCGAGGTGTACCGCACCGGACCCGTCCGCTCCCTGGAGAACGCGGCGATCGACTTCGCCTGCCTGCTCAACGACGTGTTCTCGTACCAGAAGGAGATCGAGTTCGAGGGGGAGATGCACAACGCGGTCCTCGTCGTCCAGAACTTCTTCGGCATCGACTACCCGGACGCGCTGCGCGTCGTCGCCGACCTGATGAACCAGCGCATGCGCCAGTTCGAGCACGTCGTCGCGCACGAACTTCCCGTCGTGTACGACGACTTCCAGCTGTCGGAGGAGGCGCGGGAGATCATGCGGGGTTATGTGACCGACCTCCAGAACTGGATGGCGGGGATCCTCAACTGGCACCGCAACGTGGACCGGTACAAGGACGAGTACCTGTCCCGGCGCGTGCACGGCTTCCTGCCGCACCGGCCCCCGACGCCCCCCGTCCTCGTCTGACACGGCCCATGGAACAGCCCGTACTGCGGCCCCGGCCGATGCCCGGCGCCCGCGCCGGCACCCGGCCGGGCCCCGGCCCCGTCCCTCCCGCCGCCGAGGCGCCCCCTCCGGCGCGCCCGCGCGGGCGGCGG
>MUNG01000168.1 GCA_002154585.1 Streptomyces pseudogriseolus
CGCGCTGGAGGCGCTGCGCGAACTGAAGCTGCGCGGCGACCTGGTGGCGGTGATCCTCGCCGACTACCGGATGCCTCGGATGAACGGCATCGAGTTCCTGGAACGCGCCATGGACGTGCACCCGGACGCCCGCCGGGTGCTGCTCACCGCATACGCGGACACCGGCGCGGCGATCGACGCGATCAACGTCGTGGACCTCGACCACTACCTCCTCAAGCCGTGGGACCCGCCGGAGGAGAAGCTGTACCCGGTGGTGGACGACCTGCTGGAGGCGTGGAACCGCAGCGACCACCGGCCGGTGCCCAGCACCAAGGTGGTCGGGCACCGCTGGTCGGCGCGCTCCTCCGACGTGCGCGAGTTCCTCGCCCGCAACCAGGTGCCCTACCGCTGGTACTCGTCCGACGAGCCCGAGGGGCGGCGGCTGCTGGCGGCGGCCGGCGAGGACGGGATGCGGCTGCCGCTGGTGGTCACCCCGGACGGGACGCCGCTGGTGGAACCGGACCCCGCGGACCTCGCCGCCCACGTGGGTCTCGCCACGCGGCCGGCGGCCGACTTCTACGACCTCGTGGTGATCGGCGGCGGCCCGGCGGGGCTCGGCGCGGCCGTGTACGGGGCGTCGGAGGGGCTGCGCACGGTGCTGGTGGAGCGGTCGGCGACCGGCGGGCAGGCGGGTCAGAGCTCGCGGATCGAGAACTACCTGGGCTTCCCCGACGGGGTGTCGGGGGCGCAGCTCACCGACCGGGCACGGCGGCAGGCCACCCGGTTCGGCGCGGAGATCCTCACCGCGCGGGAGGTGACCGGCCTGGAGGTGGGCGGCGCGGCCCGGGTGGTGCGGTTCTCCGACGGGTCGCAGGTCGCCGCGCACAGCGTGATCCTGGCGACCGGGGTGTCGTACCGGCGGCTCGCCGCGCCGGGCTGCGACGAACTGGGCGGCTGCGGCGTCTACTACGGCTCGTCGCTCACCGAGGCGCCCGCCTGCCAGGACCAGGACGTGTACATCGTGGGCGGCGCCAACTCGGCCGGGCAGGCGGCGATGTACCTGTCCCGGTTCGCCAAGTCGGTGACGCTGCTGGTGCGCGGCCCGGACCTGTCCGCGTCGATGTCGTACTACCTGATCGAGCAGATCGGCCGGGTGCCGAACATCTCGGTGCGGTGCGGCACGGTCGTCGAGGAGGCGCACGGCGACGGCCATCTGGAGCGGCTGACGCTGCGCGAGACGGACACGGGGCGCACCGACGAGGTGGACGCCCAGTGGCTGTTCGTATTCATCGGGGCCGCCCCGCTCACCGACTGGCTGGACGGCACCGTGCTGCGCGACGAGCGCGGCTTCATCCTGGCCGGGCCCGACCTGACCGCCGACGGACGCCCGCCGGCCGGCTGGGAGCTGGACCGGCCGCCGTACCACCTGGAGACCAACGTGCCCGGCGTGTTCGTCGCGGGCGACGCGCGCGCGGAGTCGGCCAAGCGGGTCGCCTCCGCCGTCGGAGAGGGAGCCATGGCCGTGATGCTCGTCCACCGTTACCTGGAGCAGTCGTGAGCGCGCGGCAGGTGGAGTGCCTGCCGGACGAGATCGGCTCCCTGTTCCTGTTCGAGAAGCTCACCCCCGAGCAGCTCGGGCGGCTGTGCGAGGCCGGCCGGGTGGAGCGCTACGAGCCCGGCCCCGTCTACACCGAGGGCGAGCCCGCCACCTGCTTCTACGTGATGGTGGAGGGCACGGTCGTGCTGTCCCGGCGGGTCGGCGGGGACGAGGTGGAGGTCAGCCGCACCTCGCAGCGCGGGGTGTACGCGGGGGCGATGCAGGCGTACCTCGGGGACCGGGTGCCGCAGGTCTACAACAACTCGCTGCGGGTGACCGAGCCGACGCGGTTCTTCGTGCTGCCGGCGGACACCTTCGCGGACATCATGCAGGACTGGTTCCCGATGGCGGTGCACCTGCTGGAGGGGCTGTTCTTCGGGGCGAAGAGCACCCAGCAGGCGATCGGCCAGCGGGAGCGGCTGCTGGCCCTCGGCTCGCTGTCCGCGGGGCTCACCCACGAGCTCAACAACCCGGCCGCGGCGGCCGTGCGGGCCACGGCCTCGCTGCGCGAGCGGGTGGGGAAGATGCGCCGCAAGCTGAAGGTCATCTCCGAGGGCGCCTACGACCGGGAGACGCTGGCGGGACTGATCGAGATCCAGGAGCGCACGGCGGAGAAGGTCGCCAAGGCGCCCGTGCTCAGCCCGCTGGAGGCGTCCGACCGGGAGGACCTCCTCGCCGACTGGCTGGACGACCACGGCGTGACCGAGGGCTGGCGGATCGCCCCGACGTTCGTGCAGGCCGGACTGGACACGGACTGGCTGGAGCAGGTGGCAGCGGCCGTCGACGAGGAGACTCTGCCCGGCGCGGTCGGCTGGCTGAACTACACCGTGGAGACCGAGCTGCTCATGGACGAGATCCAGGACAGCGCGGCCCGCATCTCCCACCTGGTCGACGCCGCCAAGCAGTACTCGCAGCTCGACCGCGCCCCCTTCCAGGTCGCCGACGTGCACGAACTCCTCGACAGCACCCTGCTGATGCTGTCCGGGAAGCTGGGCCAGGGCATCCGGGTGGTCAAGGAGTACGACCGCACCCTGCCCCGCGTCCCGGCGTACCCGGCGGAGCTGAACCAGGTGTGGACCAACCTCGTGGACAACGCGGTCGCGGCGATGCGCGAGGCGGGCGGGGAGGGCACGCTGACCGTGCGCACGGCCCGGCACGACGACCGGCTGCTGGTGGAGTTCGGCGACACCGGACCCGGCATCCCGGCGGAGATCCGCGACCGGGTGTTCGACCCGTTCTTCACCACCAAGCCCGTGGGCGAGGGCACCGGGCTGGGCCTGGACATCTCCTGGCGGATCGTGGTCAACAAGCACCACGGCGCCCTCCGGTTCGAGTCCGAGCCGGGCGACACCCGCTTCCAGGTGCTCCTCCCGCTCACCGCTCCCGCCTCCGACCATCCACAGGAGGAGCCCGCATGACCACCGAACACGCCATCGACCCCAGCGTGCCGCCCTCCGGGGACGGCTGCGCCGACTGCGACGCCGTGGGCGGCTGGTGGTTCCATCTGCGGCGGTGCGCGCAGTGCGGCCACGTGGGCTGCTGCGACAGCTCGCCGGGACAGCACGCCACCGCCCACTTCGAGGCCACCGGACACCCGGTGGTGAGCAGTTACGAGCCGGGCGAGGACTGGTTCTGGAACTACGCCACCAACGAGCTGTACGAGTCGGGCCCCTCCCTCGCGCCGCCGGTGAGCCACCCGGCCGTCCAGCCCGCGCCCGGCCCCGCGGACCGGGTGCCCGCCGACTGGACGCGCGCCCTGCACCGCTGAGCCGCCGCGCCCCGCCGCCCCGGGAACCCGCGGGCTCCGCCCGTCGTTGTCCGGACACCCCCACACCGGTCGGACGACGACGAACAGGGCGGTCCCATGAGCGAGTTGGTCCCCGGCGGCAACATCCGGCTCCCGGGCGGCGCGGTGACCGTCCGGGTGTCCGGGCCGTTCGACGTGTCCGCGCTGATCACGGACGACGGCCGAAAGGTGTCCGGGGACGCCGACTTCGTCTTCTACAACCAGCCCGCGGCGCCCGGCGCGCGGCTCGGCGGCGACACGCTCGTCGTCGACCCGGCGGCGCTGCGCGCGGGCGCCACCCGGGTCACGGTCGCCGTCAGCCCCGAAGAACCCGGCACGCCGCTCAGCGCCCTGCCCGCCCCGGTCCTGGAGGTCACAGGACCCGGCGGGCGCGCCCTGGCCCGCTTCCGTCCGCCGCGCCCCGACCGGGAGACGGTGCTGCTGCTCGCGGAGATCTACCGGCGCGGCGACGACTTCAGGCTCCGCGCCCTCGGGCAGGGGTACGCGGACGGACTGGCCGGTCTCGCCCGGGACTTCGGCGTCGACGTGGAGGACGACGAGGGCGCGGTGTCCACCCGTACCGCCCCGGTCGTCACCGGCAGGGCGCCGGTGAGCCCCGGCGCCACGGCTCCGGCCGCCCCGCGGACGCATCCGGTCGTGCCGCCGCGCCCGGCGGCCCCGCCGTCCGCCGGGGACGACTTCCTGGCCCTGGTCAACTCCGCGCGCAGGTCCGCCGGCGCGCCGCCGGTGACGCACGACGGGCGGCTGGCCGAGGCGGCCCGGGAGCACGCGCGGGCGATGGCGCGCGGGGGGCGGCTCGGCGTCGAGGGCCCGGACGGCGTGCCGGTGTACCGGCGCGTGGTGTCCGCCGGCTACCCGTATCTCACCGTCGGCGAGCACCTGGTGTCCGGGCCGCTGTCCGTGGACCGGTTCGTGGGCCACTGCCTGCGCCACGAGGCGGCCCGCCGCACGGTGTGCGACCCGGCGTTCACGCACGCCGCCGTGGCCTCCTGCGAGGGCGGCGGGGACACGTACTGGACGGCGTTGTGGGCGCGTCCGCTGACCCCGGAGGGCCTGGACCGCACGGCGGCGGAGGTCATCGAGCTCACCAACCGGGAGCGCGCGCGGGCCGGGCTGCCGCCGCTGTCCCGCGACCCGCTGCTGGGCACGGCGGCGCAGGCGCACAGCGCCGACATGGTGGCGCGGGACTTCTACGCGCACACGGCGCCCGACGGCAGCAGGCCCTGGGACCGGGCTGCCGCCGCGGGCTCCCGGTGCCGCACGGTCGGCGAGAACATCGCGTGCGGGCAGCGGTCCGCCGCCGAGGTGGTGCGCGGCTGGATGAACAGCCCGGGGCACCGGGCGAACATCCTCGGGCGGGAGTTCACGCGGATCGGCGTCGGGTTCGCGGGCGGCGGCCGGGCGGGCACGTACTGGACGCAGCTCTTCGAGGGCTGACGCGCGGCCGGATCCGGTGCCGTGTCGTGCGCTCCCGGTTCTGGCCGGGGCGTGGAGGGCCGGGCGAGGATGGGCCGCATGAAGGGTGACCTGTTTTCCAGTGAGCACATGGTGCGGCCGGCCACGGCCCCGGGCATGACGGTGGAGAACGCCAAATGCCTGCGCTACACCGTCGACGGCGAGATGCTCGCCCGCCAGGGAGCGATGGTCGCCTACCGTGGCGACCTCCGGTTCGAGCGCAAGGGCCAGGGCGTGGGCGGGATGCTCAAACGCGCGGTGACCGGCGAGGGGCTGCCGCTGATGGCCGTGCGCGGGCAGGGCGAGGCCTGGTTCGCGCAGGAGGCGCAGAACTGCTTCGTCGTCGAGATCGGCCCCGGCGACGAGTTCACCGTCAACGGCCGCAACGTGCTGTGCTTCGACGCCACGCTGTCCTACCGCATCTCCACCGTGAAGGGCGCCGGCATGACCGGCGGCGGCCTGTTCAACAGCGTCTTCACCGGGCACGGCAAGCTGGGCCTGGTCTGCGAGGGCAGCCCGCTGGTGATCCCGGTGACGCCGCAGAGCCCGGTGTACGTGGACACCGACGCGATCGTCGGCTGGACGGCGGGGCTGTCCACCTCGCTGCACCGCTCGCAGTCGCTGGGCTCGATGCTGCGCGGCGGCTCGGGCGAGGCGGTGCAGCTGGTGCTCGAAGGGCAGGGGCACGTGGTGGTCCGGCCGAGCGAGGCGCCGCCGCACAAGCCGCAGCAGCGCTGAGCCTCGTCGATCCCCGTCGATCCCCCGTCGACCCGCCTCGACCCGCGTTGACCCCGGCCGCCCGCCGGGTGAGGCTGGGGCACGGCGCGGATCACGCCCCCGCGCCGGAAAGGGTGACAGTCGTGATCGAGATCGCCGACATCGAGACCGCCGCCGAGCGGATCGCCGGGCACGTGGTGCGCACACCGACCGTGCCGAGCCCCGGCCTGTCGGCACTGCTCGGGGTGCCGGTGACGGCCAAGCTGGAGCTGCTCCAGCACACCGGGTCGTTCAAGGTGCGCGGTGCGGCGGCGAAGCTGCTGGCGCTGAGCGAGGCGGAGCGGGCCGCCGGGGTGGTCGCGGTGAGCGGCGGCAACCACGGCATCGCGCTGGCGGTGACGGCCGCCGCGCTCGACGTGAAGGCGACCGTGGTGATGCCGCGTTCGGCACCCGTGCGGGCCGTGGAGATCGCGCAGGCGTCGGGCGCCACGGTGCGGGTCACCGACGACATGGCCGGGGCGTTCGCCCTCACCGCCGAGCTGCGGCAGGAGGGGCTGACCCTGGTGCACCCCTTCGACGACCCGGTGGTGATCGCCGGTCAGGGCACGGTGGGGCTGGAGTTCGCCGAGGACGCCGGTGAGCTGACCGACGTGCTGGTCAGCATCGGCGGCGGGGGCCTGATCTCCGGGGTCGCGGCGGCGCTGCGTGCCCGGCGGCCCGGGGTGCGGGTGTGGGGTGTGGAGACCGAGGGGGCGCAGGCGATGTCCGAGGCGCTGGCGGCGGGCGGCCCGGTGCCGGTCGCGCTGACCTCGATCGTGTCGACGCTCAGCGCGCCCGCCGTGTCGCAGCTGACGTACGACCATGTCGCGGAGCTGGTCACCGAGGTGCTGGTGGTGCCGGACCGGGAGGCGGTGCAGGGATCGCTGGACCTGGCGGACCACGCCAAGGTGTGGGCGGAGCCGGCCGCGGGCTGTCTGCTGCCGGCCGCCCGGCGGGTGCTGGAGCGGGTCGGCGACGACGCCCGCCTGGGTCTCGTGGTGTGCGGCGGGAACGCCACCACCGCCGACATGGCGGCGTGGACGGACCACTTCGCCCTGCGCTGAACCCGGCGTTGAACCCGGCCGTGCACCCGGCCGTGCACCCGGCGAAGCTCGCGGGGCGTCGCGCCCGGCGTTGAACGCACCGGCCCCTTCCCCGCGTATCAGTGGGGACGGAAGTCAGCGGCTCGACGAGGGATCACCATGGGCTGGGCGCACGCCTCCACCGATCGGCCGGTCGCCGGCCGCTACCGGCTGGTCGAGATCACGCACCGCGAGACGAACCGGGTCAGCTGGTACGCCGACGACCTGCGGACGGGCCGGCCGTGCCTGGCCACCCGGATCGAGCTGCCGGCGGACGCCGTGGAGGGCGTCCGCCGCGCGCCCTCCCGGATCCTGCGGGCCACCGAGAACGTGGCCCGGTTGTGCCCGGACCGGATCGCGGGCGTCGTCGACGCGTTCGGCGAGGGCGGCTGCCTGTGGACGGTCACCGCCTGGATCGACGGCACTCCGCTGGACGAAGTCCTGCTCCAGCAGGGCACGTTCGCACCCGCGCGGGCGGCGCGCGTCGCCCTGGACCTGCTCGACGTGCTGGACGCGGCGCACGCGGAGGCCGTCACCCACGGCGAGCTGAGCCCCGGTCAGCTCCATCTGCGCGAGACCGGCCCGGTGGTCGTCACCGGCTACGGGGTGGCCGGCACCACGTCGGCGCCCCGGCTGACCGCACCGTCGTACGCGGCGCCCGAACAGGCGCGGAACGAGCAGGTCGGGCCGGCGGCGGACCTGTGGGCGCTCGGGGCGATCCTCTACACGATGCTGGAGGGCCGCCCGCCGTTCCGGGACCGGGGCAGGATCGCGGCCACGCTGCGCGGGGTGGACCGGCTGCCGCTGCGCCCGCCCGTCCGGTGCGGGCCGCTCACCGAGGTCGTCACGGGGCTGCTGCGCAAGGAGCCCCGGGAGCGCCCGGGCCGGCAGACGGTGCGGGACGTGCTCACCCGGGTGTCGCGTGAGGACCCCGGCGCCGGGCCCGGGCCGGGAGAGGCGTACGCGCGGTCCGGGCGCGGGTGGAAGCGGAAGGGTGTGCTCGTCGGCACGCCCCTCGCGGTGGCCACGGTGACGGCGGCGGTGGTCGCGGCGGCGACGGGGCTGCCCGGCGGCAGCGACGACCGGGCCGACGGCGGCCCGGGCGCGTCGGCGTCCGCGTCGGCCGGAGGCACCGGGGCGGCGGACCCCGCCCCGCGCGTCCCGCCGACGTCCGCCGCGCCCTCGCCGCCCCCGTCGTCCTCCCCGTCGGCTGCCGCGACGCCGTCCCCGTCGGACCTCGGCGCCCTGCCCGCCGGTTTCCGCACCTACCGGGCGCCGGAGGGCTTCTCCGTCGCGCTGCCCGAGGGCTGGGAGCGGCAGCGGACCTCCCGCGCCACCGGGCTGTCCTACCGCGTCACCTTCGGCGCCGACGACGACCCGCGCACCCTCGCCGTCACCTACAGCGAGCGCGTGGGACCGGACCCGGTCGCCGTGTGGCGGGACACGGTGGAGCCGGGTCTCGCGCGCTCCGGCGCGTATCAGCGGATCGGTTCCATCAGGGCGACGACGTACCTGGGCCGCGAGGCCGCCGACATGGAGTGGATCGTCACGGACGACGGCGTCCGGCTGCGCACCTTCGGCCGCGGCGTCCTGCTGGGCGGCGGCCGGGGCTTCTCCCTGCGCTGGACCACCCCGGCCGCCGACTGGGCGAGCACCGGCAACCAGGAGGCCCTGCGCACGGTACTGAAAACCTTCCGGCCGGGTACGGCGCCCTAGCCCGGCGGGACCGCCACCGCACTCCCCACCGGACCCCGCGCAGGTCGGCCGAAAGGCACGGTGCGTCACAGCCGGTCCGGTCGCTCGCGCGGACGGGGCCCCATCGCGTCGGCGCCCTCGTCCGCCTTGCAACTGCGCGCACCAGACGAAAGGCCCTGGTCCGGCGGGGCCTGGCACCGCGCTCCCCCACCGGACCCGCGCTCGTCGGCCGGAAGGCACGGTGCCTCAGCCCCGGCCCCGTCCGCACGACAGACCTCAGCCCCGCGGAGCCCGCATCGCACGCAGCGGCCAGGGGACCAGGGGTGTGGTGAGCCAGTGGGCCCGGAAGGTGCGGTCGGTGAGGGAGCAGGTGACGCGCAGCCGGTGCGGGGTCTCCAGGAAGGCGATGTCGACGGTGAGGGCGTCCGGGCCGTCCCAGCCGCCGGTGACCGCGACCGGCACCGCGCCCTCGGTGACGGTCCAGTCCGCGCCGGTCCAGCGGGCCGCCAGCCGGTGGCCGCCCTCGTCCAGGGTCAGCGTCCAGCCGCCGCCGTCGTCCGCCGTGAGCTCGGCGGCGGTCAGCTTCGGCTGCGCGGCGCAGAGTCCGCCCTCCGGGGTGAAGGCGGCCCCGGACCAGTCGCCGCTCCCCCCGGCCGGTGCGGGGGCGCCCTCCGTCGCCGGCAGGGCGAGGCGCTCCAGGCGCTCGCGCAAGGCCGCGTCCTCGGCGTCCCGCCCGGTCAGCGGCGCGGGGCCGAACGCGGGCAGCAGGTGCCGCCACACCAGTTCGAGGTAGCGCTGCATCTCCGCGGTGGCCGACGTCGCGGCGATCACGGCGTCGTGCTCGGGCAGCACCACGCAGAACTGGCCGTAGGCGCCGTCGCCGCGGTAGCCGTGCCGGCCGATCCAGAACTGGTAGCCGTAGCCCCGCCCCCAGTCGCCCTGGTCCCCGCCCATGACCTCGGCGGTGTCGATCTGCGGGCGGGTGGCGCGCGCGACCCAGCCCTCGGGCAGCAGCCGCTCGCCCTGCCAGACGCCGTCGTTCAGGTACAGCAGGCCGAAGCGCGCTATCGCGTCGTGGGTGATGTGCAGTCCGGCGAAGCCGATGTCGCGTCCGGCGCGGTCGCGGGACCACAGCGCCTCGCCGATGCCCAGCGGGTCGAACAGCCGGGGCCGCAGGTACTCCGCGAGGGTCTGCCCGGTGACCCGCTGCACGATCGCGCCGAGCGTGTACGTGCAGGGCTGGTTGTAGGTGAACAGGGTGCCCGGGTCGCGCTGCGGCGGCTGGAGCAGGAAGCCGCGCACGGGTTCGGCCGGGTCGGCGCCGAACGCCTCGTCGACGGTCTCGTGGTCGTGTCCGCTGGCCATGGACGCCACGTGGCGCACCAGCATCGACCGGCTGCGCGGGTCGGTGATGTCCGCGTCGATCTCCGGGAAGTACGACAGCACGGTGGCGTCGAAGTCGATCAGCCCCTCCGCCTCGGCGAGGCCGGCGGCGGTCGAGGCGAAGCTCTTGCTGAGCGAGTACAGCAGGTGGGGGCGCTCGGCCGCGTAAGGGGCCCAGGTGCCGGAGGCCACGACGTGGCCGTGGCGCACGATCGTCAGCCCGTGCGGCTCGATGTCCGGGTCGGCCTCGAGGGCGTCGAGGAAGGCGTGGACGCCGGACGCGTCGACGCCCTGGGCGGCGGGGTCCGCGGTGGGAAGGGCTCGCTGGGTCATGGGGGCATCCTGCCCGGGGCGCCGCCGGGTGATCCACCGTTTTCGCCGGCCGCCGCGGGGGACCCGGACGGCATGGTGCGAATCGGGTACACGATGATGACCGAGCAGGCCGGGCCGCGTGAGCTGGTGCAGCACGTGGTGCGTGCGGAGGAGGCGGGTTTCGACTTCTCGGTGACCTCGGACCACTACTTCCCGTGGCTGGCCGAGCAGGGTCACTCGCCGTACGCGTGGAGCGTGCTGGGCGCGGCCGCGCAGGCGACCTCGCGGATTCCGCTGATGACGTACGTGACGTGTCCGACGATGCGCTACCACCCGGCGGTGGTGGCGCAGAAAGCGGCGACGATGCAGCTGCTGTCGGACGGGCGGTTCCGGCTGGGACTGGGGTCCGGCGAGAACCTCAACGAGCACGTGGTGGGCGGCGGCTGGCCACCGGTGGACGTCCGCCACCAGATGCTCGAGGAGGCGGTGGAGATCATCCGCGCGCTGTTCGAGGGCGGCCATGTGAACCACCGGGGCGAGCACTTCGACGTGGAGTCGGCCCGGCTGTGGGACCTGCCGGACCAGCCGCCGCCGATCGGGATCGCGGTGTCGGGCAAGCGGTCCTGCGCCCTCGCGGGGCGGCTGGCGGACCTGGTGATCGCCACCGAGCCGAAGCCGGAGCTGCTGAAGGCGTTCGACCGCGATGGCGGCGAGGGCAAGCCGCGGGTGGGCCAGCTGCCGGTGTGCTACGACCCCGACCGGGACGCCGCGGTGGAGCGGGCGCACGCCCAGTTCCGCTGGTTCGGCAACGGCTGGAAGGTCAACTCCGAGCTGCCTCACCCGGATTCCTTCGCGTCGGCGACGCAGTTCGTGCGGCCCGACGACGTCGCCGCGTCCATCCCCTGCGGCAGCGACCCGGACGACTTCGTCGAGGCGGTGCGCCCGTACGCGGAGGCAGGGTTCACGGAGGTCGCCCTGGTGCAGATCGGCGGGGAGTCGCAGCCGGCGTTCCTGGACTGGTCGGAGCGGACGCTGCTGCCGGCGCTGCGGAAGGCGTTCGGCTGACGGACCGTGCCTGCCCTGTGACGGATTCACCCGGAGAGCTGAGCATCTCGTGGAAATCCGGGTACTAGAGGGCTCTACGTCGGTACGTCCCGGAGGCGCCTGGTGAACACGTTCGTGCACAAGTCCCTGGTGGTGGAGCTCCAGGCGGGCGACACGGAACGCTTTCCCGTGCTCGCCCACCTGAGCTACGACCCGTCGGACCCGTTCGCCGTCACCGTCGTCTTCACCCTCGACGGCCGGGTGCTGGCACGCTGGCAGCTGGACCGGGAGATGGTCACCGACGGCCTGACCCGCCCGGTCGGCATCGGCGACGTACGGCTGCGTCCGCAGGCCCGCGGGGTCGGGCGGGAGCTGCGCATGGAGTTCCTGGGCGAGGCACGCGCGGACGGCGGCCGGCATCACGCGGTGGTGTTCGCGTGGGCGGAGGCCGTCGGGGAGTTCCTGGCCGAGACCCACCGGATGGTGCCGGCCGGGTGCGAGGAGGTCCGCGTGGACGACTTCCTCGCGGACGTCTTCGCGCAGCGCTGAGCGGAACCGGGATGCGAGGGCCGGGTCAGCGTGTGGTGTGGCGGTGACGCGCCCACATCGGCAGCCCGAACCAGCACAGCAGGTACCAGCACACCACTCCGGTCACCAGGTACGGCACGTAGTCGTCGTGGGTGGCCACCCGCAGGATGAGCAGCAGCGAGGAGCTGGTGGTGACCAGCAGCAGCGCCAGTCCCAGCAGGGTGAGCCGTGAAGCCCACCGCACCGCCTGCGGTTTGATGAGCCGTCCGCTGACGAGCCGGTGCAGGGACACCGGTCCGATCAGCGCCCCGGTCGCACAGGCGCCGAGCACCACCGTGACGATGTAGATGGTCTTGTCGGTGCCGGACAGGTCCTCGTAGGTCGGGGTGAACACGACCGTCAGCAGGAAACCGAACAGGATCTGCACGCCCATCTGGGCCACGCGGACCTCCTGGATGAGCTCGGTCCACATCCGGTCCGCTCTCTCCTCCTCGGTCTCGTTCCGCCCCCGGCGCCTGCTCCCGTCCTGCTCCATGTCCGGCACGGTGCCTCCTTCGATCGGGTCCTCCCCTCCGGATTCCCCGAAAAGAGGCCCTCCTCCCACCGCCGGTTTGGCGGGGCGGGGCACGGTTACACGGTCGGCGACACGACCAGGCCGGAGGAAAGTGGGACACATGTCGGACACCCAGCTCACCGTGACACTCAGCGGCGGGGACGCCGACGACGCCCGGGCGGTCGTCGGGGCGCTGGAGGGCACGTTCGGACCGCCGCAGGAGCGGCCCTCGGACACGGACGCGACCGTCCGTATCGCGACGTTCGGCGGTGAGGGGCAGGGGCCGGGCGCCGGACGCACGGACACGCGGCCTCTGTCGGAGCCGGTGACCGTGACGGTGCAGGGCACCCCGGAGGCGGTGCGCCGGGCGAGCGACACCCTGTCGCGGTCCTTCACGGCCCGCGACGAGGGCGCCGCCGCCGGCGACCAGGAGCAGGAACGGCAGCTCCTGCTGGAGTCCTGAGCTCCCTGCCGGACCCCTTACGCGCCCGTCTACCGGACGCCCGTGCCCGCCCACCGGACGCCCGTTACCAGCGGTTCTCCACCTGCTCGCGGATCCGCCGGTCGTACAGGTCCGTGATCGCGGTCAGGGTGGCGTCGGGCAGTTCCGGCAGCCGGGCGGCGGCCGCGTTGGCGCGGGCCTGCTCGGGCGAGCGGGCGCCGGGGATGACGGTGGTGACGCCGGGCTGCCGGACGATCCAGCGCAGCGCGAGCTGGGCCGGGGTGTACCCCTCGGGCGCCAGCGCGGCGAACTCGGCGGCAGCCTCGACGCCGGTCGCCCAGTCCACGCCGGAGAAGGTCTCGCCCTGGTCGAACGCCTCGCCGTGCCGGTTGAAGGTGCGGTGGTCGTTCTCCGCGAAGACGGTGTCCTTGGTGTACTTGCCGGACAGCAGACCGGAGGCGAGCGGGACGCGGGCGATGATGCCGACGCCGGCCTCGCGCGCGGCGGGGAGCACCTCGCGCAGCGGTTTCATCCGGAACGGGTTGAGGATGATCTGCACGCTGGCCACGTTCGGCCGGGCGATGGCGGTGAGCGCCTCGGCGCAGGTCTCGACGCTGACGCCGTAGGCGGCGATGCGCTCCTCCTCGACGAGGGTGTCGAGGGCGTCGAAGACCTCGTCGGTGGAGTAGACGGGGGTGGGCGGGCAGTGCAGCTGCACCAGGTCGACGCGGTCGACGCCCAGGTTGCGCCGGGAGCGGTCGTTCCAGGCGCGGAAGTTGTCCAGGACGTAGTTCTCGGGGATCTGGTCGACGCGGCGGCCCATCTTGGTGGCGACCAGCACGTGCAGGTCGGGCCGTCCGCTCAGGAACGAGGCGATGGTCTGCTCGCTGCGCCCGTCGCCGTAGACGTCGGCGGTGTCGAAGAAGGTGACGCCCGACTCCGCAGCGGCCTCCAGCACCGCGAGGGCTTCCTTGTCGTCGACGTCGCCCCAGTCGGCGCCGAGCTGCCATGTGCCGAGGCCGATCACGGAGGCGTGCTGACCTGACCTGTCGAAAGTGCGCTCTTCCATGACGGCCAGTGTGTCATCCGCCCCGGCGGGGCGGCCGGTGGCTCCCCGGGCGGGCCGGGCCCGCCCGCTCACCGACGGCTCAGGCGCCGACGGCCGTACGGCACTCGGGGTGCCCCCAGCCCTTGTCGTTCTTGGCGATGGGCTCACCGGCCGCGTACGTGCGTCCGCAGGGGCAGCGGCCGGGGAACTTGGCCTTGATGGTGCGGGAAGAGCTCCCGGACTTGCGTGCGGGCTTGGCGCCGCCCGTGGAGCGGCGGGAGGAACCGCCGGTGGACGGGCGCGGGACGGACGGCGGCGGCTCGGGCGAGCCCTGTGCGCTGCCCGCGTCCTGCTGGGCGGAGGCCGCCTGGCTGGCGGCGCGGTCGGCGAAGTCGTTGAGCCGGTCGCCGTCGACCTGGTGGGCGGGCACGTAGCGGAAGTCGACCGAGCGGTCCTGGAGCAGCCCGTCGATGCGGACGACGAGCTCCTGGTTGGCGACGGGCTTCCCGGCGGCGGTGCGCCAGCCGTTGCGCTTCCAGCCGGGCAGCCAGGTGGTGACGGCCTTCATGGCGTACTGCGAGTCCATCCGCACCTCGAGCGGCACGGCGGGGTCGGTGGCCGCGAGCAGCCGCTCCAGGGCGGTGAGTTCGGCGACGTTGTTGGTGGCGGTGTTGAGCGCCCCGGCCTCCCAGCGGTCCGGCGTCCCGGAACCGTCCGCGATCACCCAGGCCCAGCCGGCGGGCCCGGGGTTTCCCTTCGAGGCCCCGTCGCACGCGGCCACCACACGTTCACCCATGCGCCCGATCATGCCACGGCCGGGCGGGTGTCCCGGACCCGCTCAGCCGACGGCGGTGGTCCCGGGCATCTCCCCCGAGGTGGTGCCGAGGTCGATGACGGAGAAGCTGGCGCCCTGCGGGTCGCCGACCGCCGCGAACCGGCCGAACGGCGAGTCCACCGGCCCGAACCGC
The DNA here is from genome assembly GCA_002154585.1 of Streptomyces pseudogriseolus. GTDB lineage: Bacteria > Actinomycetota > Actinomycetes > Streptomycetales > Streptomycetaceae > Streptomyces > Streptomyces pseudogriseolus. Next base: position 14,650 of record MUNG01000168.1, read on the forward strand.
AGCGCCCCGCCACGCTCGGTCGCCCGGGCCACCGCGGCGTCGCAGTCGTCCACGGCGAAGTAGACGTTGATGTACGGCGGCACCCCGGGCGGGAAGTCGTCGGTCATCCGCATCCGGCCCAGGACGGTGCGCCCGCCCAGGTCGTAGAGGCGGAAGTCCGTCTCGCCCTCGAGCTGCTTCGACCTGTAGGGGAAGACGGCCGGGAAGAACGCGTCGGACTTCTCCGGCTCGCGGGTGAAGACCTCCGCCCAGCAGTACGCGCCCGGCGTCCCCGTCGCCTGGAACCCCTCGTGGCTGCCGGCCTGCCACACCCCGAAGACGGCTCCGCCGGGGTCGCGGGCGAGACACATCGTGCCGTAGTCGGCGACCTGGAGGGGGTCCATGAGCAGGTCGCCGCCGTGGTCGCGGATGCGGGCGGCGGTGGCGGAGGCGTCCCGCGCGGCGAGGTAGAGGCACCACTGCGAGGTGCCCTCCTGGCCGGGCATCGGCGGCACGACGGCGGCCACGGCCTTGCCGTCGGCGTACGCCTGCGTGTAGCCGCCCTGGTCGGGCGGTGTCTCACCGAAGGTCCAGCCGAGGACGTGCCCGTAGAAGTCCTTGGCCGCGTCAAGATCGTCGAACACGGCATCGGCCCAGCAGGGGGTCCCATCGGGTGCCACGGCCATACCTACGGCCCTCCCGGTCGGGGGTGGTCTGTCCTCCCCTCACGCTAGCCACGGCGGAGGCGCCCCGCGCGGCGGGCGCCTCCGCCGCGCGGGGCGGACCGAACGCCGCTCGGCGCCCACCAGGTGCCGCCGCGCCCACCCGTGCCGCCCCAGGCGGCACGCATGCCCGCGGCTGTCGCGGACCGGGCACCCGAGCGGGCCGGACGGTGACGCCGGGCGCGCACAGGCGAGCCGGACGCCACCGCGCGCCGGACGGTGGCCCGCGTCCGGTCCCGGCGGGGTCATGCCTCGCCCGCGTACGCCCTTTCCAGTTCCGCGATGTCCAGCTTGCCCATCGTCATCATGGACTTCAGCGCGCGGTCGGCCTTCTCGCGGTCCGGGTCGCCGATCATCCGGGTGAGCCGTTTGGCGTTGACCTGCCAGGAGACGCCGTAGCGGTCCTTGAGCCAGCCGCAGGGGCCGTGCTCGCCGCCGCCCTCGGCCAGCTTCTCCCAGTAGTGGTCGATCTCCGCCTGGTCGTCGCACTCGAGCTGGAAGGAGATCGCCTCGTTGAACGTGAACTCCGGCCCGCCGTTCAGGGCGACGAACTTCTGCCCGTTGGCCGTGAACTCCACGGTGAGCACGGTGCCCTGTTCGCCGGGGACGGCGCCGGTGTTGCGGACGACCTCGCCGAGCTTGGAGTTGTCGAACACGGAGACGTAGAACTGCGCCGCCTCCTCGGCCTGGCCGTCGAACCAGAGGCAGGTGGTGAATCCGTCGGTGTCCATGAGTACCTCCCGGGTGGGGCGCCCCTGGCGGGAACGCGGTCATCGGTGCAGACCGCCCGCGGCGGCGGAACTCATCGGCGGTGGGGCACATCGGCCGCGACAGCCCGCCCGGGGCCGCTCTGCCCTGGGCGAATCTGCCGCGGGCAGAGATTCCCCCGGCGGGGCCCGCACCGCGCCGACAGTGGACGCACACGGCCGTCCGGCCGTGCTCCGACCAGTGATCCACGGGAGCGTCCATGTCACCCTTCACCGCCGGCCCGTGGCCGGCCCCGCCCCGGGCGGAGGACGGCGACACCCCGCCGACCCGCTTCGACGACCACCTCGCCGCCCAGCTGCTCGCCCAGCGGATCGTGCTGCTCGGCACGCAGGTCGACGAGGTGTCCGCGAACCGGGTGTGCGCACAGCTGCTGCTCCTGTCCGCCGAGGACCCGCGCACCGACATCAGCCTGTACGTCAACAGCCCCGGCGGCTCGGTGCACGCCGGACTGGCCATCTACGACACGATGCGGCTGATCCCCAACGACGTCTCCACCCTGGCCATGGGGTTCGCGGCCAGCATGGGACAGTTCCTGCTCTGCGTCGGCGCGCCCGGCAAGCGCTACGCCCTGCCGAACGCGCGGATCATGATGCACCAGCCGTCGGGCGGCATCGGCGGGACGACCGCCGACATCGAGATCCAGGCGGAGAACCTGGAGTACACCAAGCGGACCATCGAGCGGATCACCGCCGAACACACCGGCCAGACCCCGGAGACCATCTCGCGGGACGGCGACCGGGACCGCTGGTTCACGGCCGAACAGGCACGTGCGTACGGGATGGTCGACCGGGTGCTGGACTCGCTGGACGACGTCCGCCCGGCGGCCACCCGACCGAGGATGGGGCTGCGCTGATGGGGACGTACACGATTCCGAACGTCGTCGAGCGCACCGCGCGCGGCGAGCGGTCCTACGACGTGTTCAGCCGGCTGCTGGCCGAGCGGATCGTCTTCCTGGGCACGGAGATCGACGACGGCGTCGCCAACGTGGTCGTCGCGCAGCTGCTGCACCTGGAGTCGGAGGCGCCGGAGAGCGAGATCGCGGTCTACCTCAACTCCCCCGGCGGCTCGTACACCTCGCTCATGGCGATCTACGACACGATGACGTTCGTGCGGGCCCCGATCTCCACGTTCTGCGTGGGGCAGGCGGCGTCCACGGCGGCCGTGCTGCTGGCCGGCGGCGACCCGGGGCGGCGGTTCGTGCTGGAGCACGCGCGCGTGCTGCTCGGCCAGCCGGCCGCCGGGGGGATGCAGGGCACGGCGTCCGACCTGGCGCTGCGCGCGAAGGAGATGACGCGGATCCGCGCGCAGGTGGAGGAGGTGCTGGCCCGGCACACCCACCACGACGTGGCGACCCTGCGGGCGGACATGGACCGCGACAAGGTCTTCACCGCGCAGGAAGCCGTGGCGTACGGCCTGGCCGACGAGGTGCTGACCCGGCGTCCGGCCCTGCTCTGAGCGGCCGCCGGGCCGCGCGCCTCGTCCCGGTCCGCTCAGGCGGCCAGGCAGAGCCCGTCGTGCGCGGAGCCGCGTACGGAGCCGTTCCGCACGGAGCCGTTCCGCACGGAGCGGGCGGGGACGGCGGAGCGGCGTGACGTGACCCGGACCAGCTCCGCGTGCGTGCGGGCCAGCAGGTCGCCGAGGCCCAGGCCGAGCGCGCCGGCGGCGGCCGCGAGAACCTCCGAGGAGGCCTCCTTGCGGCCGCGCTCCACCTCCGACAGATACGGCATGGAGATCCGCGCCTCGTCCGCGACGTCCTTGAGGGTCCGCTCCTGGGCCTGCCGCTCCTTGCGCAGCACGTCGCCGACGAGGTGCCGCCACAGCGGCTCCCTGGGCGCGGCGGCGGGCGGCGCCGAAGGGCCGGAGGCGGCGGGCCCAGGGGCGGCGGGGCCGGGTCGCAGGGGGATGACGCGGGCTTCGTTCGGTGCGTGATCGGTCACATCCTCAGCCTAGGAATCCCGCTCCCGCGGACAAGGGAGCGGGATTCCGCCCTGAGTGAAGCCGGAAAACGTACGCTCTCCGTCCGCTTTCCTCGGCCTCGATGGTGCCGCTCCGCACCGGCGGCCGTACCATCGGACGACAGGCGTGACAGCCGATCGACAGACCGACACACCGACAGGCCGACAGGCCGACAGATCGACAGGCATAGGTCCGCGGGACCGGGGAATCCGGTGTCCTGGTCTCGTGGCAGCCATAACGTGCGTGGGGAGAGGGCAATGAGGACCGCCGTGATCCGGTCGCAGGAGCGGACCGTCGACGGGCACACCGGCGTCGGAGGCGAGGACCTCCGCGACCCCGGCGACCCGCGCGCCGTCGCGCCCCGCGACGCCCGCGAGCTCTCCCGGCAGTTCTTCCGGCGCCTCGCGGAGCTGGAGGAAGGCACCCGCGAGTACCAGTATGCGCGCAACACGCTGATCGAGATGAACATGTCCCTGGTGCGCTTCGCGGCCGGGCGGTTCCGCGGCCGGGGCGACGACATGGACGACGTCGTGCAGACCGGCATGATCGGCCTGATCAAGGCCATCGACCGGTTCGAGCTGTCCCGCGAGGTCGAGTTCACCTCCTTCGCCCTGCCGTACATCGTCGGCGAGATCAAGCGCTTCTTCCGTGACACCACGTGGGCCGTGCACGTGCCGCGGCGGCTCCAGGAGCTGCGCGTGGAGCTGGCCAAGGCCCGCGAGGAGCTGTCGAGCCGACTGGACCGCGAGCCCACCGTCGCCGAGCTGGCGACCCTGATGAACATCAGCGAGCAGCAGGTGATCGAGGGGCAGATCGCCGCGAACGGCTACAACTCCTCCTCGCTGGACGCCGCGCTCACCGGGGACGGCCCGGAGCACGGCGAGAGCGTCCTCGCCGACTTCATCGGCGTCGAGGAGGAGCGGCTGGCTCTGGTGGAGGACTTCCACGCGCTGGCCCCGCTGATGGCGGAGCTGAGCGACCGGGACCGCGAGATCCTGCACATGCGGTTCGTGGAGGAGGCCACGCAGGCGGAGATCGGCGAGCGCCTGGGCTGCTCGCAGATGCACGTGTCCCGGCTGATCAAGCGGATCATCACCCGGCTGCGGACCGGCATGCTCGGCGAGCTGGGCTGCGCCTGACGGCCGGCGTGACGGCACGCCGAAGGCGCCCCCGACGGTCCGGTCCGTCGAGGGGCGCTGCTGTGCGAAGCTGTCGCGCGCGGGTTCAGCCGTGGTCGAGGTCGATCACCGCGCGGACGCGTTTGCCGACGGGTACGCGCTCCACGCCGACGTCCCGCGCCAGCGCGCGCACGATCTCCAGTCCGTGGCGTCCGATCCGCTGCGGGTCGCGCGGGAACACGCGGGGCAGGGCGCCGTTGCTGTCGTAGACGGCCACCGTGAGGGTGGTGTCCGTGCCCTCCAGCTCCAGGATGTACGGCCCGTCGCTGTGCCGGTCGGCGTTGGTGACCAATTCGCTCACCACCAGGAGCACCGCTCCCTCCGCCTTGGCGTTCACCGTGGCGCACCACTCGGTCCTCAGCTGCTCGAGGAACTGCGCGGCGAAATGACGCGCCTCGGCGATGCACCCGGGCTCGCCGGTGAAGTGTGCCGCCCGCCGCAGCGGTTCCACGGGCACGTCGAAACCAGTCGGTATCACTACCCCGTCCAAGCGATAGGTCATGCGTTTCCCTCTGCGACGCCGGGTGGGCCGGACGATCCGCACCGGTCCTGGTACCCCGGGTCGGCCGGAGCAGTCCCACTGATCGGTGTTCGGCTTCCCCGTGAGGGAACCCGGTATTCCTGACCGGCGCGAAGGGGCCGCCATGACCGCGCTGACGACCGTACGGAGCCTGATCACACTGCCCGTGGTGACGCTGGGCGGGGACGCGGTGGCGCATGTGCGCGACACGGTGTTCGACACCTCCGCCCGGCGGATCGCGAGCTTCACCCTGTCCGGGCCGTCCATGCTGTCCGGGCCGCTCACCCGGGACCTGCCCTGGCCCGCGGTGCACTGCCTGGGCCCCCGGGCGGTCATGGTCCGCGACGAGGGGGCGCTGTGCGCGCTGTCACCCGGGGCCCGGCGGGACGCCTCGCTCGGGCGGCTGCTCGGGGCGCAGGTGGTGACCGACGACGGCGACCCGGTGGGCGCGGTCCTGGACGTGCTGGTGGAGGGCGGAACCAGCGGCCGGATCGTCGCCTTCCGGCTGGCCGCGCACCGGCAGCTGGTGCACGGCACCCGGCACCACCGGCACCAGGTGTACCTGCCCGGGGGCGAGGCGCTGCGGATCACCGGCCGCACCCTGGTGGTGCCCGCGCATGTGACGGCGTACGTCAGCGACGGCCTGCCCGCCTTCGTGGCGGGGGACGGTGTGCCGTCGTGACCCTGTTCTCCCAGGTGACCGGGTTGCCGGTGGAGGCGGTCGGGGGCGGTCGGCTCGGCGCGGTACGTTCCCTGGTGGTCGACGTGGCGTCGGGCCGGGTCACGCACGCCCGCGTCCGACGCGGACGGCTGCGCCGGGACGCGGTGGTGGCCTGGACCGACCTCCGCGCGACCGCCCACGGTCTGCGGGCGACACGCCCCACCACCGACGCGCCCGCCACGCCCGACCTGATCGGCACGGAGGCGCTCACGGAGCGCGGTGAGGAGCACGGCACGGTCCTGGACGCGGAGTTCGACCCGCTGACGGGCCGCCTGGACACGGTCCTGACCACCCACGGCACGGTCCCGGCCTCCCACCTCCTGGGCCTGGGCACCCACGCCCTGATAGTCGAGGACGCCTGACAGCACACCCCAAAGGGGCGCGGGGAACTGCG
>MUNG01000169.1 GCA_002154585.1 Streptomyces pseudogriseolus
GGGCGCCCAGGGCGGTGCGCAGGCGGGCCATCGCGGTCTCCACCGCGTGTTCGTCGCGGCCGGCGCCCGGGAGGGCGCGCAGCAGCTCGGCGCGCGAGACGACCCAGCCGGGTCTGCGGGACAGCGTCCGCAGCAGGGACATCCCGGCGGGCGGCACCGGACGCAGCTCGCCGTCGACCAGCACGGCGTGCCCCCGGATCTCCACCCGGTGCCCGGCCACGGGCAACGTACGCGCGCGGGAGGGGAGTTCGCGGCAGAGCAGCTGGACCAGCGGGCCCAGGCGGAAGCGTTCCGGCTGCACCGTGTCGACGCCCCGCGCCTGGAGCGGCAGGGCGGTGACCGGGCCGACGCAGGCGGGCAGCACGTCGTGGCCGAGCGCGGCCAGCAGGTCGTCGGCCAGCCCCCGCTCCTCGGCGCGGGACAGCAGCGACGCGGCGGCGGGCGCGCTGGTGAAGGTGACCGCGTCCAGGGTGCGGGCGACGGCCGCGTCGATCAGGCGGTCCACCGGCCCGATGTCCTCCGGCGGCAGCCACCGGTACACCGGCACGCCCAGCACCTCCGCTCCCCCGGCGCGCAGCGACTCCACGAACCCGGGCAGCGGCTCGCCGTGCAGCTGGACGGCGATGCGCAGTCCGTCGACGCCCTCCTCCAGCAGCCGGTCCAGCACCTCCGCCATCGACTCCGAGGCCGGCGACCACTCCTCGGTCAGCCCGGCCGCCCGGATCGCGCCCTTCACCTTCGGCCCGCGGGCCAGGATCCGCACCCCGCGCAGCCGCTCCAGCAGGTCCTCGCCGAACCCCCAGCCGTCGGCGGCCTCCACCCAGCCGCGGAACCCGATGGCGGTGGTGGCGACCGCGATGTCCGGGGCCCGCCCGATGATCTCCTTGGTGGCCGCCAGCAGCTCGCTGTCGTCGGAGAGCGGCACGATCCGCAGGGCCGGGGCGTGCAGCACCGCCGCGCCGCGCCGCTCCAGCAGCGCGCCCAGCTCGTCGGCCCGGCGCGCCGCGGTCACGCCCACCGTGAACCCCGCGAGGGGGCCGTGCTCCGGTGACTGCTCTCGTTCGTCGTCCATCACTCTCGTCCCGGCTCGAGTCGGCGTCCTGCACGGAGGTGCGGCTCCACGTCCGTGCCGAACGAGCCTGTCAACCAACCATGACAGGCCCGGTTCGGCTTCATGTCACCAGTGTTACGTCACCCGCCGTCATACCTCGGCGTAGCTGAGCTGCGGCTTCTCCTCCGTGGCGGGGGAGGCGCCGACCGGGCGGGAGGCGGGCCGGCGGAGGTATACCACCCAGGTGACCGCGAAACACACCGCGTAGCAGGCGAGGAACGCCACGAACGCGCCGGTGCCGGAGCCGTAGGAGAGGAACGACTGGCGGAAGGCGAGGTTGATGCCGACGCCACCGAGCGCGCCCACCGCGCCGATCAGCCCCATGGACGCCCCGGAGAGCCGCCGCCCGTACGCGGCCGCCGCCTCCCCTTCGAGGCCCAGCGCGTGCGCCTTGGCCTGGAAGATGCCGGGAATCATCTTGTACGTCGACCCGTTGCCGAGGCCGGTCAGCACGAACAGCCCCACGAAGGCGACGGTGAACAGCACCAGCGACTTCTGCATCGAGGCGACGATCAGCACGGCGGTCGCCGCGCCCATGGCGACGAAGTTCCACAGGGTGATGCGCGCGCCGCCGTACCGGTCGGCGAGCGAGCCGCCCACCGGGCGGATCAGGGAGCCGAGCAGCGGCCCGATGAAGGTGACGTACGCGGCCTCCAGCGGGGTGCGGTCGAACTGGTTCTGGAGCACCTGCCCGAAGGCGAAGCTGTAGCCGATGAACGAGCCGAAGGTGCCGATGTAGAGGAACGACATGATCCAGGTGTGCGGGTCGCGCGCGGCGTCCTTGGCGGCGCCGGTGTCGTTCTTCACCGAGGCCAGGTTGTCCATGAAGAGCGCGGCGAGCGCGGCGGCGACGACGATCAGCGGGATGTAGAGGCCGAGCAGCACCCGCGGCCCCCCGCTCGCGCCGATGATCGCGAGGGTGACGAGCTGGATGACGGGCACGCCGATGTTGCCGCCGCCGGCGTTCAGGCCGAGCGCCCAGCCCTTCTTCCTCAGCGGGAAGAAGGCGTTGATGTTGGTCATGGAGGACGCGAAGTTTCCGCCGCCGATACCGGCCAGCAGGCCGACCAGGAGGAAGGTGGAGAAGGACGTCCCCGGCTCCATCACGGCGAACGCGGCGACGGTGGGCACGAGCAGCAGCGCCGCGCTGATCACCGTCCAGTTCCGCCCGCCGAAGATCGCGACGGCGAAGGTGTACGGCACCCGGACCACGGCGCCGACCAGCGTGACCAGCGACGTCAGCAGGAACTTGTCGGCGGGGGTCAGCCCGTACTCCGGCCCCATGAAGAGCACGAGCACGGACCACATGGTCCAGATCGAGAAGCCGATGTGCTCGGACAGCACGGAGAAGAGGAGATTGCGGCGGGCGATCCGCTCGCCGGTGCGGTTCCAGAAGGTCTCGTCCTCCGGGTCCCACTGCTGGATCCAACGGCCGCTGCGGGCTGTCATGGGGCCTCCACTGCTCTCCGGGGCGCGGCGGTGCCGCGAGGGCTGGTCCCGAAGGTACGGAGGGAGCGTTTCCGCTCTGTGGCACGCGGTGACCGGCAGGGAACGTTGCTCTCACCCCGGCCGTGGGCGGGGTGAGAGGAGTCCGTCACCGGTCACCGGGGGTGCGGTGAGGGGTCAGTGCTGCGGGGGCTGGCCGTAGGGGCCGGGCTGGCCGTACGGGCCGGGCTGCCCGGGCTGGCCATAGGCGGGCGGCTGCTGGGGGGCGTACGGACCGGGCTGCTGCTGTTGCTGCTGCGGGAAGGGCTGCGGGTACGCCGGAGGCTGCTGCGGGGCGTAACCCGGTGCCGGCTGCTGCTGCGGCTGCGGCGGAACCGGCGGCGCACCCTGGGCCTGCGCCCCGTACGGGCCGTACGGAGCGGCCCCGAAGGGGTTGCCGTGGCCCGGCATCTGCCCGCCCGGGGGCAGGTAGCGCACGCGGCCCGTCTCGTCCGTCACCGGTGTGAAGTTGGCCGCCTGGAGGCGGGCGGCGAACTTGGCGTTGCGCTTGCGGGTGACGACGAACCCGATGCCGAGGATCGCCATGAGGGCCAGCCAGATGATGGCCGCGATCACGAAGTCGTCCGAGGTGCCGCCCAGCCGGTAGGCAATGATCACGGCGCCGATGGAGACGCCGATCGCGCCGTAGCCCATGCGCTTTTCGGCGTTCTTGCCGGTGAGGTCGAAGTTGATGCGCGCCTTGAGCAGTTCGAAGGCGTCCGGCACGAGCGGCGGCAGGGAGACGCCGTCGTGGGCGTTGGGGTACTGCGCCCAGTTCTGCGCGGCGCGGGTCTGGGCCTGCGGGCTGAGGTCGGGCACGATCAGCATCTTCAGCTGGCTGTTGTTCCCGCCGCCCTGCCGGACGTCGGCGTACTCGTACCCGAACTGCTGGGCGACGAAGGCGAGTCGGGCGAGTTTCTTCACGGATGCCATGGGACTGGTGAGCTCCACCGGCTCCCCGCTCGCCATCAACTGCAGCATCTTCTGCGTCTGCCGCTTGCTCATCCGCCCTCGCCCCCTGGCCCACCGTTCACTTCAGCAACAGGAGGCAGTGTGGCACGGCGGCCCACCTCGAACCAGAGCAGCTTGCCGACGCCCCGCCCGGGCACACCGTCCCCGAGGGTCCACCCTCCCCAGGAATCGGCGTACTCCCGCACGAGCCGCAGCCCCGCCGCGAGGCGTTGCCACCCCACTCGATCGCCGGCCTTCGTCAAGGCCAACCATCGCCCAGGACATGGACAGCGCAGCCCCGGTGTGTCAAGCGGCTTCGTCGCGCGGGGTGAGGCTGATGGTCAGGTCGGCGCCGAGAGCCTGAGCCAGGCGGCGCAGGAGGGGAAGCGTGGGCACGGTCCCGCCGCCTTCGAAGCGGGAGATCTGCGGCTGCTTCATCCCGCACCGCTCGGCCAGCTCGGCCTGGGACAGCCCAAGCTCGATGCGGCGGTCGTGGACGAGTTGCCCGAGCTCACGGGCGAGCGCGGAAGGCGGGTCCTGCATGGCTCCTCCCCGCCTCACGCCGCTGGGGCGACGATGGTGACGGTGGGCTCATCTCCGCCGGCGAGGTGCACGTCCACCGTGAGGTCCAGTGCGCAGGCCAGACGCATGATGACCGCGATGGGCGGCAGTTCGGTGGCCGTCTCGATGCCTTCGATGTCATCGACGTCGACGTGCATGCGCTCGGCGAGATCGGCCTCGCTCAGACCCAGCTGCTTGCGCCGGTCGTAGACGGCCTTGCCCAACGTCATGGCGAGGCCGGCCTCTTCGTAGACCCGGTCGTACTCGGGGTCGGCGTCCAGGTGTTCGCCCAGCAGCCGGCGGTGGCGACGGGTCCTCCATTCGCTGTGGTTCATCGAGACTCCTTGAGGTCGCGGCTGTAAAGGTCGTGCTCGGCGGCGGCTTCATGCTCTGCCTCGCACAATCGCTGTGCGGCGTGGGCGCGGTCCACTTCGGCCTGCTCACGCATCTTGGTCTTGCGGAACACGGTGAGCAGCACGACGCGACGGCCGGGCGCCAGCCAGTAGGTGATCCGCTGATGGGCATCGCCCAGGCGGAAGCGCAGCTCGCGGAGCTTGCCGCCCAGGTGGCGGGAGTGCGGTTCGTCGAGCGTGGTGGGCTGCTCGGCGAGCAGGTCGGCGACGCGTTCGGCCTGCTTGTAGTGATGGGCGGGAATGTTCTCCAGCCACAGCCGCACCTCCGGCTCGATCTCGATCGAGTACCGCCCGCTATCCATATCGCCGATGATATATGGCACGGCGTGCGAGAGCGCGAACATGCAGTTGATGCGTCCGTCGGACGTGTCGCCCGACGGCCCCTCCACTCCTCGGTGCCTCAGCAAACCTGACGATCAGCTCCGGTGTGCCCGTGCCTTCGGGCGGGAACTCTTGCTGCCGTTCGGCCACAGGCGTGGCCTGCGCTTCGCCGCCAGGTCCTCGACCCAGCCCGTGCCGAGGATCACCAGGCCGATCAGCGGCCAGACGAACGCGAACGCCCAGAGTTCGTACGTGCTGTTCAGCGCCTCCACCCCGCGCTCGCTCTGCATGAACGGCAGTTCGTACAGCAGGTCGACGATCGGGAAGGTGAGGGCGATCAGCAGGTTGTGCCACAGGTAGATGGTGACCGCGCGGTTGTTGGACAGGGTCACCAGCTTGTCCCAGTTGGCGAGCCGTCCCGGCAGCTCCCGCCACGACGGCGAGTACTGGAGCAGGATCACCACGAACCCGAACGACCAGGCAGCCTGCGCCAGCGGAATGTTGTTGAGGTCCCAGCCCTCGTCGCCGAGGTGGCCCGAGGCCCACCACAGGCCGAACGCCATCACGAAGGCGGCGCCGGACACGGAGATGTAGCGCGGGACCTGCTTGAGCATGCCGTCCTGGTGGGCGAAGCCCAGCACCCAGCAGGAGCCGTAGACCGCGAAGTCGGTGACCGCGTTGCCGGTCTCGCCGGGGATGGTGACCAGCCCGGTGCCGACGACGGCCGTCAGGCCCAGCGGGGCGAGCAGCGTCGGCCAGGGCGCCCTGCGGAACGCCCACAGCAGCAGCGGGGAGGCGAGTACGAACCACAGGTAGGCGCGCAGGTACCACAGCGGTCCCACCGCGTCGTCCGCCCAGGTGCCGCCGGTCAGCACTCCCAGGTCCCCGGACTCGAACGGGTAGGGCGGGGCGCCGATCGGGACGAGGTAGTGGAACAGCTTGACCAGGCCCCAGGACCCGCCGCCCTGGTCGGGGTCGTCCCCGGGGTTCCAGCCGCTCAGGAACAGCAGCGTCAGCGCGACCCCGCCGAAGAGCCACATCGGCGGCAGCAGACGGCGGAGGCGTCCGCGGATCACGCTCCACGCGCCCCGCTTCAGCGACCGCGCCATCAGCGAGCCGGCCAGCGCGAACATCACGCCCATGGACGGGAACACGATCGACAGCCAGGCCCAGCCGAAGAGGTGGTAGACGACGACGCGGACCAGGGCGACGGAGCGCAGGAGGTCCAGGTACCGGTCCCGGCCCGGCTTCTTCGGGGCGGCCGGGGGATCCGCGGGCTCCGGCGACGGGGCAGGTGCCGGCTCCGCCGTCTGCTGCCGCGGGAACGCGTGCGCCGGCCCCGGGGCCACGCCCGTGTGGGTGCCGTACGCGGGCGGGTAGGGTCCGGCCGGGTTCGGGACCGGGCCGGCGCCGGTCGGGTGTCCGTGGGTCATGCCACCGGCCTCCGGTCGTCCTGGTACGCCTGGCCGCCCGGCACGGCCCCGTTCACGGGCGCCCCGACGACACCGGTGCGGCGCAGCTTCTGCCAGCGCAGCCGGCCGCCGGTGAGCGCCGTGATCCAGGACTGGAGCAGCACGACGTACATGAGCTGGCGGTACAGGATCTGCTGCAGCGGCAGCGAGATCAGATGGGTCATGCGTTCCTTGTCGAGGCGGAACGCGTAGGCGGCGCAGACCGCCTGGATGGCCAGGACGCCCAGCCACGCGAGGATGGTCTGCTGGGTCGGTCCGAAGACCAGGCCGTACAGCAGGAACACGTCGATCAGCGGGGCCAGCAGCGGGGCCACGATCATGAACAGCGAGACGAAGGGCAGGCCGACCCGGCCGAAGCGGCCGGAGGGGCCCTTGTCGACGAGGGCGCGGCGGTGCTTCCAGATGGCCTGCATGGTGCCGTACGACCAGCGGTAGCGCTGGGACCACAGCTGCTGCACGGTCTCCGGGGCCTCGGTCCAGGCGCGGGCGTTCTCCGCGTAGACCACGCGCCAGCCGGCGCGGTGCAGCGCCATGGTGACGTCGGTGTCCTCGGCGAGCGTGTCGTCGCTCATGCCGCCGATGGGCTCCAGCGCCGACTTCCGGAAGGCGCCGACGGCGCCCGGGATGGTCGGCATGCAGCGCAGGATGTCGTACATCCGGCGGTCGAGGTTGAAGCCCATCACGTACTCGATGTGCTGCCAGGCGCCGATGAGGCTGTCCTTGTTGCCGACCTTGGCGTTGCCGGCGACGGCGCCGACCTTCGGGTCGGCGAACGGCTGCACGAGCTCGCGGACGGTGGACGGCTCGAAGACCGTGTCGCCGTCCATCATCACGACGATGTCGTAGCGGGCGTTGGCCAGGCCCCGGTTGAGGGCGGCGGGCTTGCCCGCGTTGAGCTGGCGGATCACCCGGACGTTGGGCAGGCCCATCGCCTCGACGATGCGGGCGGTGCCGTCGGTGGAGCCGTCGTCGATGACCAGCACCTCGATCGGATGGTCGCTGGCCATCAGGGAGGTGACGGTGTTCTCGATGCACTTGGCCTCGTTGTACGCCGGGACCAGCACCGTGACCGGCTGGGTGACCGGCGGGCCCCAGCGGAAGCCCTTGCGGCGCACCCGGCGGGCGTGGGCGCCGGAGAGGAGCAGCATCAGCACGAAGCGGGCGATGACCAGGGTGCCGATGATCGCGAGGCCGACCACCAGGACGTCGGTGATGTGCTCGGAGGCCTGCACCAGGAAGATCCAGGCCTTGCCCTTCCACAGCTCGGGTCCGGTGACCGGGCTGTGCGCGCTGGGCGCGTCCAGGGCCTCGGTCAGGTTGTCGAACTCGTAGCCCTTGTCCTTCAGGTCGGGCAGGAACCGGTCGAGCGCGGCCACGGTCTGGCTGCGGTCGCCGCCGGAGTCGTGCATCAGGACGATGGCGCCCTTGCCGTCCTTCGGGGTGGCGCGGCGGATGATCTCGTCGACGCCGGGCCGCTTCCAGTCCTCGCTGTCGGTGTTGTTGACGACGGTGAGGTAGCCGCGGCTGCCGATGTACTGGGTGACCGGCCAGGACTCGTTGTCCATGGCGTCGGAGAAGGACGAGTACGGCGGGCGGAACAGCGAGGTGCGGATGCCGGCCGCGCCGGTGATGGCGAGCTGGTTCTGCGACAGCTCCCAGTCGATGCGCTTCTTGGACTGGAGCGCCAGGTCGGGGTGGTTGAAGGTGTGCAGGCCGACCTCGTGGCCCTCGTCGACCATGCGCTTGACGAGGTCGGGGTAGCGGGAGGTCATGGTGCCGGTGACGAAGAAGACGGCGTGCGCGTCGTGCTTCTTCAGCACGTCGAGCACCTTCGGCGTCCAGGTGGGGTCCGGGCCGTCGTCGAAGGTGAGCACCAGACGGTGGTCCGGGACGCTGAGCGTGGCGGCCTTGCCCGTGCGGGCGTCTATCACCGGCCCGCCCTCGAGTATGTCCTCGGGCACCTCGGTGGTGGGCGCCGGCTTCTGGATGCGGTGGTCGGCGAGGATCTCGCTGTGCACGTAGCCGCGCAGCATCAGCATGGCGGCGAGGGCGACCAGGACGAGCAGCGGCAGCAGCAGGCGCAGTGGTACGCGGCGGCGCAGTGCGCCGCGCCGGTCCGGGCGGGGCGCCCGGCGGCGGTGGGACGGGGATGCCATCAGAGGACGTTCTCCGGGGACGGTGCGGCGGCGGGGGCGGAGTCGGCGCCCGCGGCGGGTTCGGCGGCGACCGGGCGGTCGGCGGAGGGAGCGGACAGGCTGTCGGTGCCGTTGACCTCGCCGCCGCCACCGGTGGTGGGGTCGGGCGTGCCGGGAGACGCGGTGGCGTCCGGGGTGGTCGGCGTCGTGGGCTGCGTGGCGGTGCCGCCGCCGGCCGGGGGCGTGGTGGCGGCGGTGCCGCCGCCCGCGTCGCCGCCGGGTGCGCCGCAAGGGCTTCCGCTGGGGCCCGCCGGTCACCCAGCCGGTCACGGTGCTGGTCCCGGCGTACAACGAGGCCAAGTGCATCGAGAACACCGTCACCTCCCTGATGGCCAGCGACCATCCGATCGAGGTGCTGGTCATCGACGACGGCTCCACCGACGGCACCGCCCGCATCGTCGAGGC
>MUNG01000017.1 GCA_002154585.1 Streptomyces pseudogriseolus
CCGCCGGAGACACCGCGGCGGACGCGGACGCGGCGGGACGCGCGCCGGTCGCGTACGCGCCCTACGTCAACGCCTCCACCGCCTCCGCCACCGACGCGGCGGGCTCCCCCACGACGTACAACCTCGCCTTCGTCATCTCCTCCGGCGACGGCTGCGCCCCGGCCTGGGACGGTGTCCAGGACGTCGACGACGCGCAGGTGACGTCCCGGATCGCGGCGCTCGCCCGGACCGGCGCCGACATGCGGGTCTCCTTCGGCGGCGCCCACGGCGACGAGCTGGCGGCCGCCTGCGACACCGCCGAGGACCTGGCCGAGGCGTACGGCGCGGCGCTGGACGCGGCCGGCACCACCCGCGCCGACTTCGACATCGAGGGCGACGACCTCACGGACTCCCCCTCCGTGGACCGGCGTTCGGAGGCGATCGCCCTGCTCCAGGAGGAACGCGACGGCCTGGAGGTGACGTTCACCCTCCCGGTCATGCCGTCCGGGCTCGACGAGGAGAGCCTGGCGCTGCTGGAGTCGGCGAACGACCACGACGTCGAGGTCGCCACCGTCAACCTCATGACGATGAACTACGCCGAGTCGTACGACGGCGACATGGGCGACTACGCGCTCGAAGCCGCCCGGTCGGCGCACGCCCAGCTGCGGGACGTCTTCGGGCTGTCCGGGGCCGAGGCATGGCGGGGCATGGCGCTCACCCCGATGCTCGGTGTCAACGACGTGGCGAACGAGACGTTCACGCTCGAGGACGCGGAGCAGGTGCGGGCCTTCGCCGAGGACCACGGTGTCGCATGGGTGTCGGTGTGGTCGGCGTTCCGGGACCGCCCCTGCGACGGGGACGCCGCGGACGACCCGCTGACCGACTGCAGCGGGGTGGAGCAGGAGGCCGGCGCGTTCGGGGACGCGTTGGCGGGGTGAGGAGCGCCGGCCGCGCCGTCAGCGCCGCCGGTGCACCAGACGGCCGCCGACGACGGTGGCCACGCAGGTGGACGCGCCCTGCCGGACCAGGGCCTCGCGGTCGGGCACGTCGAACACCGCGAACCGCGCGGGGCTCCCGGCGGTCAGCGCCGGCAGCAGCACGAGCGGCACCGGCGAGAGCGCCGGGGGGCCGGACAGCCCGGGCGGACGGCCGCCGAACACGAGCCCGGCCCTGCGGACGGCGTCCAGGGCCTCCCGGCCACGGATCTCGCCGGCCACCGCGACCGTACCGTGGGCCAGCAGGCGCTGCACCCCGCGCCGCGCACTGGCGCCCCGCGCGGCGGGCGCGGAGGCGAGGAGCGCCCGCGCCCGCAGCCCGAACAGCGGCTCGGTGCCGAGCCGGTCCGCCTCGCGCGGGTCGGGGTGGTAGGCCTGCTCCAGCAGCTCCGGGCCGTACGGGTTGAGCAGTCCGGGCGTCAGGATGCCGGGCCACCGCCGCAGCCGGGCGTCCGGGTGCGCGGCGGCCAGCTCCTCGTACGGGCCGACGGCGGCGATCCGCGCGCCGTCGACCAGGACGGCGGTCCCGGGCGAGGCCTCGGCGACGTGAAGTGTCAGCACGGGACGCTCAGTTGGCGGGCAGGAGCTTCAGCTCCGGGTGGGCCGTGCCGCCCTCGATGGCGGTGGACGAGATGTGCGAGACGACGCGGTCGTCGACCGGGTCGTTCGCCGGGTCGTCGTGCACGACGAGGTGCTCGTACGTCGTCGAACGCTGCGCCGGGACCCGGCCCGCCTTGCGGATCAGGTCGATGATCTCCAGCCGGTTGGAGCGGTGCTTGGCGCCGGCGGAGGAGACGACGTTCTCCTCCAGCATGATCGAACCGAGGTCGTCCGCGCCGTAGTGCAGCGAGAGCTGGCCGACCTCCTTGCCGGTGGTCAGCCACGAGCCCTGGATGTGGGCGACGTTGTCCAGGAAGAGCCGGGCGATCGCGATCATGCGCAGGTACTCGAAGAGGGTCGCCTGCGTGCGGCCCTTCAGGTGGTTGTTCTCGGGCTGGTAGGTGTACGGGATGAACGCCCGGAAGCCGCCCGTGCGGTCCTGCACGTCACGGATCATCCGCAGGTGCTCGATCCGCTCCGCGTTGGTCTCGCCCGTGCCCATCAGCATCGTGGAGGTGGACTCCACACCCAGGTTGTGGGCGATCTCCATGATCTCCAGCCACCGCTCGCCGGACTCCTTCAGCGGGGCGATCGCCTTGCGCGGACGCTCCGGCAGCAGCTCGGCACCCGCGCCGGCGAAGGAGTCGAGACCGGCCGCGTGGATCCGCGTGACGGCCTCCTCGACCGAGACGCCGGAGATCCGGGCCATGTGCTCGACCTCGCTCGCCCCCAGGCTGTGGATGACGAGCTGCGGGAACTCCTTCTTGATGGCCGCGAAGTGCTTCTCGTAGTACTCCACGCCGTAGTCCGGGTGGTGACCGCCCTGGAACATGATCTGCGTGCCGCCCAGCTCGACCGTCTCCGCGCAGCGCCGCAGGATGTCGTCCAGGTCCCGGGTCCAGCCCTTCTTCGTGTCCTTCGGGGCCGCGTAGAAGGCGCAGAACTTGCACGCCGTGACACACACGTTCGTGTAGTTGATGTTCCGCTCGATGATGTACGTCGCGATGTGCTCGGTCCCCGCGTACCTGCGGCGGCGCACGGCGTCGGCGGCGGCGCCCAGCGCGTGCAGCGGCGCGTCACGGTAGAGGACCAGGGCCTCTTCGGGGGTGATCCGCCCACCGGCGGCGGCACGGTCGAGGACGGGCTGAAGGTCGGCCTTCTCGGTCACCGGTGTCCCTTTCGCAGGGGTGTGGACGGACGGAATCAGCGTACGTCAGCCGTCCCGGCGCGCCGACGTCAGGCCGTGTACGCGCCGATCAGCAGCCCGACGAACGCCCCGCTGATCAGGAACGGGCCGAACGGGATCGACGTCTTGCGGCCCGCCTTCCGGGCGACGACGAGCGCGCCCCCGTACAGCGCCCCGCACAGGAACCCGGCGAGGGTGCCGAGCAGCACCGTGGGCCAGCCGTACCAGCCGAGGACCGCGCCCGCGCCGAGCGCCAGCTTCACGTCGCCGAAGCCCATGCCGGCCGGGTTGATCAGGAACAGCACGAAGTAGCCGGCGCCGAGCGCGAGCGCGCCCAGCAGGGCGGTGGTCCACTCCCCGGCGTGCTCGGGGACCAGCGCGGTCAGGCCCAGCAGCGCCAGGGCCGTCGCCGCGAAGGGCAGGGTGAGCGGGTCGGGCAGCCGCTGCACCCGGAAGTCGACCGTCGCGAGCAGCACGCCCGCGGGCGCCAGCAGCAGCCACACGGCCAGCTCCGGCCGGGTCCCGGTGGCGGCGGCGAGGGCGGCGCACACCAGCGCGGTGACCGTGACGGGGACGGGGGCGCCGGTGCCGTACGGGGCTCCCCGGCACGCCCGGCAGCGGGCCGGGCCGAGCCAGCCCGCGAGCGGGTGTCCCTGCGGGCACGCCGAGCGCCACTGCTCCCCCGCCGGGACGGCGAACCGGTGGGCGGCGCGGGGCAGCAGCGCGCCGGCCGCCGCGCCCCACAGCGCGGCGACGGCGATCAGCGCGTACTCCAGGCCCCCGGTCATCCCGTACGGCCGCTCAGCCGGCCGCCGCGACCGCGTCGCGCCACGTCGGCAGCAGGTCGTCGAGCAGCGCCTCGGTGCGCGGCGGCAGCCCGCGCGCCCCGCTGCGGGCCACCAGGTCGGACGCCAGGGCGGTGAGCCGCGCCGGGTCGTCCAGGGCGTGGGTGGCCCGCAGCAGTCCGTTCCACAGCCGCTCGTCGGCCGGAGCCGTGCGCAGCGCCGCGTTCAGCGCCTCGATGGCCTTCTCCGCACGGTCCTTCTCCATGTGGAACTCGGCGAGCGCGAGCCCGGTGTCCGCGACGAGCAGCGGGAGCTGCGCGTCGACGATCTCGTGGGTGAGCCAGCGGTAGCGCCCCTCCGGCCGGTCGGCCAGCAGCGGACCGCGCACCAGCACCAGCGCGTCGGTGAGCAGCCGCCCGCGCACCGCCCGGCTGTCGACGCCCTTGCCCTGCGTGGCCTCGTGGTACAGCGAGCGCAGCACGTCCAGGTCGGACACCACGGACTTGGCGAGAGTGAGCCGGCCGTTGTCGTCGGTGCGCAGCCGCGGGGTGCCGTCGGGGTCGGTGCCCAGCCAGTCCCGCAGCCGGTCGAGGAGCGCCTGGCGCACGTCGTCGGTGACGCCGCGCGGCCACAGCGCGGAGGACAGCACCCGCGGGTGCACGCCCTCGCGGTGCAGCAGCAGCAGCGCCAGCGCCTCGTGCAGCAGCGCGCTGCGCTCGCCGTCCGGCGTCTCCAGGCCGATGATCTCGTACGGCCCGACCAGGCGCGCGTACACCGCGGGGCGGCCCTGCTCGCTGATGTCGACGAGGAACGGCGGCGCGGTGCCGGGCCCGTCCGGGCTGCGGTCCGGGTCGGCGTCGGTGAACAGCTCGACGACCGCACGCCGGTGGGCGGCGGGCAGGAGCTGCGCGTCGAGTTCCAGCCCGAGCAGCGGGGCGAGCAGCCGGCCCTCGCCGGTGATCTCCATCTCCCAGGCGGCGCCCGGCAGATCGCCGCTGCCGGTGCCGACGAGGTAGCCGATGCCCAGGCGGCTCGCGTCGGCGGCGAGTTCGGCGAGCGTCATGGCGTCCTCGGGGGACGGCTCGGCGGCCAGCAGCACCAGGTGCGGGGCCCAACGGGTGTGCTGGGCCGGGCCGGTACGGCCGGTGAGCACCGAGTCATGGCCGGCGGCGCCGAGCGCGCCGCGCCGCTGCCGGGTCTCCGCCTCCATCGTCTCGATCAGCGCCTCGATGCCGTCGAGGTGGCGCAGCCGGCTGGGCGCGAGGGCGGTGAGGTCCTCGCCGAAGCCGACGAGGGTGATGGTCATGCGGTCCGACCAGCCGTTGGTGGCCAGTTCGGCGGCGACGGACGCGAACACCGCCGCGCGGTCCTCCTCACGGCCGCTCAGCGACACGATGCCGGGGACCGACTCCAGGTTGAGCAGCAGCCGGGAGTCGTCCATGGTGCCGAGGCTGACCAGGCCGGGGTAGGGCGCGGCGGTGTCGACGTCCTCGTACGACTCGGCGTCGGCGCGGGCCAGCATCCAGAACGTCTGGTCCTGCCCGAGCTGCCACGGGGACGGCGGCTTGCCGGACGGCTGGGCGAGCTGGAGGTGCAGGTCGCCGTTGCTCAGCCAGGCCGCGTAGACCGTGGGCAGCGGACGGGACTCGGCGGCCAGCGACGCGGCGAGCCCGCGCAGCGACCGGTCGAGGAGCCGTACGCCCTCGGGGTCGGCGCCGACCAGCAGCGCGTCCTGCACGTCGAGGGCGTCACCGGTGGGCGTGGGCGGCTCCATGCCGCGCCGCCCGCCGATCCCGGCGAACGCCGACTGCCACAGGGCCTGCCGGCGCCGGTGGCCGAGCGCCCCGAGCAGACCGGCGGCCAGCAGGGGCGCGGTGAGCAGGGCCTCGGGCAGCCCGAAGGACGAGGAGTCCTGGGCGGGCGTGGCGGCCTGCTCGGGCGCGGGACGCTTGAGGTCGGCGTGGCCGGTGCCGGGGGCGGGGCGCTGCTCGGGCAGGCCGACCTGGGCGGTGTCGCCGCCGCTGCCTTGTGCCTGGTCGCCGCCTTGTGCCTGGTCGCTGCCCTGTGCGTGGTCTCCGCCGCCGGACGCGCCGTCGCCGGTCCTCGCGTAGTCGCTGATCTGCTCCCGCACCTCGGGCGAGACCTCGGGGGCGTCGTCCGGCATCTCGACGAGGTCGCCGCCGCGCGCGTCGCCGGGCATCTCCATGATCCAGCCGGGCCGGATCAGACTGGCCTCGGACAGCCGCGAACCGTCCGGCTGCACCCGGTCCTTGTTGAGCTCGAAGATCTCCTTGTAGCGGCGGCCGTCGCCGAGGTGCCGCTCGGCGATCTCCCACAGGGAGTCGTGGTGACGCCCCTCGGGCGGCTGGATCCGGTAGAACTTCGTGTCGCCCTGCTTCTCGGCCGCGGCGGGGGCCGCCTCGCTGTGCGAGGCCTGCTCGGCGACCGCGGCGGCGGCGCCGGCCGCCTGCTCCTGCTGCTGGGCGAACAGCCCCGGCGTCTGCTGGGCGGCGGCCACGGTGGGCCGCTGGGTGTCGTCGAAGGTCTGGCCGAGCTGCGCGAGCGACGGGGTGAAGCTGGCGGCGGTCGCGCCGACGAGCAGCAGCGCGGCGACGAGCTGCCGGGCGAGCAGCTGGCTGGGCCCGGCGCCGGGCACCCGCCCCGGCACCCCGACGCCCGACAGGGCGGCCTTCATCTCCACCAGCACGCATGCGGTGAACTGCGCCCAGGCGAGCCACACGACGAACGTGAGGATGCCGAGGAACGTCGAGACGGAGATGTCCTGCTTGAGCCACTCCATCGGCTCGAACGTCTCCGGGAACGGCCAGCCCGCCGTCATCGCCAGCGCGGCCGGCACCCCGACGAGCAGCACCGCGAGCGCCACGAACGCCAGGAACGCCTTCACGAAGTCCCCGAACGTCCGCTGCCGCACCCGCACGGGCTGCGGCGTCCGGTTCCTCGGGGCCGTCGAGCTGGACGAGCTGGGACTGCGGCGTCGCGGCATGGCGGGTGTCCTGAGGTGTGGGAGGAAGGGGTCGTTGAGGCTAAGGGGATCTTATTGACTCGAATGGCCGCAGTCGAAGGGGTGCCGCAGGTCTCCGGCCGACAGGTCCCTATCCCTGCCGCCCCGCCTCGCCCCGGGGCGCTTCTCACGTCCCCCACACGATCCGCCGGGGCCTCACAAATGCCCCTGACAGCTTCGTTGTCGCCTACATACAGCCGACAACAGGGGGAATCGTCCGTGGCCCGCAGTGCCCGTCTTCGACCCCGAGGTCGTGCTCGGCTCCGGGGGCGACAACGCGGTGCTGAACTACGGCACCGACGAGAGCAAGGCGTCGACGCGCAACCTCAAGACCGGCCAGGTGGAGGGCAATCCGCCCGGCACGGACCCCGAGGTCTTCTACTCCGTGTCGATGACGAAGAACGAGCAGGGCGTCTGGCAGACGGTCTCCGTCCGCTCGGAGCGGGGAGGCTGCCAGAAGTGAGGATGCGTCGCGCTCTCGCACCTCTGGTGCTGGTCACGACGCTTCTGGCACCTGGACCCGCCCACGCCGTCGGTGGGGGCGGCACCCGGGGCGACGGTCCCGTCGGCGGCGTCAACGGCAACGAGCTGACGGCCAAGGCGTCCACGTCCCGCATCAAGGTCACCCATACCAGTGGCCCCACGGGCGGCAAAGGCACCCTGTCGTCGGTCGACCCGACCTGGGAACCACCGCCCTGCTGGTACGAGCCCGTGTTCACGCCGGAGCAGCTGAAGAACTTCGCGGAGACAGAGGCCGCCGGGGACGTCAGCATCCGGCAGGGCTGGTACGGCGAAGGGCTGTGGACCGACCACTTCAGGGACGGCAAGGAAGCCCGGAACTACTTCGGCACGCCCGCGAACGTGCCCGGCTACAAGAACTACAACCTGGGCAGGGACGGTTACTTCTGGCGCGGCGTCGCCCCTGACTGGTCCGCCCTCGACGACACCTCGCTGTGCAGCCGTCTCATGTTCTGGCAGGACGCGGGCGAGGTCCCGGACGAACCGGAGGCCCCGACACCGGAGGTGCTCGCCGCGTACGCCTACGACAAGGTCAAGGTCCCGGAGACCGAGATCGAGCTGAAGCCGACGAACCGCTCCACGGTGAACCTGCCCACCTGGGTCTGGCTGGACAAGGCCGCCTTCAAGGACGTCACCGTCCGCGCGGAGCTCCCCCACACCGGGCTGTGGGCCGAGACCACCGCCAAGCCCGTCGCCCTGCACCTGGACCCGGGCACGAAGGACGCGGAGACGTACCCCGCCTCCGGCGACTGCGAGATCGACGCCGACGGCTCCATCGGCACCCCGTACACGCGGGGCAGCGCGGACGAGATTCCGCCGTGCGGGATCCGCTACCTGCGCGCCTCGGGCGGCGAACCGTACCGCCTGACCGCGTCGATCACCTGGGAGATCTCCTGGCAGGGCACGGGCGGCGCCCAGGGCGACCTCCCCGACGGCACGTTCGAGACGACCCAGGACATGACCGTGCAGGAGATCCAGTCGGTCAACCGCTGACCGGTGTCCGCGACGCCCCGGCCCGGGCCGGCCCGGCCCGGCCCGGCCTTCCGGGTCGTACCCTTCTCAGGGTGAGGGTCGGCCGCGGGTCACCGAGGGGGAATTCACATGGGTGAGGGAAAGAGCGATCTCGCGCTTCCGTTGTCCGATCTGGAGGACTACGGGCGCCGGCTGCGGTCGGTGAAGACGCGGATGAATCACACGAAGAAGCTCTTCGACCAGTACAAGGACGACATCGGCGACGGCGGCGTGAACGACGCGCTCTCCGACTTCGAGTCGAACTGGGAGGACGGGCGCGAGGACATCACGCAGCAGCTCGACGCGCTCGCCGACATGTCCGACGCGGTGGTCCGTGAATTCAACAAGCTCGAGAACGAACTCACCAAGCAGGTCAACGAGAAGATGAAGGTCGAGGACAAGCGGGAGAAGAAATGAGCCCGGCCCCGGCCCGCGAACGGACCGGAGCCGGGTACGGCACTCAGACCATCGTGGTGTGCACGGCGCCCGCGTGGCTCACCGAACCGCCGAGACCGGCGGAGACGCTGAGGGGACCCGCTTCGGCGTACACACCCACGCCGACGGAACCGTGCCCGAGGACGACGGCCACGCCGGCGTCGAGGCCGGCGGAGACGGACTGACCGCCGGAGACGTGGTCCAGGTCGGCGTCGGAGAGTTCGGCGGTTTCCACTCGGGGGACGAGGTTCATGGGGGCGTGTTTCCCTTCGTATCGGACAGTGCGTCGCGAGAATGTCCGCCGAGTTCCGTCGGGGAATACGGAATTGCCTGCCGCGACGGACCGCGACCGCGGCACCGATCAAAGCACGCGAGGATGCGGTCGACCAGGGGCGTCCGTGCGGCAGCGCATGCCGGAGCGTCACGCACGTCACAGATGTGACGGACAGGCCGTGAGGAGACCGCAGCTTCTTCACGTCCGCCCTTCGTACATGACCCCTCACCGGAATTGCGGCGCCGAAATGCGGCGTGCCGACCGGTATTCGTACCCGCCGTGGGAAGGCCAGGTGAACCCTGTGCCGATTTTCTGGTTTCTTCGGTCAGGGCCGTCCGGGGCCGCGGCCGGCCGGAGCGCGGGCTCGTCGTCCGACGCGGCGTCAGCCGACCTCGTTCTCCGCCACGGCCTGCCCGTGCACCACCACGTCGCCGCCGTAGAACATCCCCGTGAACACGGGCGAGTACGTCAGCTGGACCTCGACCTCGACCGCGTCGACCGTCGCCGTCACGCAGTGGGTGGCGGCGATGTCCGGGCCGGACATGTCCATCTCGCGGGCGAAGGCCTTCACCCGGGCGTCGCAGTTCTCGAAGTTGATGGGGGCGGGGCCGCCCTCGTTGTCGTAGAGGGCCTCGCGGTCGATGTCCTGGGCGGCGAAGCGGGCCGCCTGTTCCGCGATGTCCGCCGCGCGCTCCCGCTTGGAGATCGACATGCCGCCGTCGATGACGAACGCCGCCAGGGAGAGGAAGACCAGCGTGAAGATGATGACCGCGCCGGCGCCCGAGCCGCGGTCGTCCAGCCGCGTACGGCGGTCCGACAGCCAGTTCCGCACCCGCGCACGCGCCGCCCTCACGCCGTCCTCCGGTACGGGTCGAGCGGCGAGCTGAAGCTCGCGGTCAGCGTCGTCGGGATGTCCAGGCCCAGCATGGCGAGGCCCCGCACCTCGCAGCTCACCTCGACGCTGAACAGGGTGTCCGGCTCGAAGCCCCGGCTGGTCTGGACGACGGTCACCGGGCCCGAGCACACGTCCCGGAGGTTGGCCTCCGCCGCCGCCCGCGCCTCGGCCATCGCCGTGGCGTGGTCCTTCTGGATCGACCCCGCACGGGCCGCGTCCCGCGCCGCGCCGTCCAACGCGCCCCGCCCGTCGACCAGTTGGCCGAAGCCCACCAGGACGAGAATGAACAGGATCATCACCGGCGCGAGGATGACGACCTCGACGGTGGACAGACCCTGGTCGGAGGTTTCCTGCCACGTCTCCCGCAGACTCCGGAGGGAACGGCGCATCAGTTCTCCCCCTCCTGCACGAACCGCTCCACCGGTCCCGCCGACCGCGCGTGCACCGTCAGGTCCAGGCCCGGGAACACCGTCGGGATACGGGCGGTGATCTCCACGCCCACCGTGTTCTGCTCCGGCTGCAGCATCTTCACGTCCGGGGCGATCACCAACTGCGGCCCCAGCTGCTGGATATAGCTGTCCACGACCTCGCGCGCCTCGCCCCGCCAGCCGCCCGGCTCCGCGTCCGCCGTCGCCCGCGCCTTGCGCGCGCCCGCCTGCGCCGCCGCCTGGGCGACATGATCGGCGAAGAAGTACAGCGCGAACTGCACCGTCGCGAAGATCATGAAGAACAGGACGGGCGTGAGGAACACGAACTCGATCGCGGTCATGCCGGAATCGCCGCGGGCGGAGGCGGCCTCCACCCGTCGGCGTACCCAGCTGCGTACGCGCACCGGCATCCCCGTCGACGTCGAGTAGGTGTGTGCGGTCAGCAGGTCTTGCCCGCGTCCGCGCCCTTGATGCAGTCGCCGACCTTGTTGGCGCCCTCGCTGAGCGCGGCGTTGATGATCGCGGCCACCACGCCGACGATCGCCACGACGACGGCCGAGATGATGACCCACTCGACCGCGGAGGCGCCGCGGTCCAGCTCGCCGGAGCGGGCCCGCTCGACGCGCGCCCGCATGAAGGTGACCAGGAAGTCGACGGCGGGGATGCCGGTGTGGAAGGTACGTCCGTTCATGACGCGTTGTCCTCTCGAATTCGGTTCACGGAAGTTCTGACGTACGGCGTGCGGTCCGCGGTTCGCGGCTCACCGGTCCGGTATCTCACACCTGGAACACCCGCATCGCCGCAGGGAAGATCAGGAACACCAGGAACCCCGCGCACAGCAGCAGCTGCGCCACGAGCATCGACTGGGACTTCTCACCCGCGCTGCCCTCGATCTCGGCGAGTTCGCGGTGCCGCATGGTCTCGGCGCGCGAGGCGAGGGACTCCCGCACCTTCGCGCCGTCGTCCGCGACCAGCGCCAGCGAGGCGGAGAGGTCCTTGAGCTCCTCCACGCCCAGCTCCTCCCCGAGCGCGCCGAGCGCCTGCCACTGGCTGATGCCGGTGATCCGGGCGTCGGCGAGAGCGTTGCGGATCCGCTGCGTGGCCCAGCCGTCGGACACCTCGGCCGCCGCCATCAGCGCCTCGGGCAGACCCCGGCCGCCGGCCAGGCTCATCGACACCAGGTCCAGGTACGCGCCGATCACCCGGCGCAGGTCGCGCCGCTTCTCGGCGGCGTCCCGGCGCACCTCCAGGTCCGGCAGGACGAAGAACAGCACCGCGCACAGCAGCGCCAGCCACACCGGGATGACCGGGCTGCTGCCGAAGCCGAGCTGCCAGACGATGGCGAACAGGAACGGCCCGAAGAACAGACCCGCCACCGCCAGCAGCACCTTCGTCGCCAGGAACTTCTCCCAGCTGCGCTCCAGGACGGCCAGGTCGGCGCGGAGCGACCGCTGCTCCCAGCCCTGCTGCCGGTAGATCTCGGCGACCTTCTCGCCCACCTGCGCGCGCAGCGAGGCGAAGCGGCCGGACGGCTCCCGGTCCGTGGTCCGCGCCGACTCGTACGCCGTGCCGCGGGCCCGCATCGCGTCGATCCGGGCGACCTGCGAGAGGGCGCTGCGCTTGGTGGGCATCAGCGCGCGGACCAGGACGTAGACGCCCAGTCCGACGACCGCGCCGACGACCACCGGCATCGTCAGTTGGTCGTTCACCGGCGTACCCCCTCTTCCGGCTGGAACGGCGACGCCTGCGCGGGCCCGGCGCCCGGGGTGCGCGGACGCACCAGACGCACCGAGGAGTCGTCGCGTACGAGGAAGCGCTCGGGCGTCTCGATGGTGGACAGCTTGCGCAGCCACCAGAAGCCCAGCGCGAACAGCCCGCACACGCAGGCGAGGACGACCTGGCCGACGGCCGTGCCGTACGGCTCGACGAAGTCGCGGTTGAAGATGGACAGTCCGAGCACGAACGCGATCGACACGGCGACGACGATCTGCACCGAGCGGCGCGTGGACGCGCGCTGCGCCATCACGCGCTGCCGCATGTCGACCTCCTCGCGCGCCGACTTGGCGAGCGCGCCGAGCACCTGCCGCAAACCGGGGCCGCGCAGGCGGGCGTTGAGGATGAGGGCGGCGACGATGATGTCGGCGGAGGCGTCGTCGATCTCGTCGGCGAGCTGCTGGAGCGCCTCGGGCAGCGGGGTGCGGGCGCGCAGCCGGTCGACGAGCGCGTCGAGGTGCGGGCGCAGCACGGGCGCGGCGGCCCGCGCGGACGCCGGGATGGCCTGCTCCAGGCCGACCGCGCCGGCGATGGTGTCGCGCAGCGACTCCGTCCAGGAGGCGAGCGCCTCCACGCGCCGCATGGCGGCCCGCTCCTCGGAGGCGCCGCCGAAGAGGCGGTCCCAGAAGAAGACGAGCACGGCGGAGGCGATGCCCGCGACCGCCCAGCGGGTCATCAGCAGCACGGCGAGGCCGACGAGCGCGGCGAGTGAACCGCGCCGCCCGGCGAACCGGATCAGCTCGCCCGCCCGCTCGCTCGCCTTCTGCTTCTCGTGGTCGGGCTTCGCCGGAAGACCGCGTACGGCGACGAGGAACAGCGCGAGGCCGCCGCCGACGGCGACACCGCAGGCGAGCGCGTACAGCACAGTGGTGGAGAACAGTCCGCCCATGGCGCCGAGCGAGTCGAGCGCGGCGAGGTCGGTGGTCGTACGCGTCACCGGCTCACCCCCACGTTCCGCTGGGCCGGTAGCCGTGGGCCATCAGTTCCTCCAGGCAGGCTATGGGGGCGTGCGCGGCCACCCGGCCGTCGGGGGTCTCGGCGAACACCTCGCTGGACAGCACCCGCCCGTCGACGCCGTTCACCTCGCGCACGGAGGTCACCATGCGCTGGAGCCGGCCGCCGTTCTGGAAGCCGTTGCGCCGCTGGATGAAGACGACGAAGTTCACCGCGCCGGCGATGAGCATCTGGCTCGCCTCGATCGGCAGCCGCTCGGTGGCCTGGAGGGCGTAGGTGGAGATGCGGTTGAACACCTCGCTGGAGCTGTTGGCGTGAATCGTGGACAGCGAGCCGTCGTTGCCCTGCGACATCGCGTTCAGCATGGTCACGATCTCGTCGCCGAGCACCTCACCGACGATGACGCGGGAGGGGTTCATACGCAGTGACCGCCGGACCAGTTCCGCCATCGAAATGGCGCCCTGTCCCTCGGAGTTGGGCAGCCGCTCCTCGAACGCCACCACGTTGGGGTGCAGATCGGGGAAGGTGTCGAGGCCGAGCTCCAGGGCGCGTTCGACGGTGATGAGACGCTCGTGCGGCGGGATCTCGTTGGCGAGGGCGCGCAGCAGCGTCGTCTTTCCGGCGTTGGTGGCGCCCGCGATCATGATGTTCTTGCGGGCGCGGACCGCGCAGGCCAGGAAGTGCCCGAGCTCGGGTGTCAGCGTGCCGTTGCCGACCAGGTCGGAGATGAACACCTTGCCCATGCGGGCCCGGCGGATGGACAGCGCGGGCCGGCGGGCCACGTCCATGACGGCCGACAGACGCGAACCGTCCGGCAGCCGCAGGTCGAGCTGGGGGTTGGCGGAGTCGAAGGGCCGGGACGACAGACCGGAGTAGGCGCCCAGCACCTGGATCAGCTCGATGAGCTCCTCGTCGGTCTCGGCGACCGGCTCGCCGCGCACCTCGCGCCCGTCGGCGTAGCCGACGAACACCTGGTCGCAGCCGTTGATGTCGATGTTCTCGACCTCGGGGTCGTCGAGCAGCGGCTGGAGCCGCCCCACCCCGAAGAGGGCCGCGTGTACGGCGGCCGCGTACTGCTCCTCGGTCTCCGCGTCCAGCGGCGTACGGCCCGCGTTGATCTCGGAGCGGGCGTGCTCCTCGAGGATCTGGGCTATGACGGCACGGGCGTACTGCCGCTCGTCCTCGCCGGACATCGGCGTGACGCCGTTGACCTGGTCGAGGCGGCGCTGCTCCGCGATCCGGTCACCGGCGTCCTGACGGAACCGCTTGACCAGGGAGTGGTCGACAGCGGTCATCGCCCGGCTCCGTGACCCTGCGGCGGCGGACCTGCGTGCGCCTGCTGCTGGGCGGCCTGGGCCTGCGCGGCCTGCTGCTGCGCGGCCCAGGCGGCGCCGTACTGCTGGTAGACGTCGGCGGTGACCTTGCGGGCCGAGCGGATCAGCAGCGACTTGTCCAGCCGGCCGCGGCGGCGCCCGGCGAGCTGCTCGGCGCCGGCCGGGTCGTCGGCGAGGGTGCCGACGACGCGGGCGCCGGTCTGGGCGTGTACGAGCATGTCGTTGACCTGGCCGGCCAGCTTGGCCGCGTTGCCCGGGTCGGCGACCAGGACCACGCCGATGACGGGGCTGTTCAGGGTGGCGGCGCCGCGCGACCCGCCGTGCAGCTTGCCGGCCAGGGCGGCCGCCCGGTCCCGCACGCGGGCCAGCGCCTCGGGCTCGGTGCGCGAGATGAGCAGCACCAGGGAGGCGTGCGGGAACAGCTCGACGGCCGGGGTGTCGCCGCTGATGCGGCCGCAGTCGGCGATGACGTCGGCGGGCGCGTTGGGCGAGTCGGCGAGGGAGGCGAAGGCGCGCCCGAGCGTCGGCCACAGACCGGCCAGGCCGGCCGCCTGCTCGGCGACGCCCAGTCCGACGAGGACCTCGAGCCCGCCGCTCAACGGCTGAACGTGGTCCCAGAGTTGGTCGGGCACGAGGCCGCGCCGCGCGGTGGCGGCGATGGACAGCATGCCGGTGTTGGGGTTGAGCGGGCCGCCGTGCGCGGCGGCGCTGCGGTACACGAGGTCACCGCCCGCCGGGTCGGTCTCGGCGAGCAGCACGCGGCGCGGCCAGACCGCCGCGAGGGCGACGGCCGCGGTGGTGACGCCGGGGGAACCCTTGTCGGCGGCGAGGGCGATGAGGGCCATGGGTGGGGTGCCGCCTTCTAGTTGCCAGTGACGAGGACGAGAGCCACCTCGCCGTTGGAGGCGGCCTGGGTGAGCGCCGCGGCCTGCGCGTCGTCGACGAGCAGCGTCACGGGCAGGTTGGTGCTGCTGACGAGGTCGTCGCCCTTGGTCTCCTTGACGTAGTCGACGACCGCCTTCTCCACGATCACGGCGTCACCGCCGCCGGTGGAGCCGCCGGAGCCGCCGGTCTCGCCGTCGCCGGAGTCGGACCGGGAGGTCCCGCCGACGCGGTACGCGGCCACGGTGGCACCGGACTTGAGCCCCGCCGGGTACTGCCCCTCCTTCAGGGACAGGCCGACCAGGGACTTCCCCTCGGGCACGTCGGCCCCTTCGCCGAACATCTGGCCGACGGCGACCGCACCGCCGGGGATGGTGGTGACGGCCTTCAGCTTCTTCAGGGCGTCGAGCTGCGACCACTTGACGTAGTCGATGCCCGGGTCCTCGGCGACCATCACCGACGTGGTGTTGCTGTCGGTGACCGCCTGCCCGGCCGGGATGTCCTGGGTGATCTTGACGACCTCGATCCGGTCACCGGCCTGGAGCACGAGCATGGTGGCGCCGAGCGCGCCCACCAGGATCAGCAGCACGGCCAGCGCGGCGAGGGCGGGCTTGCGCTCACGGGGCGGAGTGGGAAGCCGGTCCCCGACCGACGGCCCGGCCGGCACCGCGGAACGACCCGCGCCCGCCCCCGTACGCTCCTGGATCTTCACGCAGCCGCTCCCCGTACACCCAAGATGATGTCTGCAAGTTCCCTGTAAGGACCGACACTTCACCCACGTCTGCTCGCGCACGGACAAGCCCGACGGGTCGGACCTACCCGCCCGACCTGGGCAAATAGCCAACACTGTGGTGAGTGTCAAGCCATCGCACCGTATCAGCCACACATAAGCCCCTCAAGACGGAACCCGCCTCACCCGGCTTGCCGCGCACACCGTTACTCATCTGCAATTTCACTGTTGAACAACCCAGTTGGGACCGGCCCACCGCCTGTGCGCGAGCGAACCCCCACCCCTCCCGGCCGACCACACACGCCATACGTCCCCTTACGCACCGCACATGAGCTCTGCACGATTCACTCACGAGGACGCGTGACGGCCATGCCCTGCTCGTCGCCCGGACCGGTGAGGGCGGAACGTACGGGGACAGGGGACTCAGAAGCGGCGGAAACACGAACGGAACTGCTTCCGTTGAACGGATCGACGCTGGCGAGCGACGCACGCCTGCTGGAGAAGGTGCGCGCGATCGGCGTGCGCCACGGCGTCGACTACACGGACGACGCGGCGGTGACCGCGTTGCTGGCGGAACGGCGCCGTACCTTGGAACGCATCCAGCGCGGCCCTCTGGTGTGGTGGGGCGCCCTCTTCCTCACGGCAGCCGTCTTCTGGCCGTTGCTGGCATCGGCATTCCCCGCCCTGGCGGGCGACCCGCTCCTGTCCTACGCCCCCACCGGCCCCCTGCTGCTCATAGCCGTGGCGTGTTTCACCGTCGTCCACGTCCGCTGGAAGCGTGAACTCACCCAGGGGGCCCTGACCGGTTACCGCGAGGTTTTGGGCCTCGCGGTAGCCCACGGCTACGAACCGGCCCACGTACCGGCGTGGCTGGAGGGCCGTACACCGGGCGTCAGCGAGAAGAGACGCGCGCCTGTCCCGACGTACCCCCGAGTGGACCCGCAGGAGCCGGACGCGACCGTCCGGACCGACGACTCCCCCACCGTCCCGCCGGTACCTCGGAGGCACTCGGCGGAACCGCGGACGCTCCTTGGTGCTGCACGACCGCCCGTGACGTCTCGGCCCCGGATCACCTACGGCACCCGGCTCCTCACACCTCAGGCATGAGCTCCTCACGATTCACCCACGCCCTGGTCAGGCAGGCCCCCCCGGCGAGGCATGCCGACCTGGCGAACCACATGCCGCACCGATACCGTCGTTGCCCTTGACTGCACATCTGTCTCACGGGGAGTCACTGTGAAGCGCCGCACCTTGCCCACCGCCGCCGCGTTCGCCGCCGCGACGGCTCTGCTGCTCACAGCTTGCGGAGGTGGGGACGACGGGTCCGCCGACAGCGACCAGATCGAGGGCGCGGGCCAGCGGTCGGAGCAGCCGAGCAAGTCGGCGGAGCCGGCGGCGCCGGAGCAGGAGAAGCCGGACGGTGTGGACGTGTCGCTGCCCGCGGACATGAAGCTGGTCTTCGACTGGGACAAGCCCGAGGACAACAACGAGGCGGCCGCCATGGACGACGCCGCGAACTATGTCCGAGCCATCTACCACGGCATCGACAAGCGCACGACCGACGACGCCGCCCTGGTGGCCTACTCCAAGGGCCAGGGACTGACGTACGGCCAGACGCAGATCAACGCCCGGCTCGAGGGCGGGTGGACGGCCACCGGCACCCGTCGCCACTACCAGGCCACCACGCGCTCGACGCCCGCCGGTGACGCGGTGGAAGTGGCCTTCTGCGTCGACTCGACCAAGTTCTATTCGAAGGAAGTGAAGACCGGGAAGGTGATCAAGGGTACGCCGAGCCTGACGGACTTCGACCACTTCAAGATCATCATGGTGAAGGCGCCTACCGGGGACGGCCTCTGGCAGGCGTCCGAGGTGTACGTGGAGGGGAAGGCGGCGAAGTGCCAGTGACCAAGCCACGCCTCACTTCCGCCGTCACCGGCGCGGTTGTCCTGACACTGGCTTTCGGTCTCACCCTCACGGGTACGGCCTACGCCGGGGAGATCCCCGGCAACACCGAGGGCGGCATGGAGCAGTCCGGCGGGAAGGACGACGGCGGCATCTACGCCACCGCCCGCATCACATACTCCGGCTCCGTCGCCGCGAACGGAAGCAAGGGGAACGTAACCTCCGCCGACGTCAACTGGACGCCGCCGCCCTGCTGGTACGCCCCCTACCTCGGCGCCAAGGACTTCAAGAAGAAGATGTCCGGGGACATCGAGAGCCAGATGAACGCCCCCGGCATGGGCGGCCACGCCGGCGCGGCGCTGAGCGAGCTGAAGCGTCACTACGAGGACGAGTACGGCTGGACCGACACTCCCGGCTACAAGGACTACAACGTCGACAAGGACGGCGAGGGCATGTTCTGGGCCGCCGTCGAGAACCCGAACGAGCCCGACCTGCTGAAGCGCAACTCCTGCAACGACCTCCCCTTCTGGGTCGACAACGGTGAAGCCCCGCCTCCCCAGTACGAGGAGGCCGTCACCCCGGAGATCCTCGCCGCGCTGGCGTACCAGCACATGCAACTGCCCGACACCGAGGTCAGCCTCGCACCGGAGCAGACCACCAAGGTGAACCTGCCCACCTGGGCGTGGCTGGACAAGGCCGTGTTCGACGACGTGCAGGCGACGGCCGCCATCAACGTGCCGGGCTTCAACATCGAGGCCACGACGACGGCGCGGCCGGTGTCCCTGACGCTGGAGCCCGGGACCGACGACGCCGTGACCTACCCGGCCTCCGGCGAGTGCACGATCAACGAGGACGACTCCATCGGCGAGCCGTACGCGAGGGGCAAGGCGGACCGCACTCCGCCGTGCGGCATCACGTACCTGCGTTCGTCGGGCGACGGGACGTACAACCTCCAGGCCACGATCACCTGGGACATCTCCTGGACCGGCACCGGCGGTGCGGGAGGCGACCTCCCCGACGGCACCTTCGGCAACGGGCAGGCCGTCACCGTCCAGGAAATCCAGGCAGTCAACCGCTGACAGCGGCCCGGTCCCGGCTCCGCCCGCGCGCCGGGCGGAGCCGTACGGACGTCACGGGCGAACCGCAGGCCGCCGTCGCCGTCACTCCACCCACCGCAGCGACCCCGCAATGGCCTCGCACAGCCGCAGCATCGGACCGGACATGCCGACGACCGGCGCGGAGAACGACAGGGTGAGGTAGCCCGTCCCGCCCGGCAGGACGACGTGAAGGTCCAGGGACGTCGGCCCCGCGACCCGGACCGCCCGGCCTGCCGGGACGTCGACCACGCCGACTTCACGCCGCCCGCCGTCCTCCCGTGCCTCGATCCACGCCGCGAACGCCTCGGGATCGGCCGGCGTCCCGCCCGGCGGCATGAGGGAGACGAGCAGGGACGCCGGCAGCCCTCCGTTGCGCGACAGGGTCAGCAGGTAGAACTCCATGGCGCCCCGCGCCAGACCCGCCTCCGCGGTGTTGCGCAGGGTGGCCCACACGTTCCGCGTCAGCTCGGCCGGGACCTGCCGGCCGTCCGCCTGCTTCTCCACGAAGGTCTTCAGCTGACGACGCCAGCGGTCCTGCATGAGGTCGACGCGGAACCACTCCCGCGGGACGAGCAGCCGGTAGTCCCGGGCGCCGGCCGTCGCCGGCGCGGCGCCGCTCCCGGACGACTCGCTCACCCCGGCATCACCAGGGGCGCCCCGGAGTCGTCGAAGAGGCGGACGCTCTTCACGATGCCGGCGAACATGGCGGAGAAGACGTCCCACCCCTCGACCGTGGGCGTCCCCATCTCCATCATCAGTACGGTGCCGTTGTCCAGGGGGATCTGCACCTGGATGAACGACGTCCAGATCGGCTCGTCCTGACCCGACTGCGTCAGCGCGCCGTCGACGTTCGAGGCCCGGTTGCCGACGCAGGTCACCGCCGGGCCGCACGGCAGGTGCACCTCGTCGACCTGGCCCAGCCCGAGGTGCCGCATCGTGGTCGCGATGAACCCGGCCGGGTTACGGCCCGCCCGCTCGTCGAGGTCCATGAGGCTGACGTTCACCGTCGCGGTGCACCGGACCCCGTCGACCTCCGTGGTGACGAACCCGGCGTACTGCACACCGGCCTCGATGAACTCGTCGTAGTGCGCCGCGCACATCGCGGCGTACTGGAGCTGCACCTCCTCGTCGGCGCCCGGCAGCGCCTGCTTGGCCAGGGCGACCAGCTGATCCGCCAGCTCGTCCAGGTCGTCCGCCTCAAAGGGCAGTTCGAAGAAGCCCTCGGGCATGATCCAGCGGACCTCTATGCCGTGGTCGCCCGTGAGCGTGCGCTGCGCGGCGTCAGCCGTTTCCGTGGTCATCTGCACCCTTGCTTCGGGACTGTTCGCGGTCGTCCACGTCGGGACGGAACGTCGCGGCGAACGGGTAGGGCCCGTAGTGCGGATAGTGGGCCGGGATCTCGGCCCCTCCGCGTCGGGCGATGTGCGCGATCTCGCGGTACTTCGCCGCACGCGCCCGCAGATTCTGCCGGACCGGGTCGCCCCAGACCCGGATCGCACTGCGTACGAAGAAGAAGATCTGCGTCACCAGGACGGCCGCCGCGACCGCCAGGTAGGCGTTCCGGGAGGTGGGGGTCTCCCAGTACTGGGCGACACCGCCCCAGTACACGACGGCGCCGAAGCCGACGAGCGCGAGCGGCACCCCGTGCTTGAAGCCGGCGCTGAACATTTCCTCCTCATCGGCATGGCGCCGGTGCAGAAGGTCCAGCACCGCCTCGTCGTCGAGGAAGTCGAACCGGAGCTCGCGTCCCGCCTCCTCAGCGGCCCGCTTCGCCTCCGGCACGCCGGCGATCACGGAGCCGTCGACCAACGTGGCGGTGTCACCGCCGCGTCGGCCGACGAACTGCCGCGGTCCCACATTCTGTTCATCGTGTGTCATGACATGTGCTTTCGATTGCGGGGGGGGGACCATGCCCTATGCCGCCAGGGCAGCGTTGAACGCCGTGGGCGAGACGCTCGGGGCGGGGCG
>MUNG01000170.1 GCA_002154585.1 Streptomyces pseudogriseolus
CGGCGGCGGGGGCGGCGGGGGCGACTGACCCGGACGCGCGGACGCCCGGACGCCCAAACGCCCTCAGCTCGCCCAGACCTCGGCCTCGTCGGCCGGGACGGTGGTGGCGAGCCCCAGCTCCTTGCGGGCGGGGACCGACGTGTTCGGGTCGATGAGGGTGAACCCCTGGTCGTAGGCGAGGTAGAAGGTGTCGACGTCGGGGGCGTTCGCGGCCTTCTCCCACTGGCCGGCCGCCTTGGCGAGCGTCGCGCGGAGCTTGCCGACCTCGGCGCCCTCGATGCCGTCCAGCCCTCCGACGTGCGTGTCGAGGGCCTGAGCGACGGCCTTGGCCTGCGCCTTGTAGTCCGTCAGCTCGGCCTCGATGTCGTCCGACACGGGCTGGTGGGCCCACAGGGCCTCGTAGACGCCGTTCGACCCCATCAGATAGGTGAGCTGGTCGGGCTCGAAGGACTTCGCGGTGTCCAGCGAGCCCGTGAAGGTGCCCTGCTCCACGGTGTACGTGCAGGTCACGGCGCGGTCGCCGGTCGCCCAGCTCTCCTTGGTCGGGGTGTAGTGCGAAAGCCCCACGCCCCGGGGAAGCGCCCAGGTGTCCGGGGCGTACTTCTGCGCCTCGGCGGGGCAGCGCTCGTCCGCGGTCGCGGTGACCTTCTCGTCCCCGGGGTACGCGGGACCGCCCTCGACGTCGAACTCGCCGACGACCTGCCCCCGATGCGCCTCGTCGCACGGCACGACCTCGACGAGATACGCCTCGCCCACGGCCTTCCCGTTCGGGTTGTAGCAGTCCCCGACGTCCAGCGAGAACACCGACCGCTGCCGCGCCGCCTTCTTCGCCCCGTCCTTGGCCCCGTCGACGACTTCGGACGCCTCGGAACAGCCGACGCCGGCCAGCGCGACCAACGCGACGACAGCGGAAAGCCCGCGAAGGGAACGGTAGGGGGCACGAACGGCCATGGTGTCTCCAACCAGCGGTGCGATACACGGGGAGGCCTGACCTCCCTCGCGTCTGTGACACCCGAGGGGCCGGGATGGTTGTAGTACCGCGACGCCGGGGCGGTGCCCGGAGTTCGGCGCAGCGCCGGCCCCCCGACTCGTACCAGAAACCTGTACCATTCTGACGGGTGCGGTCCACCCGTACCGGTTTCTGCGGAGGAGGAGCATGTCCATCACTGCCAGCGAGGCCCGGGCCAGGCTGTTCCCGCTGATCCAGCAGGTCAACGACGACCACGAGCCCGTGGAGATCACCTCAAGGGGCGGCAACGCCGTACTGATGTCGGCCGACGACTTCCGTTCCTGGCAGGAGACCGTCTACCTGCTGCGCTCGCCGGCCAACGCCGCCCACCTCATGGCGGCCGTCGCCGCGGACAAGGCCGCCGACACCCCGGTGATCACCCGGAGCATGGCAGAGCTGGAGGCGCTCGCGGAGGACGGCGAGTGAGGGACGTACGGTTCCGTCCCACCGGGTTGGAGGACGTCCTGTACTGGCAGGCCGCCGACAAGAAGCTGTTCCGCAAACTCGTCCGTCTGATCGGCGAGATCCAGCGCGACCCTTTCACCGGCATCGGCAAACCGGAGCCGCTGAAGGGCGACCTGTCGGGCTACTGGTCACGCCGGATCGACGACGAACACCGCCTCGTCTACCGGGCCACCGAGAAGGAAGTCGTGATCATCAAGACCCGGTACCACTACTGACGGCGAGGACACTCCCGGCCGTGCCATGTGGACGCGGTGCGATCCGGACGGCCCGCGTCCGGGTCATCGAGCAACAGGGATGCTCACAGCTCCGGGGCCTCCAGCGCCCCCAGCCGCCCCAGCAGCCCCAGCCGGTCGTACTGCCACCAGCCCTCCGCGACCCTGCCGGAGGTGCTGAAGCGGAGGATCGTCATGCCGGTCATCGCGACTCGTTCGCCCGTGGCCGGGATGCCGAGGAAGTCGCCCCTGTGGATGCCGTCCCAGCTCCAGCGGACGCTGACCAGGTCGCCCTGGGCCACGCGGTCCTCGACGCGGAACGTGAAGTCGAAGCCGGCGCGCCACGCGTCCAGTTCGCGGCGCAGACCGTCGAGGCCGACGAGGTCCTGCTCGTTCGCCGGGTCGTGGTGGCGGTAGTCCTGCTCGACCAGCCCCGTCAGCGGGGACAGGTCGTCCGAGGTGATCGCCACCTCGAAGAAGCGGCGGGCCGTGTCCGCGTTCAGCCGCGCGTCGCGCACCACGTCCAGGTCGGTGAAGGTCGGCTTCCCCTCGCACAGGGCGCTCATCTCCCGGAAGATCCGGTCGGTCTCCGGCAGCTTCGAGTTCCGCATCGCCTCCTCGTACGAGGGGAACTCCACGATCTCCACCAGGTGCGACGTGTCGCCGCGGTCCTTGCCGACCACCGCGTGCGTCGCCGTCCGCCTTCCCCTGGTCTGCTCCACCCACTGGTCCATGAGCCGGTCCAGTTCCTCGAACCGGTTGGTCCTGCAGTCGATGAGCTGTACGAAGGTCATGACGTCACCTCCGGCCCCCCGGGCACGGGCTGGCTGGTCCTGTCACGCCCCATTGTCCTCCGGGGAGCGGCCCTCGTCAGCCCTCGTCAGCGGGGCCCGTACTTGCGGCCGGTGCGCGAGGAGATGCCGCCCAGCAGGTTCCGCGGGACCAGCTTCGACGCCCCCATCAGCACCTTGTACCGCGGGTCCGGGACGGACACCGACTTGCCCCGGGCCAGGTCCGCCAGCGCCGCCGCGGCGACCTTGTCCGCGTCCAGCCACATCCACCGCGGGATGTTGTCCGTGCCCATGCCGGCCCGCTGGTGGAACTCGGTGCGCACGAAGCCGGGGCACAGCGCCATCAGGCGTACCCCGTGACCGGCCAGGTCCTGTGCCGCGCCCTGCGTGAACTGCACGACCCACGCCTTCGACGCCCCGTACGTCCCGCGTGGCACGAACGCCGCGGTCGAGGCGACGTTCACCACCCCGCCGCGTCCGCGCTCCCGCATCCCCTCCACCGCGGCCGACGTCAGCCGCAGCACGGCCTCGCAGTGGACCTTGAGCATCGTCAGCTCGTCGGACATGGGGACTTCCA
This sequence comes from Streptomyces pseudogriseolus, assembly GCA_002154585.1. Lineage (GTDB taxonomy): Bacteria > Actinomycetota > Actinomycetes > Streptomycetales > Streptomycetaceae > Streptomyces > Streptomyces pseudogriseolus. Next base: position 3,055 of record MUNG01000170.1, read on the forward strand.
GATAGCGGCCCTTGTGTCCGAACCCGGCGTTGTTGATCAGCAGGTCGACCGGGTTGCGGCGGTCGGCGAGCCGGCGCTCCACCGCCTCGATGCCCTTGTCCTCGGCCAGGTCGGCGGTCAGCACCTCCGCCTCGACGCCGTGGCGGTCGTGCAGCTCGGTCGCCTGCTCCCGCAGCCGGGCGGTGTCCCGGGCGACGAGCACCAGGTCATGGCCGTCGGCCGCCAGCCGCCGCGCGAACGCGGCACCGATTCCCGCCGTCGATCCCGTAATCAGAGCCGTTGTCATGGCCCAAGAGTAGTTACCCGGAGCGGAGCCGTCCGCTCGGCGGTCCGGGCCGACACCGGGTCTGCACCAAGGCCACACCGGCCCCGGAAGGCAAGGTCCGACGTACGGTCAGGCCTCCACGGCCGCGCCGGACTTCTCCACGTACTCCCGCGCCGTCCTCAGCACCTCCGCGTGCAGCGCGTCCCCCGCCGTCAGCACCCGCGGGAGCAGTTCGCGCTCCGTCGTCACCGCCCGGAACTGGAGCGCCACCGTCACGTCGTGGTCCGGGCGGTGCACGATGCGCACGGCATCGCCCGCGCGCACCTCGCCCGGGCTGATCACCCGCAGGTACGCCCCCGGCGCGGCCCGCTCCGTGAACCGCCTGACCCAGCCCTTCTCACCCAGATGGCCCTGGAAGGTACGGCACGGGATACGCCCGGACGTGACCTCCAGGACGACGTCGGGACCCACCGCCCAGCGCTCGCCGATCAGCGCGCCGGAGACGTCGACACCCAGGGTGGTGAGGTTCTCGCCGAACGAGCCGTCGGGCAGCGTGCGCCCCAGGGTCCGCTCCCACTCGTCCAGGTCCTCGCGGGCCACCGCGTACACCGCCTGGTCGTCCCCGCCGTGGTGCCGCGTCTCGCACACCGCGTCGCCGGCCAGACCGCTCCCGCCGACGCCCTTCGGGCCGGGCGCCGACACCCGCACCGGCCCGTCCGCCGGACGCTTGTCGATACCGGTCAGACCCTCGGGCTGACCGGTGTAGGGCACGGGCTTCGGGCGGCCCAGGTTCACAGACAGAAGCTCCATGCGCTGCACCGTAGGGCATGCACATCAAAGCGTCGACGTATTAATCCGCTGTTGATCAAAGGCAGGCTTATCCTTGCGCGTATCCTGGCAGGGTGATCGAAGCCCGCCACCTCCGCGTGCTGCGCGCCGTGGCCTCAACCGGTTCCTTCTCCGCCGCCGCCCGCGAACTGGGGTGCACCCAGCCCGCCGTCAGCCAGCAGATGAAGGCGCTGGAGGCGTCCGCCGGCACGCCGCTGCTCATCCGCTCCGGCCGCGAGATGCGGCTGACCCAGGCCGGTGAGGCGCTGGTTCGGCACGCGGCCGGCATCCTCGCCGGGCTCACCGCCGCCGAGGAGGAGGTCGCGGCCATCGCCGGGCTGCGCGCGGGACGGGTGCGGCTGGTCTCCTTCCCCAGCGGCAGCTCCACGCTCGTGCCGACCGCCCTCGCCGCACTGCGCGACGCCCACCCCGGCACGCGCGTCTCGCTCGAGGAGGCCGAACCGCCCCGCTCCGTGCGGATGCTGCGCGAGGGCGACTGCGACGTGGCCCTCGCCTTCCGCTACGAGGGCGCGGCGGGCGCGGAGGAGTGGGACGACCTCGTCGTACGGCCGCTGCTGTCGGACCGGCTGGTCGGGCTGGTGCCGGAACGGCACCGGCTGGCCCGCGCGGGGTCGGTCGCCATCGGCGAACTCGCGGACGAGCCGTGGATCGCGGGCTGCCCGCGCTGCCGGGGACAGCTCGTCGAGGTGTGCGAGACGGCGGGTTTCACCCCGCGCATCGACTTCGCGACCGACGACTATCCGGCGGTCGCCGGTCTGGTCGGCGCGGGACTCGGGGTCGCGGTCCTGCCGCAGCTCGCGCTGGAGTCACTGAGGCCGCGCGGCGTACGCACCGTGGGCCTGGAGCCCGCCGTACGGCGGGAGATCGTCGCGCTCACCCTGCCGGACCTCGCGCAGGTGCCGGCGGTCACCGCGACGCTGGAGAAGCTGGCGGCGGCCGCCGCCAGGTGACGGCGCCGGCCGACGGCGGCTCGTGGGGGAGTCAGGGGTTCTTCTTCGGGCTTCTTCGGAGAAACGTTCCTTCAGGTGTTCGAGGCGGTGGCGTGTCCGCCGGCGCCCGACGCCGACACCAGCCGGTTGCGCGCCCGCCCCATCAGTTCTTCGCGCTCGTCCTCGGTCAGGCCGCCCCACACGCCGTACGGCTCACGCACGGCCAGCGCGTGCGCGGCGCACTCGGCGCGCACCGGGCACCTCATGCAGACCTCCTTGGCCGAGTTCTCGCGTGCGCTGCGGGCGGCGCCCCGTTCGCCCTCGGGGTGGAAGAAGAGCGAGCTGTCCACCCCGCGGCAGGCGGCCAGGAGCTGCCAGTCCCACAGGTCCGCGTTCGGTCCGGGAAGGCGGGAGAAATCTGCCATTACGTGACCCCTTGTAGCCGTTACTGGGCGGATCCGATGTCCACGACCGTACAACTACGATCAAAGGAGATGAAAATATGACTCATTGCGAATCTAGCTCCGGACACCATCTAAGGGGAAGAAAAGGGTCTAAATGGGGCATGGGTTGTGATGAAAGTTCGGGGGTCGGTCGCGCATGTCTCCACCGTGAACGCCTCCTCACGTAGAGTGCCGAAGATGGCAGACGGCCCCGTAACTCTTTCGAGTGACCGTCGTTGAAAGTGCGAGGCGGTTGAAGGAACAAGCGCTCGGGCGGGCGTCCGAGACGGTCGACCGCAAGGTGACGATTTCGTACCAGCCTGGAGGCTCAAGGTGACGCGCATCAGCTGCGGAGGGCGGCCATGACTTCCGTCCTCGTCTGCGACGACTCCCCGCTTGCCCGAGAGGCGCTCCGCCGCGCGGTCGCGACCGTGCCCGGCGTCGAGCGCGTGACGACGGCGGCCAACGGCGAGGAAGTCCTCCGCCGCTGGGGCGCCGACCGCTCGGACCTGATTCTGATGGACGTGCGCATGCCCGGTCTGGGCGGCGTCGAGACAGTGCGGCGGCTGCTTTCCGCCGACCCCGGAGCACGCATCATCATGCTCACGGTCGCCGAGGACCTGGACGGCGTTGCCCTCGCGGTGGCCGCCGGGGCCCGCGGCTACCTGCACAAGGACGCCTCCCGCGCGGAGCTGCGCGCCACGGTCACGCAGGCGCTCGCCGACCCGACCTGGCGGCTCGCCCCGCGCCGGCTGCGCTCGGCCGAGATGGGCGCGGCGCCCACGCTCACCGCGCGGGAGATCCAGGTGCTGGAGGGGATGAGCCACGGCCGCTCCAACGCGGAGATCGGCCGCGAGCTGTTCCTCTCCGAGGACACGGTGAAGACCCACGCGCGCCGTCTGTTCAAGAAGCTCGGCGCCTCCGACCGGGCCCACGCGGTGGCGCTCGGGTTCCGGTGGGGTCTGGTGCGCTAGCCGTCCCGTCCTTCGGGCCGGGCCGGCGGCCGGAACGCGGGGCACCGCGTTGGTGCGGGGCTCGGACGCTCATCCGCACCGGGAACACGCGTGCGGCCCGTCGGCCGGGACGCCGGTGCCGGACCGTCACGGAGCGTGGCGGGGCCCGCGGGACCGGTTCGCGTGCGCGGGCGTCGCGTGGCGGTCACGCGGCGGTCGCACGGCGTGCGTTCTGCGGGCGGTGGCCCGGCGCGGGGCGTCGGGCGGGGCGCGGGTGTCGCTCTGCCGGTGGTGCGACGCCGGGTGCGTGTGCGGCGTTCGTCGGAAGCCGGCGGGCCACGGGGGCCGGGCTCGTGCGGTGCGCTTCGGCAGAGGCGCGGGCGAGACGCGGGGTCGGTCGCCGGCGTCGCGCTTCGGGCGTACGGCGTGCCGTGCGTATGCGGCTCTCCGACACGGGCGGCGAGACGCGGGGTCGGTCGTCGGCGTCGCGCTTCGGGGGTACGGCGTGCCGTGCGTACGCGGTTCTTCGGCACAGGCGCCGCGGACCGGCGGGACGTGGGTCCCGGGCGTTGCCCGGGCCTCCGGCTGCGGTCCCCCGCGACGCGCGCGCGTACCGATGCCACACCGCCCCGGTGATGTCCGGCACGGTCCCGGGCCGCACCGGAAACGCCGCACCCCCCGCACGGGACCCTTGTCCCCAGGCGGGCGGGCCTGCCGCACGGCGGCCCGGCGCGTGGGCCGGCGCACAGGACGGACGTGGTGTTCGCCGCGGCCGGAAGAGGGCCACTGCTCGTTTCGCGGCGGATGCCGCATCCTTGAGGTGTGGAGTTCCTCGGGGACGAGTCGGTCGAGCGGAAGGGGAGGGCGCAAGGGATGAGTTCCGGCGCACCTGCTCATAACGCTTCGGTGCACAACCAAGGACACGGTGCTACGGACCCCGCGTCCGCAGGGCACCATGGACCGATGCGCGACGACGAGGCGGGCACGGCCCAGGGGGCGATCGGTGCGCTCGTCCACCGCGCGGTCGACGGGGACGAGCAGGCCACGCACGACCTGCTCGCGCACGTCCACCCGCTCGCCCTGCGCTACTGCCGCACCCGTCTGTCGCGCCTTCCGGGCGACGCCCGGCACTTCGTCGAGGACCTCGCGCAGGAGGTCTGCGTGGCGGTGCTGCTCGCGCTGCCCCGCTACAAGGACACCGGCCGGCCCTTCGAGGCGTTCATCTTCGCCATCGCCTCCCACAAGGTCGCCGACCTCCAGCGCGCCGCGATGCGGCACCCCGGTTCGACCGCCGTGCCGTCCGACGAGATGCCGGAGCGGCCCGACGACTCGCTCGGGCCCGAGGAGCGCGCCCTGCTCAGCAGCGACGCCGAGTGGGCCAAGAAACTGCTGGCCAGCCTGCCCGAGAACCAGCGCGAGCTGATCCTGCTGCGCATCGCCGTGGGGCTCACCGCGGAGGAGACCGGTCAGATGTTGGGAATGTCACCCGGCGCGGTCCGGGTGGCGCAGCACCGCGCGCTGAGCAGACTGCGGGCCCTGGCGGAGCAGTAACACCCGCCCCCGCGCCGCCTCTTCGCGCGCGCAGCACCCGTACCTGAACGGACGATCAGCCGTTCCCGTACGAACATACGAAGCCGGGGACCGTGCGGAACCGTGGAATCAGACACCCACGCTTCCCGTTAGCATGGACATCCGCACCGATCAAGGCCATTTGGGGAAGGTGTCATGACTGCCAACGTCGACGGAGTGCCCGGAAAATTCGCGACACTCGGGCTGACCTACGACGACGTGCTGCTGCTGCCGGGCCCGTCGGACATGGCACCCGACGAGATCGACACCGCCTCGTACGTCTCCAAGAACGTGCGGGTGAACATCCCGCTGCTGTCCGCCGCCATGGACAAGGTGACCGAGTCCCGCATGGCCATCGCGATGGCCCGCCAGGGCGGCGTCGGCGTGCTGCACCGCAACCTGTCCATCGAGGACCAGGCCAACCAGGTCGACCTGGTGAAGCGGTCCGAGTCGGGCATGGTCACCGACCCCATCACGATCCACCCGGACGCCACGCTCGCCGAGGCCGACGCGCTCTGCGCGAAGTTCCGCATCAGCGGCGTCCCGGTGACCGACGGCAACAAGAAGCTGCTCGGCATCGTCACCAACCGTGACATGGCCTTCGAGACCGACCGCTCCCGTCAGGTGCGCGAGGTCATGACGCCGATGCCGCTGGTGACCGGCAAGGTCGGCATCTCCGGCCCGGACGCCATGGAGCTGCTGCGCCGCCACAAGATCGAGAAGCTTCCGCTGGTCGACGACCAGGGTGTCCTCAAGGGCCTGATCACGGTCAAGGACTTCGTGAAGGCGGAGAAGTACCCGAACGCCGCCAAGGACGGCGAGGGCCGTCTGCTGGTCGGCGCCGCGGTCGGCGTCGCCGGTGACGCGTTCGAGCGCGCCCAGGCCCTCATCGAGGCGGGCGTCGACTTCATCGTCGTCGACACCGCGCACGGCCACTCCCGGCTGGTCGGCGACATGGTCGCCAAGATCAAGTCGAACTCCTCCGGCGTCGACGTGATCGGCGGCAACATCGCCACCCGCGACGGCGCCAAGGCGCTCGTCGACGCCGGCTGCGACGGCATCAAGGTCGGTGTCGGCCCCGGCTCCATCTGCACCACGCGCGTCGTCGCCGGCGTCGGCGTCCCGCAGGTCACCGCGATCTACGAGGCCGCGCTGGCCGCCAAGGAGGCCGGTGTGCCGGTCATCGGCGACGGCGGCCTGCAGTACTCCGGCGACATCGCCAAGGCGCTCGTCGCGGGCGCCGACACGGTGATGCTCGGCTCGCTGCTCGCGGGCTGCGAGGAGTCGCCGGGCGAGCTGCTGTTCATCAACGGCAAGCAGTTCAAGTCGTACCGGGGCATGGGGTCGCTGGGCGCCATGCAGAGCCGGGGCGACCGCAAGTCGTTCTCCAAGGACCGCTACTTCCAGGAGGGCGTCGCCTCCGACGAGCAGCTGGTGCCCGAGGGCATCGAGGGCCAGGTGCCCTACCGCGGCCCGCTGTCGTCCGTCGTCCACCAGCTGGTCGGCGGTCTGCGCCAGTCGATGTTCTACGTCGGCGGCCGGACCGTTCCCGAGCTGCAGGACAACGGCCGGTTCGTCCGGATCACCTCGGCGGGCCTCAAGGAGAGCCACCCGCACGACATCCAGATGACGGTCGAGGCGCCGAACTACAGCCGCCAGTAGCGGCGGGCTTCCCGAGGGCGGCTCCGGACGACACCGGGGCCGCCCTCGCCGTACGCCGGGGCGGTGGGCGCCACGGCCGTCGGGGATACTGGAAGGCGCTGCAACGCATCAGGGAAAGGCCACAGACGTGACTGAGATCGAGATCGGGCGCGGCAAGCGCGGCCGCCGGGCGTACGCCTTCGACGACATCGCCGTCGTCCCCAGCCGCCGTACGCGGGACCCGAAGGAGGTCTCGATCGCCTGGCAGATCGACGCCTACCGCTTCGAGCTGCCGTTCCTGGCCGCTCCCATGGACTCGGTCGTCTCCCCGGCCACCGCGATCCGCATCGGCGAGCTCGGCGGCCTCGGCGTGCTGAACCTCGAGGGTCTGTGGACCCGCCACGAGGACCCGCAGCCGCTGCTCGACGAGATCGTCGGCCTGCCCGACCAGACGGCCACCCGCCGCCTCCAGGAGATCTACGCCGCTCCCATCAAGGAGGAGCTGATCGGGCAGCGCATCAAGGAGGTGCGCGACTCCGGCGTCGTCACCGCCGCCGCGCTCTCCCCGCAGCGCACCGCCCAGTTCTCCAAGGCCGTCGTCGACGCGGGCGTGGACATCTTCGTCATCCGCGGCACCACGGTGTCGGCGGAGCACGTCTCCGGCTCGCACGAGCCGCTGAACCTGAAGCAGTTCATCTACGAGCTGGACGTCCCGGTCATCGTCGGCGGCTGCGCCACCTACACCGCTGCGCTGCACCTGATGCGCACCGGTGCGGCGGGCGTGCTGGTCGGCTTCGGCGGCGGCGCCGCGCACACCACGCGCAACGTGCTGGGCATCCAGGTGCCGATGGCCACCGCGGTCGCCGACGTGGCCGCGGCCCGCCGTGACTACATGGACGAGTCCGGCGGGCGGTACGTGCACGTCATCGCGGACGGCGGTGTCGGCTGGTCCGGCGACCTGCCCAAGGCGATCGCCTGCGGCGCGGACTCCGTGATGATGGGCTCCCCGCTGGCCCGCGCCACCGACGCGCCGGGCCGCGGTCACCACTGGGGCATGGAGGCCGTCAACGAGGAGCTGCCGCGCGGCAAGAAGGTGGACCTCGGCACGGTGGGCACCCTGGAGGAGATCCTCACCGGCCCGTCCCACACCCCCGACGGCTCCATGAACCTCTTCGGCGCCCTGCGCCGCGCGATGGCCACCACCGGCTACAGCGAGCTGAAGGAGTTCCAGCGCGTCGAGGTGACGGTGGCGGACTCGCAGCACCGGCGGTAGGCCCGAGCGGGCTCGGACACGACACACGACACGGAAGAGGCCGGTCACCTGGCGAGGTGACCGGCCTCTTCGCATCCGCGCGCCCCCTCCTCACAACCGATGCGCCGCCCCCGTGGGCGTCGCACCCCGCGTGTCCAGGAGAAGCTGGGCCTTCACCGACAGGCCCTGGAGGTCGTACGTGCGGTGCTGCTGGAGCAGGATCGTGAGGTCGGCGTCGGCGGCGGCCTCGTAGAGGGAGTCGGCGCGGGGGACCGGGCGGTCGAGGACGTTCCAGGACGGGACGTGCGGGTCGTGGTAGCTGACCGAGGCGCCCAGCTCCATCAGTCGGACCGCGATCTCCTGCGCGGGGCTGCCCTGGAGGTCGGCGAGGTCGGCCTTGTAGGTGACGCCGAGGAGCAGCACGCGCGCGCCGCGCGCCGATTTGCCGTGCTCGTTGAGGAGGGCGGCGGCGCGCTGCACGACGTAGCGGGGCATGCGGCCGTTGACCTCCTGGGCCAGTTCAGCCATGCGCAGGGTGCGGCCGGCGTGCGCGGTGAGGTCCTGGGGGACGGTGTGGCCGCCGACGCCCGGTCCGGGGCGGAAGGCGAGGAAGCCGAAGGGCTTGGTCTCCGCGCAGCGCAGCACGTCCCACAGGTCGATGCCGAGGTCGTGGCAGAGGGCGGCCATCTCGTTCACCAGGGCGATGTTGACGTGCCGGAAGTTGGTCTCCAGGAGCTGCACCGTCTCGGCCTCGCGCGGGCCTCGGGCGCGGACCACCTTGTCGGTGATGCGGCCGTAGAAGGCCGCCGCCGACTCGGTGCAGGCGGGGGTGAGGCCGCCGATGACCTTCGGGATGCCGGCGGGGGTGAAGTCGCGGTTGCCGGGGTCGACGCGGCTGGGACAGTGGGCGAGGTGGAAGTCGCGGCCGGCGCGCAGGCCGGACCCCGACTCCAGCAGCCGCAGCAGCGGGCCCTCCGTGGTGCCGGGCGGCACGGGGGACTCCAGGATCACGGTGGTGTGCGGGCGCAGCTGCGCGGCGAGGGTGCGGGCGGCGGACTCGACCTGGCCGAGGTCGAGTCCGCCGTCGGCGGCGGGCGCGGTGGGGGCGCAGATCACGGCGGTGCGCACCCGGCCGAGCTCGGCCGCGCTGGTGGTGACCCGGAAGCCCTGGGCGAGCATGCGGCGCTGCTCGGCGGGGCTGAGGGAGCCGGGCTCGGGGCCGGTCCGGTACCCGACGGTGGGGATGCCGGCGGCGACGGCGGCCTGGGCCAGGGGCAGTCCGAACGGGCCGAGTCCGATGACGGCGAGATCTGCGGGCATGGCGTGGGCCGTCCTTCCCGATAGCCGGAGTGCGACAGGTGCGCAAGCGCTGTGGACTGGACAGGCGAGCGCAATGTCAGACTAGGAGTAAATATGACCGATATGTGGGATTGGTCGGCTGGTTTTCGGTGAGTCGTCCGGTCGGCGGCCCGGCGGCGTCCCCGGCGGTGTCTCCGGCGGGGTCGTCCACAGGCTGTGACACCCGTGGTTGTCCACAGGCCGAGGCGGCGTGTGGCTGAAGTCGGGCAACGCGGTCAGAATCTGGGCATGAGGGTGGGAGACCGGGCTTCGCCCGACGGGTGCGGCCGATGCGACCGATGACCGGGAGGCAGCGGTGAGGACAGCGACACTGGGGCCGGCGCAGCGCGCCGAATCACTGGCGTCCATGGCGGAGCGCGAGCTGGACGTACTGGTGGTGGGCGGTGGCGTGGTCGGCGCGGGCACGGCGCTCGACGCGGCGACCCGCGGCCTGTCCACGGGACTGGTCGAGGCGCGTGACTGGGCGTCGGGCACCTCCAGCCGCTCCAGCAAGCTGATCCACGGCGGGCTGCGCTATCTCGAGATGCTGGACTTCGCCCTCGTCCGCGAGGCGCTGAAGGAGCGCGGCCTGCTGCTGGAGAAGCTCGCCCCGCACCTCGTGCGCCCGGTGCCGTTCCTGTACCCGCTTCAGCACCGCGGCTGGGAGCGGCTCTACGCCGGGGCGGGCGTCGCGCTCTACGACACCATGGCGATGACCCACGGCCACGGACGGGGCATCCCGGTGCACCGTCACCTGAGCCGCCGTCACGCCCTGCGGGTCGCGCCCTGCCTGAAGAAGGACGCGCTGGTCGGCGCCCTCCAGTACTACGACGCCCAGATGGACGACGCCCGCTTCGTGCTCACCCTCGTGCGCACGGCCGCGGCGTACGGCGCGAAAACCGCCAACGGCGCCCGCGTGACCGGGTTCCTGCGCGAGGGCGAGCGGGTCGTCGGCGCCCGCGTGCAGGACGTGGAGGGCGGCGGCGAGTACGAGATCCGCGCCAAGCAGGTGGTCAACGCCACCGGGGTGTGGACCGACGACACCCAGGCGATGGTCGGCGAGCGGGGCCAGTTCCACGTGCGCGCCTCCAAGGGCATCCACCTGGTCGTGCCCAAGGACCGCATCCACTCCACCACCGGGCTCATCCTGCGCACCGAGAAGTCCGTGCTGTTCGTCATCCCCTGGGGCCGGCACTGGATCGTCGGCACCACCGACACCGACTGGGACCTCGACAAGGCGCATCCGGCCGCGTCCAGCGCCGACATCGACTACCTGCTGGAGCACGTCAACTCCGTCCTCGCGGTGCCGCTCACCCGGGACGACGTCGAAGGGGTGTACGCGGGGCTGCGCCCGCTGCTGGCCGGCGAGTCGGACGCCACCAGCAAGCTGTCCCGGGAGCACACGGTCGCGCACCCGGTCCCCGGCCTGGTCGTCGTCGCGGGCGGCAAGTACACGACGTACCGGGTGATGGCCAAGGACGCCGTGGACGCCGCGGTGCACGGACTCGACCTGCGCGTCGCGGACTGCGTCACCGAGGACACCCCGCTGGTGGGCGCCGAGGGCTACCACGCCCTGTGGAACGGCCGCGCCCGCACGGCGGCCCGCACCGGCCTGCACCCGGTCCGCGTGGAGCACCTGCTCCAGCGGTACGGGGCGCTCGCCGAGGAGGTGCTGGACCTCGTCGCCTCCGACCCGTCCCTGGGCGAGCCGCTCCAGGCCGCCGACGACTATCTGCGCGCCGAGGTCGTCTACGCCGCCTCGCACGAGGGCGCGCGCCATCTGGAGGACGTGCTGACCCGGCGCACGCGCATATCCATCGAGACGTTCGACCGGGGCACGCGCAGCGCGCGCGAGGCCGCCGAGCTGATGGCGCCCGTGCTGGGCTGGGACAGCGGCCAGATCGACCGCGAGGTGCGGCACTACGAGAAGCGGGTGGAGGCGGAGCGGGAGTCGCAGCGGCAGCCCGACGACCTGACGGCGGACGCGGCCCGGCTGGGCGCGCCGGACATCGTGCCGCTGTAGGCGGCGGGGCGCCTCACGGCCGGTGGGGCCGGCCCTCGGTGTGCGAGAGGCGACCTCTCCGGACGCGTCCGGCACGCGACCAGGCCATGCGCGTGGCCGGTTCCGTGCCGCCGACAGCCAGCGGACCGCGCTCCGGGACGCCCGCCGACTCCGGTGACGGCACGTCAGAACGGCACACTGTGACCGAATCGGCGCGCTTCAGGTCCGTCTTTGTCGGGACCCGTACGGCAGAGTGGAGGAACGCTTCGTTCCCTCGCCGGTCCGCCCACCGCGTCCGGTGGGCGGACAGGGGCACCCTGGGCGTCGGGCGCTTGTCGGGTGAGGGACAATGAAGGCTCTGTCAGGGCGGGTTGCATGAGGGGACGCATGTCGGAGGCGGAGCGGGCGGGGACATCCCGTCAGGACAAGAGCGCACGTCTCCTCGCCGGGCGGTACCGGCTGGGAGACGTGCTCGGCCGCGGCGGCATGGGGACGGTGTGGCGGGCCGAGGACGAGACCCTCGGCCGTACGGTCGCCGTCAAGGAGCTCCGCTTCCCGTCGAACATCGACGAGGAGGAGAAGCGGCGGCTGATCACCCGGACGCTGCGCGAGGCCAAGGCGATCGCACGGATCCGCAACACCAGCGCCGTGACCGTGTTCGACGTGGTCCAGGAGGACGACCGGCCCTGGATCGTCATGGAGCTCGTCGAGGGCAAGTCGCTCGCCGAGGTCATCCGGGAGGACGGCCTGCTGGAGCCGCGCCGCGCCGCCGAGGTCGGGCTCGCCGTGCTCGACGTGCTGCGCTCCGCGCACCGCGAGGGCATCCTGCACCGCGACGTGAAGCCGTCCAACGTGCTGATCGCCGACGACGGCCGGGTCGTGCTCACCGACTTCGGCATCGCCCAGGTCGAGGGCGACCCGTCCATCACCTCGACCGGCATGCTCGTCGGCGCCCCCAGCTACATCTCCCCGGAGCGTGCCCGCGGCCACAAGCCCGGACCGGCGGCCGACCTGTGGTCGCTCGGCGGCCTGCTGTACGCGGCGGTCGAGGGCACCCCGCCCTACGACAAGGGCTCCGCGATCGCGACGCTGACCGCCGTGATGACCGAGCCGCTGGAGGAGCCGAAGAACGCCGGCCCCCTCCGGGACGTCATCCACGGCCTGCTCAACAAGGACCCCGCCCAGCGGCTCGACGACCGCGCCGCGCGGGCCATGCTGACCGCCGTCCTCAGCGCCCCCGACACCAAGGACGCCGACGGCCGGGCGGCCGACGCCACCCGCGTCGTGCCGCTGCCCGAGCAGCCCGGCACGCGGGAGAGCGGGGCCAAGCGGGGCGAGGAGAAGCTGCGCGGCGCGCTGCGGTCCGTGCGCAAGGCCGCGGTGGCGGCCGGCGCGGCCGGCGCCGCCCGCACCAGGTCCGGCGGCACCCCGTCCGCCTCGGCGTCCGGAGCGGCGACCCGCACCCCGGACACCGAGCCGGCCGCCGCCACCCGGTCCACCACACACTCCGCGACCACCGCGAGCCCCGCCGCCGGGACGGCCGGAGCCGCACGCGGGGCGGGAGGCGCCCGCGGCGCCAACGCGGCCACCGGCGGCCGCAGTTCGGGCTGGCCCGTGATGACCCCGCCGGACCTGCCCGCGCGGCCCGTGCCGCGCGCCTCGATCACCGACGTGGTGCCGCGCCGCACGCTGGTCGTCATCGCGCTGGTCGTGGTGCTCGCCGTGATCGGCACGGTGCTCGCCCTCACCCTCGGCGGCGACGACGAGGACGGCAAGGGCGCCCAGGGCCCCGGCGGCGGCCGGACCGTGGCGGAGAGCACCCCCAGCGCCGAAACCAGGAAGGACGACGAGGGCGGCGCCCACACCGACGGCTCCGCCACCGCCTCCTCGGACTCGGGCACGGGCGCGGGCAAGGAAGCCTCCCCCGACACCACCGGCAAGGGCGGCGACGCGCCCGGCGGCTCGGCGGACGCCGGCGACGGCGGCGCGGGCAAGGCCGCGGCGCACACGACGCACCAAGGGCAGCAGGGGTACTCGATCGGTCTGCCCAAGGGCTGGAAGTACACGTCGTCCGACGAGGCCGGCGACCGCTTCACGGGGCCGGACGGGCAGAAGCTGCTCATCGGCTGGACCACCACGCCCAAGGACGACCCGGTCGCCGACTGGAAGGCGCAGGAGGGCTACATGGTGCGCCCTCAGTACAAGCGCATACGGATCGTGCCGGTGGAGTACCGCGGCTGGAAGACGGCCGACTGGGAGTTCACCTACGTCGACGGCGGCGTGAAGTACCGCTCCGTGGACCGGGGTACCGTCGTCAACGACGGCCTGGGGTACGGGCTGATGTACACGGCGAAGGCCGACGCGTGGGACGGCGAGCAGCGCAGGAACACGTGGCGGACGCTGACGCAGACGTTCCGCCCGAAGTCCTGAGCGCGCCGGGCCCGCGGATCGGGGATCCAGATGTGGCATCCCCGCTCTGCGGGTTGCCTCCGGCACGTATCGTGAGTGGTTGCGGACCGTACGGAGCGGGAACGGGCCGTCCGGAGAACGGAACTGACCGACCGTAGTGCCGGGGGAGGCAACGTGGACGACTATGCGGGACGGGTTCTCGCCGACCGCTACCGCCTGCCCCTGCCTCCGTCCGACGAGTACGAGCTGACCGAGAGCCGCGCCTTCGACACCTACAGCGGCCAGGAGGTCCTGGTCCGGCAGGTGCCGCTGCCGGAGGTCGTCGAGGCCGAGGTGCTGGACGCGGAAGGGCTGCCCGAGGGCTTCACCGCCCGGGACGGAGCGCGGCGCGGCCGGGGCGTGCCCGGCGCCGCCCGGGGCGCGGTGCGCCGGCCCGCCGACCCGGTCGTGCGGCGCGCCGTGGAGGCCGCGCAGGCCGCCGCGGCCCTGCCCGACCATCCGCGCCTGGACCAGGTCTTCGACGTGTTCGCGGAGGGCGGTTCGCTGTGGATCGTCAGCGAGTACGTCGCCGCCCGCCCGCTGGCCGCGCTGCTCGCCGAGAAGCCGCTGTCCCCGTACCGGGCCGCCGAGGTCGCCTCCGACGTGCTCACCGCCCTGCGGGTGCTGCACTCCCACGGCTGGGTGCACCGAAACGTCACCGCGCGCACGGTCCTGGTCTGCGACGACGGCCGGGTGATGCTCACCGGGCTGGCCGTCGGCGCGGCCGAGGAGGCGCTGTGCGGCTACGACCCGGTGCCGCCCGCCGACGACGACGAACCGGAGCCGGGGGCGGCGCTCGAGGCGCTCGGCCCGGGCGCCGGACCGGACGGCGGGCGCGGACCGGCCTGGCCGCCCGGGCTCGCTGCCGGTCCCGACCCGGACGCGGCGCGCCGCGCGGCCATCGAGGCGCGCGCGGGACGGCTGCCGGGCGGCGGCGGCACCACCGGCGGGCCCGGCGACCTCTCGCCCGTGGTGGCGCCCCGCGCCCTGGACAGCGCGGGCGACGTGCGCGCGGCGCGGGCCGGGGCCATCGCCGCCTACCGTGCGGGCGCCCGGGCCGCGGCGCGCGTGCAGGAGGCCCAGCAGGGCTCCCGCGCGCTGCCCGGCGCGCGGCCCGCTTCCGACGAGGGCGCCGGGCAGCGGCCCTCGTCGCCCCCGGGACAGATAGCCGACCCGTACGGAGTGGCGGCCCCCGGCCGGCCCGGGACCGCGCCCCGCATCGGCGCACAGGCGAGCGGCACCCCGGAATCCGCGTCGGACGCCTCCGCAGCGGCCCCCGCCGGAAGCTGGGACGCGCCGGCCCCGCGCGCCCCCGCGCGCCGAGGTCCCGCCACGGCGCTGGCCGCCGAGCGTGCCCGGCAGGCGCGGATGGCCGTCGTCGGGCCCGTCACCGAGCGCTGGGCCCCCGAGCAGGCCGGGCCCGTGCACGAGAACTGGCAGCTCGCCCCGCCGATCGGACCCGTCACCGACCTGTGGGCGCTGGGCGCGCTGCTGTTCCGCGCCGTGCAGGGGCACGCCCCCTACCCGGAGGAGTCGACGGCCGAGCTGGTGCAGATGGTGTGCGCCGAGCCGCCCGCCTTCGCCGAGGAGTGCGGCCCGCTGCGCCCCGTCGTGGAGTCGCTGCTGCGTCAGGACCCCCTGGAGCGGCCCGACTTCGAGGAGCTGCGCGGCTGGCTGCGGTCGCTGGTGCGCTCGGCTCCCGAGCCCGAGGCGGGCCTGAACGTCATAACGGCCCCGCCGGTGGACGCCAAGCGTCTGCCGGTCATAAGGCGCCGGGGCGAGCTCGTGCGCAGGCGGCGCGCCGGGCTGCCCGCACGGCACGGACGGCACAAGAAAGCGGCGTCGCAGGCGGGTTCGCCGCGTCGCCTGGGCCGCACGCTGCTCCTGCTGGTGCTGCTCGCCCTGGCGGCGGCGGTCGCGTACGCGGTGCTGTTCATGCCGAAGGCCGGCGAGGAGACCACCGGGTCGCCCTCCGCCGACCGCACCCCGGCCGCCGGCGGGGCCGCCCCGAGCCCCTCGGACGACGCGGGACGCCCGGACGGCGACACCTCCCCGAGCGGCGGCGAGGGGCCGCGCAGCAGCCCCGAGACGTCGGCCGCGTCCACCGAGACGCAGACCACCGGTCCCGAGGTCGCCGACGGCTTCACGCTGCGCAAGGACCCCGAGGGCTTCCAGGTCGCCGTCGCCGAGGGCTGGCAGCGCACCGGCAAGAACGGCAGCGGCCAGGTCGTGTACGCGAAGGGCGACTTCGAGCTCATCGTGGTGCCGGGCCGGGACAGCGCCCAGCAGTTCGGCGGCGACCCGATGGCGTACCAGCGGGACGCCGAGCGCGAGCTCCAGCCGTACCGCGACTCCAGCTGGGCCACCTCCACCGGGCTGAAGACCATCGAGGTCGGCGGACGGGTCATGGCCGAGGGCCAGTTCACCTGGACCGGCGACCGGGGCGAGCTCTACGTGCGCAACCTCGCCGCACTGATCGACGGCCGTTACCACGTGCTCCAGGTGCGCGGCCCGGACGGCGAACGGGACGAGGTGACACGGCTCTACGAGCAGGCGGCCGCCACGTACCGGCACACTGGCTGACCACCGGCCGACCGGCGGGGGAGGCGCGACGCGGGGGCGCGACAAACCATCACAGTGCGGTCTCTCTGGCACCCCCTCGGTTCCCAGGACGGGCCGGGGTACCTACCCTGACCCTGTCAAGACCATTGCGGGGCAACGTGAATCAGATGCAGGGCTCGCTCGTCGCGGGCCGCTACCGACTCGGCGAATCCATCGGGAGCGGTGGCATGGGCCGGGTGTGGCGCGCACACGACGAGGTGCTGCACCGTTCCGTCGCCATCAAGGAACTCACCGCCGCGCTCTACGTCTCCGACAGCGAACGGACCACCCTGCTGGCCCGCACCCGCGCGGAGGCGCGGGCCGCCGCGCGGATCAACCACTCGGCCGTCGTCACCGTGCACGACGTGCTGGAGCACGACGGCCGGCCGTGGATCGTCATGGAGCTGGTCGAGGGCCGCTCGCTGGCCGACGCGGTCAAGGAGCAGGAGCGCGTCGAGCCGCGCGAGGCCGCCCGCATCGGCCTGTGGGTACTGCGCGCCCTGCGCGCCGCGCACGCCGCCGGCGTCCTGCACCGCGACGTCAAGCCCGGCAACGTGCTGCTCGGCCGGGACGGCCGGGTGCTGCTCACCGACTTCGGCATCGCGCAGATAGACGGCGACGCGGCCATCACCCGCACCGGCGAGGTCGTCGGGTCCGTCGACTACCTGGCGCCCGAACGGGTCCGCGGTCACGACCCCGGCCCCGCGTCCGACCTGTGGGCGCTCGGCGCGACCCTCTACACCGCGGTGGAGGGCATGTCGCCGTTCCGCCGCACCTCGCCGCTCACCACCATGCAGGCCGTCGTGGAGGAGGAGGCCGATCCGCTCCAGCACGCCGGCCCGCTCGCGCCCGTCATCGGCGCGCTTCTGCGGAAGGATCCGGCCACCCGGCCCGACGCCGCGACGGCCGAGCAGATGCTCGCCGAGGCCGCGGAGGGACGCCGCCCCCGCGCGGCGCAGGAGTACGTGCCCACCCAGGCCGTGAACACACACGTCCCGCCGCCGCGCCAGGCCGGACCGCACCCGGGCGCGCCCGCGGCACCGGCGTACGGCGTGCCGGTCCCCCCGCGGGGCAGCGGCTCCACGGCTGTTCAGGCACCGTACGGAACGCCCGCGGTGGGGCGCCGGCGCTCGCGCGGGCGGACCATCGCGCTGGTCGTCGCGCTGGCCGCGATCATCGGCGGGGGCACGGCGGTGGTGCTCCAGCAGCAGCACGACCGCGGCGGCACCACGGCGTCGCCGACCGGGACCGCCGACCCCGGGAAGACACCCGGCGTGTCGGACACCGGCGGACCCACCGAGGACAGCCTGCCCGAGGGGTGGGTGCGCCGCAGCGACCCCTTCGGGTTCACCGTCGTCCTGCCTGGCGAGCACTGGGAACGGGTGCTGTTCGACGAGGAGACCCGGCAGGTCGACTACACCCCCGACGGCGGCGAGCACTTCCTGCGCATAGCCGCCGACGACGCCCCCGACTTCGACGACCCGTTCGACCACCTCAGCGACCTCGACCAGCAGATCGGCGGCCGTCTCGTCGACTACCAGCGGATCGATCTCAAGCGCCTGACCTACCGCGACCGCGAGGCGGCGCGCCTGGAGTACAGCTGGACCGCGCTGCCCAAGGACACCGAGTTCCCCGGGCCGCGCCGGGCGGTGGACCAGATGTACCTCACGCGCGACGGCGTGGAGTACGCCCTCTACATGTCCGGGCCCGCCGAGGACTGGGAGACCACCAGGCAGCAGTTCGAGACGATTCTCAGAGGCTGGCGCGAGCCCTGACCGCCCCCGGCGTGCGCGGACGTGCGCCCGTTGGCCGAATCGCCGTACCGGAGCGAACACATCCGGTGGGGCATGATGGGCGCATGGTGACCGAGGGGGAGCCGGACTACGGGACCGACGGGGCCAACGCCCGCGTCGTGGCGGGACGTTACCGCTTGGAGGAGTTACTCGGGCGTGGCGGTATGGGCGTGGTGTGGCGGGCCACGGACCAACTGCTCGGCCGGGGCGTCGCGGTGAAGGAACTGCCCTTCGACGACACGCTCACCGCGGCCGACGCCCGCCGGCAGCGGGAACGCACCCTGCGCGAGGCGCGCGCCCTGGCCCAGCTCAGCCACCCGAACATCATCGTCGTGCACGACGTCGTCGAGGACGACGAACGCCCTTACATCGTCCTGGAGTTGATCGACGGACCGTCCCTCGCCGAGCGGATGGCCGCCGACGGGCCGGTGGACGCGGCGGAGGCCGCGCGGATCGGCGTCGACCTGCTGGGCGCACTGCGCGCCGCACACGCGGCCGGGGTGCTGCACCGGGACCTCAAGCCCGCCAACGTGCTGCTGGAGAACGGCACCGACCGGGTGCTGCTCACCGACTTCGGCATCGCCCAGATGCCCGGCTCGACCACGCTCACCGAGAGCGGTTCGTTCGTCGGCTCCCCCGAGTACACCGCCCCGGAGCGGATGTCGGGGGCACGGACCGGGCCCGAGTCGGACCTGTGGTCGCTGGGCGCGCTGCTGTGCGCGGCGCTCAGCGGCGAGTCGCCGTTCCGCCGGGACTCGCTGAGCGGCGTGCTGCACGCGGTGGTGGTCGACGAGATCAGGCCGCCCGCGCAGGCCGGGCCCATCCTGCCCGTGGTGCGCGGCCTGCTGGAGCGCGACCCGGACCGGCGGCTGGACGCCGACCGGGCCGAACGGATGCTGCGCGCCTTCCTCGCGACCGGCCGTACGCCCGAGACGGCCCCGCTCGAGATGCTCCCGGACCGTGAGCCGCCGCGCCGCCGGCACCCGGTGTGGCGGGAGGTGCCCGAGGCCGCCCCGCGGTACACGCCGGGCGGCCGTCCCGTACGCCGGCAGCCCACGCGGGGCGCGCTGGTGGCGGCGCTGGTGATCGCCGCGCTGGCCGGGGCGGGCGTGACCGCGGGGGCGCTGCTGCTCCAGGACCGGGACGGTGAGGGAGGCGGCGGCACGCCGAGCACCAACGCGCCCGGCACCTCCGTGACCGGGTCGACGCCCGGGCCCGTGCCGCCCGCCACCACCCCGCGTCGGACCGCGCCGACGCCCACGGGGGCCGGCGCCACGCCGTCGGGCAGCGGGACACCGGCGACACCGGACACCTCACCGTCCGCCTCGGCCGCGTAGGCGTATGGCACTCGCCCGCACAGCCTTCTGGAACGCGCCCGCATAGCGGCATCAAAGCGGCATAAGTCCCGGCGTCGGTCACGGGTGTGTGACCGGTGGCGGCCCGCTGTGGAACGGCGGCGGTCCGGCACGGTATGGATGGACCATGAGCAGTGACGGGGGAGCACACAACGGGGCGAACGAGCCGACCAGTTATGGTCTGCAACCGCCCGACCCGAACCCGCCGGCCGCCGTGCCGCACCCCGGCAACCCGTACGCGACGCCGACCGTCCCGGTCCCGCCGCAGGGGGCCGGTCAGGCGCACACGCCCGCGCACCACCGGGCGGGCCGTCCCGCGCCGGACGGCGCCCGCGCACGGGACGGCGCGCCGGGGAGCGGACCCCGGCAGACCCCGTCCGCCCCGGCGGGCGACCGGAGCACGCCCGGCGCGTCCGGCACGCCCAACACGCCCGGTCCGTCCGCCGCCGACCCCGGCGCCGGGCGGGTCGTCGCCGGGCGTTACCGGCTGCTCGCCAAGCTCGGTCACGGCGGCATGGGCACCGTGTGGCGGGCCCAGGACGAGACGATGGACCGCGAGGTCGCCGTCAAGGAGCCCCGGGTCCCCGACCACCTTCCCGAACGTGAACGGGCCAACGCCTTCGAGCGGATGCGCCGCGAGGCCCGCGCCGCCGCCCGGCTCGACCACCCCGCCGTGGTCAACGTCCACGACGTCGCCGTGGTCGACGGCCGGCCGTGGATCGTGATGGAGCTCGTCCGGGGACGCTCGCTCGGCGCGGTGCTCCAGGAGGAGGGCACGCTCTCCGCGCGCGAGGCCGCCCGCGTCGGCCTGGAGGTGCTGGGCGCGCTGGAGGCCGCGCACGCGGCGGGCGTCCTGCACCGGGACGTCAAGCCGGACAACGTGCTGCTGGGCCGTCACGACCGGGTCGTCCTCACCGACTTCGGCATCGCCCGGATCGAGGGCGACACCAACCTGACCGACACCGGCGGCTTCGTCGGCTCGCCCGAGTACATCGCCCCGGAGCGGGTGCTGGGCCAGCGCCCCGGCCCCGCCTCCGACCTGTGGTCGCTCGGCGTGGTGCTGTACGCGGCGACGGAGGGCGTGTCGCCGTTCCGGCGCAGCAACACGCCGGCCACCCTCCAGTCCGTCCTCAACGCCACGCCGGCGCCGCCCGCCTCCGCGCGGGGCCCGCTGGCCGACGTCATCACCGCGCTGCTGCAGAAGGACCCGGCGCGCCGCCCCACGGCCCGGCAGGTGCGCGCCGCGCTGGAGGCCGCCGCGCACCCGCCCGCGCCGGCGCCCACCCAGGTGGTCCGGTTCGCCGAGGGCGGCAAGGGCGTACGGATCGGCCGGAAGACGCTGACGGGACTCGGCGCGGCGGTCGTCGCGGGAGCGCTGGCCGCGTACCTGCTGATCGCCGACCCGTTCGCGGGGCCGCTGCCGGACGGCTGGAAGCGGTACGACCTGGGGGACCGGGTGGGCGTCGCCGTCGCGGTGCCGGAGGGCTTCGTGAAGAACAAGCAGCCCGCGGACTCGGACGGGACCGTCGCCTCCTTCACCGACCCGAGCGGGCTGGTGAGCGTCGAGGTCAACCGCGACCTCAAGGCGGAGGACACCGACGGCGCGATCGAGGGCTCGGCGTCGGAGCGCGCGTTCGCCCACTGGGAGGAGCTCAGGGACGGCGAGTACAGCTGGGGCATCGCCGACACGCCCGCCCCGAAGGGCAAGCCGCGCGAGACCACGTACAAGGACCGCGAGGCGGCCACGAACACCATCGTCTACACGACGACGACCGACCCGGCGACGGTGCGCGAGGTGCGGGTCATGTACTACCGCAACACGAGCGGCGACATGTACCGGCTGTGGATCGTGTACCCGGGCACGGGCTACTTCGCCGACGACGGCCGGGACATCGCCCGTACCGTCATCGACTCCTGGGACGTCCACAAGCTCTGAGCCCGGGACGGCGCGTCAACGCCCTGATCAGGGGGTTCGGTGCCAGCGTTCACTGGCGGTGTGTGAGCGGTCGGTGAATCTGTTACCGACGGGTACACAAAGTGTTCCGCCAGGCATACCCTGCGGCTCATGACGGACGCGCAGACCCGGGAAACGACCGGCACCAACCCCCTGGCCCCCGCCCCCCAGGGCGCACGCACCGCCGCCGACGTGGTCACGCCGGAACTGGTCGCCCAGCTCACCAAGGGCGTCGCCGGCTCCGGTCGCACCGCGAGCCACGCGCCGTTCACCGGCGCGAAGCTGGCCGACCTGCCCGAGTCGACGCCCGAGGACGTGGCGAAGGCGTTCGACGCGGCCCGCGCCGCCCAGGCCGTGTGGGCGCGGACACCGGTCCGGGAGCGCGCCGCCGTGCTGCTGCGCTTCCACGACCTGGTGCTCGGCCGGCAGGCCGAGGTGCTGGACCTGATCCAGCTGGAGACCGGCAAGGCCCGGCTGCACGCGCACGAGGAGGTCCAGGCGGTCGCCGTCGCCGCCCGCCACTACGGCCGCCGCGCCGCCGCCTATCTGCGGCCCAAGCGGCACACAGGCGCCGTGCCGGTGCTGACGAAGGTCTCCGAGCTGCGCCACCCGCGCGGCGTCGTCGGCCAGATCGCGCCCTGGAACTACCCGCTGGAACTGTCCGTCGGCGACGCCCTCCCGGCGTTCGTCGCGGGCAACGCCGTCGTGATGAAGCCCGACACGGAGACCTGCCTGACCGCGCTGTGGGCCCGCGACCTGCTGATCGAGGCCGGACTGCCCGCCGACGTGTTCCAGGTCGTCCTCGGCGAGGGCCCGGTCGTCGGCCCCGAGGTCGTCCGGCACGCCGACTACGTCTCGTTCACCGGCTCCACCCGCACCGGCCGCGAGGTCGCCCAGGGCGCCGCCGCCCGCCTGGTCGGCGTCTCCCTCGAACTCGGCGGCAAGAACGCCATGCTGGTGCTGGAGGACGCCGACCTCGACAAGGCCGCCGCCGGCGCCGTCCGCGCCTGCTTCTCCTCCGCCGGCCAGCTGTGCATCTCCATCGAGCGGCTCTACGTCCACGAGGCGGTCGCCGACGCCTTCCTGGAGCGCTTCGCCGCCCGCACCAAGGCGCTGCGCCTGGGCGCCGCCCTCGCCTACGGCGCCGACATGGGCTCCCTGGTCGGGCAGCGCCAGCTGGACGCGGTGACCCGGCACGTCGAGGACGCCGTCGCCAAGGGCGCCAAGGTCCTCGCCGGCGGCACCGCCCGCCCGGACATCGGCCCCTACTTCTACGAGCCGACCATCCTCGACGGCGTCGAGGCCCCGATGAGCGTGTGCACGGAGGAGACCTTCGGCCCGGTCGTCTCCGTCTACCGCTTCTCCTCCGACGACGAGGCGGTCGAGCGCGCCAACGGGACGTCGTACGGGCTCAACTCGTCGGTGTGGACGAGGAACGCCCGCCGCGGCCGGGAGATCGCCGCCCGCCTGCGCACCGGCACGGTGAACGTCAACGAGGGCTACGCGTCCGCGTACGGCAGCGTGCAGTCCCCGATGGGCGGGATGAAGGACTCCGGTCTCGGCCGCCGGCACGGCTCGGAGGGGATCCTCAAGTACACCGAGGCCCAGACCGTCGCCGAGCAGCGGCTGCTGCCGATGGCGCCGTCGCTCGGCATGGACGACGAGAAGTACGCGGCCTTCATGAGCCGCAGCCTGCGCCTGATGAAGACACTCCGGTTCCGGTGAGACGCGCGAACGGGCGCGGAGAGCCGCGCGACCAGCCACACACGACCCGCACGCGAACTCGAAGGGGAGCCCTCCGTGCCTGAAGACGCTTACGACTACGACGTCCTCGTCGTCGGCTCCGGCTTCGGCGGCTCCGTGACCGCCCTGCGCCTGACGGAGAAGGGATACTCCGTCGGCGTCCTGGAAGCCGGCCGCCGCTGGACCCGCGAGGCGCTGCCGAAGAACTCCTGGGACCTCAAGAACTACCTGTGGGCGCCCAAGCTCGGCATGTACGGCATCCAGCGCATCCATCTGCTGGGCAACGTCATGGTGCTGGCCGGCGCGGGCGTCGGCGGCGGCTCGCTCAACTACGCCAACACCCTGTACGTGCCGCCCAAGCCGTTCTTCGAGGACCCCCAGTGGGGCGCCATCACCGACTGGCAGGAGGAGCTGGCGCCGTACTACGACCAGGCGCGGCGCATGCTCGGCGTGCGGCTCAACCCGACGATGACCCCCTCCGACGTGCACCTGAAGGCGGCCGCCGAGCGGATGGGCTGCGGCGACACCTTCCACATGGCGCCCGTCGGGGTGTTCTTCGGCGACGGCGAGGACGCCGACGGGAAGGTGCGGGCCACGCCCGGGCAGGAGGTGCCCGACCCGTACTTCGGCGGGGCGGGACCCTCGCGGCGGGCCTGCGCCGAGTGCGGCGAGTGCATGACGGGCTGCCGGCACGGCGCGAAGAACACCCTCAACGAGAACTACCTGTATCTCGCCGAGAAGGCGGGCGCGGTCGTGCACCCGATGACCACGGTCGTGTCGGTGACGGAGGACTCGCGCGGCGGGTTCGCCGTCGCCACCCTGCCGACCGACGACCGCCGCAAGGGCAAGGGCCGGATGTTCACCGCCCGCCGGGTCGTCCTGGCCGCCGGCACCTACGGCACCCAGACCCTGCTGCACCGGATGAAGGCGGGCGGTCAGCTGCCGTACCTCTCGGACCGGCTGGGCGAGCTGACCCGCACCAACTCCGAGGCGCTCGTCGGCGCGCAGACCGACGACCGGCGCTACCGCAAGGCCACCGGCGCGCCGAAGGCCGACTTCACCCAGGGCGTGGCCATCACGTCGTCGATCCACCCCGACGCGAACACCCACATCGAGCCGGTCCGCTACGGCAAGGGCTCCAATTCGATGGGCTCCCTGTCGATCCTCCAGGTGCCGTACGCGGGCGGCGGCTCCGGCGCCGCCCGGGTGCTCGGCTGGCTGGGCAACGCGGCCCGCCACCCCTGGCTGCTGCTGCGCTCGCTGTCCAACCGGCGCTGGTCGGAGCGGACCATCATCGGCCTGGTGATGCAGTCCCTGGACAACTCCCTGACCACGTACGTGAAGCCGTCCGGGATGGGCCGCGGGCTGCTCACCGCGCGGCAGGGGCACGGCGCCCCCAACCCCAAGCAGATCAAGGCCGCCACCGACGGCGCCTCCGCGCTGGCCGCCGAGATCAACGGCTTCGCCGGCTCCAACGTCGGCGAGCTGACGGGCATGCCGCTCACCGCCCACTTCCTCGGCGGCTGCGCGATCGGCGACTCCTCCGAGACAGGCGTGATCGACCCCTACCACCGGCTGTACGGACACCCCGGCATCACGGTCGTCGACGGCTCCGCGGTCTCCGCGAACCTGGGGGTGAACCCCTCGCTGACCATCACCGCGCAGGCGGAGCGGGCGATGTCGTTCTGGCCCAACAAGGGCGAGGAGGACCCGCGTCCGGCGCAGGGCGAGACGTACCGGCGGCTGAGCCCGGTGGAGCCGAAGTCCCCGGCGGTCCCGGCGGACGCCTTCGGCGCGCTGAAGCTGCCGTTCCTGGGCATCCCGGCGGTGCCGCCGAAGAAGGAGCGCCCGCGCGCATGAATGAGGGGAAAGGACCTGTGCCCCCCTCCGAGCTCAGGTCCTTTCCCCTGGTTCAGGGGGCCGCCGCACGGGCGGCCTCGGTCACGCCTCCGCGTCGGCCTTGCGGCGGCGGACGACGAACAGCGCGCCCGCGCCGGCCACGACGGCGACGCCGCCGACCAGGCCGATCACCGGCAGGGCGGAGTTCGAGCCGGTCTCGGCGAGGCTGCCGGTGACGGCGACCTCGCTGACCTCGTCGAGCTCCTTGACGCCGCCGGTCTGCGGCTTGGCGTCCTCCGGCTCACCGGCGTCGGAGCCGGCCGCCAGGATGTCGAAGAAGTAGATCCAGCCGTTCGGGTCGTCGGCGACCCAGCAGCCCTCGGTGTCCGAGTACTCGGCGAAACCGCCGGTGAGGCCGAGCGCGTCCGGCACCTCGCCGCTGACGGACAGCCGCAGCTGGTACGACACGGACTGGCCCGCGCCCAGCGAGAACGCGGCGAACGTGGCACCCTCGCCCGCGGCGCCCGCGAGCGTGTTCCACTTCCCGGTCGCCCTGTCGTACGCCTGGACCGTGATCCGGCCGGAGTAGTCCCGGACGTCCTCCCAGCCGACGGCGGCGACGCCGATCAGCGGCTTGATGTCCGTGATGTCCTCGTCGCCGCGGTTGGAGACGTCGAAGGAGAACGTGGTCCAGCCGCTCCCCGCGACGATCGTCTCGGGCAGACCCGACAGACCGCTGCGCAGGTCGTCGCTCAGGGAGGCCGTGCTCTCGCCGTTCTCGTCGACGCAGAGCTCCGGGTCCTCCTCGGCCGGGGCGCTCGCGCTGGGGCTGGGCGTGGGGGCGGTGGCCGACGGGGAGGCGGTGGCGGACGGGGAGGACGAGGCGGAGCCGTCGGTGCCGTTGTCGTCACCGGTCCCGGTTCCGTCCTCGGTCCCCGTGCCGGTGTCGTCGGTGCCGTCGGTGTCCTGTCCCGGCTGTCCGTCCTGGTCGCCGGTGCCGG